>DTRI01000119.1 GCA_012966015.1 Flavobacteriales bacterium | reverse complement strand
GAGATGTCATAATAAAGGTTGTATATAATTGTATTGTATATACCTTTAGGGAAGAAAAATATTATTCGTTGCAACAAAAAAACAAGCTAAAGACATCGTCTCAAAATTAGTAGAAGAGGTGAATATGCCTTTTGCTACAGAGCGCTGGCCAGCAGGGATGCTCACTAATTTTCATACGATTAGAAAGGCCGTTAAGAAAATGACGACTATAGATGGCATGTTCGCTGATGGCACCTTTGACAATATGTCTAAGAGAGAAAAGCTTACAATAAAAAGACAAAGAGGGAAATTAGAACGAAACCTAGGTAGTATCGCTGATTTAACAAGGCTTCCTGCCGCAGTGTTTATTGTGGATATACACAACGAAGACATTGCTGTAGCGGAGGCGAGGAGATTAAAAATTACTACCTACGCAATGGTAGATACCAACTCTGATCCAACTCTTGTAGACTTTGCAATTCCATCAAATGATGATTCTTCTAAGTCTATTGAACTGATTGTTGGCCACATTACTGCTGCAATTGCAGAAGGACTTGAAGAAAGGAAAAAAGACAAAGAAGCGGAAGCCGCCATCGCCCAGAAAAAGAAAGCAGACAAGAAGGAAAGGGAAGAAGCAGACGAAACAGTGACAGCAAGTGAAGAAGAAACTGACAAAGAAGAAGTGGCTGCTGATTCTGACAAGACAGAGGAAAAAGAAAAGAAACAACCAAAAGCTACGAAAAGCAAAACACCTTCGAAAAAAGCTCCTGCTAAGGATAAGAAAACAACGAAAGGAAAGAGAAAACGAATATCAGCCGCTACTTCTGCCTAGTCGAATAAATACATTTCATTTTAAAATCGCGTAATACAAGTAGAAATGACTCAGATCACCGCATCAGAAGTAAATCAACTAAGGCAATCAAGTGGTGCCGGCATGATGGACTGCAAAAAAGCACTCGTAGAAGCCAATGGTGACATGGAGGCGGCAGTTGACCTATTGAGAAAAAAAGGCCAAAAAGTTGCCGCTGACAGAGGAAATAGAGAGGCCAAGGAAGGATATATTATCGCGGCTACAAGTGAAGATGGAAAAACTGGTGCAGTGGTTGCTCTCAATTGTGAGACAGACTTTGTTGCCAGAAATGAAGAATTTCAAAACTATGCAGCTGCCATTGTTGAGCTGGCTGTGAGTACTAAAGCAAATTCAACAGAACAACTTAGATCAGAATCCATTAACGGCTCAAGTGTAGAGGAAGGCATAACCAGCCTGATTGGTAAAATTGGTGAGAAAGTCGATATCTCACAACTAAAGATTGTAGAAGCTGAAAAAGTCATTGCATATAATCACCCGGGTAATAGGCTTGCGTCAATTGTAGGATTGAATCAGAGCGACGCACAGAACCTGGATGAAATCGGCAAGGACATTGCCATGCAAATCGCAGCAATGAACCCCGTGGCAATTGATCAGGATGATGTGCCACAGGATATCATTGACAGAGAGATCAATATAGGCATGGAGCAGGCCCGCGAAGCAGGTAAGCCCGAAGAGATGATAGAGAAAATAGCAATGGGTAAACTAAACAAGTTTTATAAGGAGAACACATTACTAAATCAGGAGTTCATAAAGGACAGCAAAAAATCAATTAAACAGGTACTCAGCGAAGTTGACTCCGGCCTCTCGGTAACGAGCTTCGGCCGATCAGCGCTCAGCTAACATTATTAAGAGAGTTCATTTGAACTCTCTTTTTTTTTGTTTTATTTTGTTGGGTAATCATTATCAAATAATGAAGTATAAAAGAATACTGTTAAAACTAAGTGGGGAAGCCTTGATGGGAGAGCAGCTAGCTGGAATCGACCCGAAGAGAATATCACAATACGCACTTGAAATAAAGAACATCGCGGAGCAAAATGTACAGGTTGCCGTGGTCATTGGAGGAGGAAATTTCTTTCGCGGCATTAACGTTGAAGAAGGTGGCATCGACAGAGCACAGGGAGATTACATGGGAATGCTTGCCACTGTATTCAACAGCATGGCGCTGCAGTCTGCGTTGGAAGGAATTGACATTCAGACAAGATTATTATCTGCCATTAAAATGGAAGAAATATGCGAACCGTACATAAGAAGGCGGGCGATACGTCACTTAGAAAAGGGTAGAGTGGTAATTTTGGGAGCGGGAACAGGAAATCCCTATTTCACAACAGACACAGCCGCTTCTTTGCGTGCCATTGAATTGGAAGCTGATGTTATCCTCAAGGGAACACGGGTAGACGGAATTTACTCAGCCGACCCGGAAAAGGATGAATCAGCAACCAAGTATGATAAGATCTCCTTTTCGGAAGTTTATGAAAAGGGATTGAAAATCATGGACCTAACGGCTTTCACACTCTGCAATGAGAATAAATTACCGGTAATCGTCTTTGACATGAACAAACCAGGTAACCTCGGGAAAGTTATCGCTGGTGAAACCGTGGGAACCCTGGTTGAATTTTAAGACTTAAATTATGAGCGAAGAAGTGGATTTTACGATTTCCTTTACGGAAGAGCAGATGCAAAAATCATATGCTCACCTTAAATCAGAATTGGCTAAAATCAGAGCTGGTAAAGCAAACCCTAGTATGCTCGACAGTATAATGGTTGATTATTATGGAGTTGATACTCCTTTAAATCAGGTTGCAAATGTTAGCACACCTGATGCGCAGACATTGGCCATACAGCCATGGGAAAAGACCATGATAGAACCTATTGAAAAAGCCATATCAGATGCTAACTTGGGACTTAACCCCTATAATGATGCCCATACCGTCCGAATAAATATTCCACCGCTCACGGAAGAAAGAAGGATAGACTTGGTAAAACAAGCCAAAGCTGAGGCGGAAAATTGCAAGGTCAGCATTAGAAATAACCGTCGAGAATCAAACGAGGAAATAAAGAAGTTGGTGAAGGATGGCTTAGGTGAGGATGAAGCCAAAGACGCGGAGGAAAAAATTCAAGGGATGACCAACTCGCATATCGGAAAAGTTGACAACCTGCTGGAAGCTAAAGAAAAAGAAATCCTTACGGTTTAAAGGTAAGCCCTACCTCGGACTAAACCCCATTATCTCTCTTACCTCGCTCACGGTTGCCCGACCACTCTCTCTTGCCTTTTCAGCTCCCCTATCAATAACTTTTTTCAAGTACGCATCATCAGCAGAGAGCTCTTCTATCTTTTCTCTCAATGGTTCGGTGAACTTAATTACGTCTTCCGCCAGCTGTTTTTTTAAGTCACCATAGCGAATTTCACAGGTGTTGTACAAGTTTTGAAAATGTTCTACGGTATCAGCTGAAGAAACCGATTTCATAATTACGAACAGATTACCAATCTCTTGTGGCATCAGTTGATTCATTTCTGTCGGGCCCTTATCCGTAACCGCCCGCATCACTTTTTTAGAGATTACCTCTGGTGAATCAGACAAATAAATAGCATTGTTGTCACCTTCCGACTTGCCCATTTTGCCAGAGCCATCCAAACCAGGAATCTTAACCAGGGTCTCCCCAAAGTTATAGGCTTGTGGTTCAGGGAAAAAATCTACGTCATACATGCGATTGAACCTGTTTGAAAAGGTTCTCGTCATTTCAAGGTGTTGCTCCTGGTCTTTTCCGACAGGAACTTTATGGGCTTTATGAATAATAATATCTGCCGCCATTAAAACCGGATAAGTCAGCAATCCGGCATTTACATTATCCTTTTGTTCCCGTATTTTATCCTTGAAAGAAGTACTTCTCTCCAGCTCACCAACATATGCATTCATATTCAGCAGCAGATAAAGCTCTGCAACTTCAGGCAAATCACTCTGAACATAGAGCGTTGACATCTCAGGGTCTATACCTGAGGCCAAATACTCTACCAATACCTGCTTTACGTTTCTTTGTAGATCTTCAGGTTGAGGATGGGTCGTTAGAGAGTGATAGTCCGCAATAAAAAAGTAGCAATTGTTGTCCTGCTGCATCTTGACAAAGTTCTTTACAGCACCAAAATAATTG
>DTRI01000118.1 GCA_012966015.1 Flavobacteriales bacterium | reverse complement strand
TGCTTGGCCCAATCTTGGCCACATGCTGTCCTCAGGTTGATCGTTGAGCCAATCACCGAATTCACACGGCTCAACCTCTGAATAAAATCCTCTCTCTTTGGAATGTTTAAGCCCCTCATCGTGGTTACCTGCAATAACCCCAATATGACTGCGATTCTTTCCCAATATTTGAGAAAACAGTTTCACTAAAACCCAATGCCCGTATTCACCCCGGTCAAAGAAATCACCCAGATAAATGATAATCGGTTTCTTTCCAGATTCTCTGCTTGTTTGCTCTACGTAGTCAATGGCCGCAGTCATGCCCAGCAAATCCCCATGGATATCTCCAAGAAACCAGATGTCATTCTCATCGGGATCAGGTTCGTTGGATAAATCAACCTTGATAACCAGCTGTTCATTGCCACGATCCTGACGACATTTATCAAATGCCATCCCGATAAGCTTTTTCTTAGCAACCAACGCCTCAATCCCACTTACAATCCTCTCTTTATCTTCGGGCAACGAAACTACCCCATCCTTATCTTTAGGTATTTGGGAGAATATATTCGTCCATGGCATCTTATTATCCTTGATTTTACGAGTAACGAGAGAAGGCGGTTTCGGAGCTTCTTTAACAGGCTTTGAAGGACTTACGGCTTTCTTTGTTGCTGGCTTAGATTTTTTTGGTTTTAAATCCTTCGAGGTATGTTTGTTTTTTAATGCTCTAGCCTCATCAATATCATAACCATATGATTCAAATTTTTCGTCTTCGAAGTGCTCTAATATTGCCGCCGCTGTCTGAAAATTGGTCAGCTCGCTAGGAGGGCACTTAGGTTCCTGGCTTATTTGCCCCTTTTGATCAATGCTTGTGAACTCGCGACGCCATTCCCGCGTTTTTTGCTCGTCTGATTTGCACACCTTATATTTTTCATACAAAGACTTTTTTTTATCCCGCGTTAAGAAGAGTTTATCTATCTCCTTCCGCTGGGTAATAACCTTTTCTTTTATTTTCTGTAGCCGTTCACTAGTATCAGTAATCCCCCATAATTCACTAGTATCAGTAATCCCCCATAAATAAGATATTAGTTCATTCCGAAATGACGCAATTACTTTTTTTATTTCTTCATGATCTGAAAGAAATTTTTCCTTTGAAGGGTCTTTTTCTGATTGGTCACTCACGGTGTCGTTCTATAGTTATCAGCTAATTGCCTTAACCGAAATGCCTGATGGACATTCCTGAAGAACTGCATGTTATCCTTCAACATGAACCATTAGTTTCATCTTATCCTCATTGCCCCTTCTGGAACCGATTGAAATAATATCCCCCTGGTGAAGCACGGTTTGATCCTCAATAGGCTCACTGCCGTTTATGAATGTGGGGTTTTTTACACTTTGAACTGTTTCAAGAACCCATTGCTTTAACGGATTCGGGAAGACACGAAACTGGGGCTCGGAAGCAAACTGGGCATCTTCCCCTGCAAATTCATCCAGCAGCTTTTTACCAAAAGCTAGCTTTAACTTTATCTTCTTGCTCTCCCGTCCCGTGTCAGCCGACACCAGTTTCAAAGGGTGAAAAAGCAAAAAAAGACAAGAGTAGCATTCGATACTTTCATCTGGGTTTTCTTCAGCCCCGCATTCCTTACAATCCCAACCCATACAAATTTGTTGAAATATATTTTATGTCTACCTTATACGGATTCTAAAAGTTGTTGTTATTCGGTGATTTTTACCCCCAAAGGCAACTTGATAATACCTTTGGATTCACGGCCAACCGCAAGTTCGTCCCCATCCTTAAGTGTTTGATCAGATGCAATTGCCTTGCCATTTAGCATGGTTTCGTTCTTAGCGCCTGTATTGGGAATCACCATCCAGCCCTCTTCGTCTCGCTCAAGTGTAAACTGTGGGTCGGTCCAAAATTGTGAGTCGTCACCAAATTGCCTGCAAACTGTCCGACCAATAATCGTTTTCATATGCATCACCAAACTTTTCCCCGAATCAACGTGATGCAACGTGATGGTAGAAGACTTCGGGGGTTCTTCTGTTGTAGGTTCCGGCAAAGGAGGTTCATCAATGGCAGATTCTTCCTCCGGGAGAGGTTTGGGAGGTTCTATATAAGGTGTTGACGGGGGTTTAGGTGAAGAGGTTTTGGCTCCCAATCTACCATTTAAGACAGTCTGGACGTCTTTGGCTGACGGACGATTATCAGGGTTTGGATCTAAGCAGCGGTGCAAATATTGGCTGACCTGTTCATTTGTTGCCGGGGCATCCATCGCTCCCTTTAATTTAGGCGGACCGGCTTTGTAGGAATTCACTGCTTCAGCAAAATCTTCATGGCTATCACTAGCGTAGGGATGGCCTTCCGCCAAAAGCTCATATAGAATAAGACCACATGTGAATACGTCCGACACTTCTAGTGGCGCCTTATTGTTTATATGTTCAGGCGAAAAATAATTTGGAGAACCCACATAGGATTGTTGCCCATGCCAAGGCGCTTTACGATCATTAAGGATCGAGTAATCCATATCGATCAGAATGAGCTTCCATTCAGCCTTAATCGATGGATCACTAATCAACTGAATATTTGCCGGTTTTAAGTCACAATGAATTACCCCTGCCCTGTGTAAATTGGCAATCCCCCCCATCAATCTTTTTGCCAAAATAAGACGCTGCCCGAAATCCGGGCTGTTTTTTTTCTTTACCTCTTCCAATACCTGCTCCAAGTCCTTGCTTGCTGAGACCCATTCAAAGATTTGATGGTAGCCATTGGTTGGCTTGCCTCGTCCTGGATACTCAAAGAAATGAAGCATGTCATAGCAAAACTCCTTTGCGATTTTATCAGACTCAATCCTTCTTTTTATTTCTTTTTGATAATCAATATATTTCTTATACCATCCCACCGTTGGAGTGGGAGACTTATACTGTTTAAAAAAGACTCTAGTCCCATCAGGCGCATCAGCCGCATAAGACAAGGCCATTAACCCGGCATGATAAAATTCATCTCTTCTTATCTTATAACCGCTAACTACTTCTTTTATCCTGTATTTTCTTGGCATATTGATAGAAGTGGCAAAAACTCTAATTAGGAGTACAATTAACGATCTATGAAACGTCTACAGTGATGGAGCCGTCGCCAGGCTAGCAAAAATTAATGGGTCACAATTCTGGTACATCCGCCGAGGCACTAACACTTTTACCCAGCATTTCCATTGCTTGCTTGAAAGCTTCTGTGTCTTGCGTGTACCTCGCTAGGGCTTGCACAGGAGATTCACTGCCTTCAATCACAATTGCCTCATATTCTGATTTGTCGATTGAGGCTAATTGATCATAACAAGGAAGTTCAGGGGCAAAAATGAACAGCAGTATCCTGTTGCTGGTACAAGAAAGGTGTATATCATCGAACGTACCTCCGTCTTTTGTAGTCGGATGATAGGTGGCATCAGTAAAGACAATCAACACGCGCGCCGCATTACTGCGATAGCGCCACTTGTTCGGATCAAGCTCTTGAGCACCCCTTTCAGACTGCCCCATATTGGCAACATGGTGAATGGCATCGAGCAACGATTCTGGTTCATCTCCCCCCCCGTATGCCTCCAGCGAAGAGAGTTGAAGCTTAAGTTTGTCTGGTTCTGTTACAAAAGGGTTATCTTCTAATGGTGGTGCCTCAGCATCCAAAAAATCACGGTATCCAACGACCTTGGCACGCCAATCTCGCACCGGGTTAGCCTGACTCTTGGTTGTCATTGAATCCACAAAAACAGAAATATTTGTCTTCAAGGCATCAATACAAGGTTCCATGCTTCCAGTCGCATCAATTAGAAATACAATATCAACGACTCCTCGTGTTTTTTTGGGTTTACTTTCTTCACTCATGTCAATCTTGGTGTTGTTTCCAAAGCTGGTCGGTTATTTTCCTTAATTTCTGTTTGTTGTAAAGCATAATTATGAAACCTCGCAAAGTTTACTTAAAGAAGCAAAATGTAGCTCAAAACAAGATTCATTCATCAGATACCGAAGCCTCCGTGTAAACCTTCCTCAAGTCCTCTGTCG
>DTRI01000117.1:12822-13980 GCA_012966015.1 Flavobacteriales bacterium | reverse complement strand
CTGGAACATCAATGTAGTGTTCTTCAAATAGTGACTTCAAGCCACCAATAAATTCTTCTGTAATCTCGGTCTTGAGTCCACGCTCGACCGACAGTTCGTTATCCTTGACCCATTCTTCAACAACATAACCGAGATAACTATCTACCTTGTCTGTGACCTCTGACAAAATTTCTTCTTTTGCATTCTCTAGCATCTCTGCATAATTGCTTTCCAACAGTTCAAGTTCGGTATTAATCTTTGCAACAACAGCAGCCTCAAAGATTGTTTGAGTCTGTGTCTTAAATTCCTCTGAAAGATCATTATCACCAAAGAGCGCATTGAGATCATCTGTAACATCAATGTCTTCCTTGGTAATGATCTTTCGCTTTTCAGAAACCTTCTTGCCCTTTGAAGATGCTTGCTCTTCTTCTTCTTCGTCCTCTTCTTCTCCAAGAAGACTACCCATTAGCCGGGTATATGCATCAGACAATTGCTTTTTGTTTGTACCCTGCATCTGGGTGAAAATGTTTCGCATCATTTCATGCTTGGTCTTGGGCAGTTCCGGCGCGGCGACGGCGGCTTCCTTTACAGCCTTCTTCTTTTCTTCATCCTTTTCTTCGTCTTCATCATCATCAGAATCGCCATCCTTCTTCTTTTTTGCGGCAATGGCCTTCTTCAATGCAGGAGGAAGTTCGCCTTCTTCCATCTCTTCTTCTTCGTCGGGATGGTCCCCTTCTGTCTTCTTCTTTTTATTTGAAGATACCTCAGACTTGACAGACTTCTTGTCTTCTTTTAGTTTGAGTTCTTTTTCGATCTCTTCTACTATTTCAT
The DNA here is from genome assembly GCA_012966015.1 of Flavobacteriales bacterium. GTDB lineage: Bacteria > Bacteroidota > Bacteroidia > NORP154 > NORP154 > NORP154. Next base: position 13,170 of record DTRI01000117.1, on the reverse strand, counting down.
CAGCAATTTGGTCAATTTCTTCTTCTTCCAAAACTGCTTCTGCTTGTTTGGTTGCCATTATGTCCATCTCCTTAAAAAGAATAAGTCATTCTACGTCATATTTATATATTTTATAATTTTGACAGAAAATTCTTAAAGATTTTTAACTTTTCTACTTCTACATTCTTTTGTCTCATTTCTCGCATTTGTTGCTTATAATATTCGATTTCTTGTTCCTTAATTACCCCATTGTCCCATACCCATTCTTTATTTTCCATGATGCCCTCTACAAAGGCAGCGGGTGCCGATGGGTCTGCAACAATATCAGCGGCAGCGTCCAGGACAGTGAGTGGGTGATAGAGCGTGATC
>DTRI01000117.1:1191-12812 GCA_012966015.1 Flavobacteriales bacterium | reverse complement strand
CAAGGTAAAAATCATCCTGAACAACGTTGGTCCCTTGTTGCTTTTTAAGTGAACCCATTCCGCGTGACGATACTCCCAATTTTGCGCCCTCATCAATAAGGTTCTTTACGATCTTTCCATATGGGGTGTCAAGTATCTTTGCCTTGCCTATCCAGTTATTTCCATCTTCCTTGAGTTCTTTAATCATATGTGATACCCGCTCAAGATTAACTACAGGTCCGTCAGGATGTCCAAGTTCACCAAAAGCTCGATTTTGTTTAATATATGCTTCATCATATTTTTTAACTTGCTTGGCAAGAACTTCTTTTGGAAGGTTTTATTCAAATGAATGGGTTCGTAAGAACTTCTTTTGGATAGATTCGACCATTTCTATTTTTTGTTTCTGCCTGCATAAAAATGCCCTTGATATAATAATCTTTGGTGCCCTTTTTATTTTCTTCTACAATAAATTCGACATCTTCAAAGTCTACCATCTCTGTAATTAATTTCATTGTTCTCTTGTCCTCTTTAGAAAGAAGTCTGCTTGAGCGAAAACTTTACCATTCTTTCAAATCCAGATTTCTTTTGTAACATCTGTAACATTTTAGTCTGATTTCTTGAATGTAAATTTTTAAACACATTGACCACAGCCGTTGCAGATGCTACATCCACTTTGACCTTGGACTTATCTCCTGGTAATTGTACTTTATCATCTCTTTTCTTTTTTATAATAACTTTAAGTTCATCAATGACAGGCTCTTCGTCAAGCATTAATAATGCCATTTCATTAATTACGGCATCAGGATCAGGTAAATTTACCAGAGTTTTAATTCTAAACTCTTGAAAAGAAAGAGGCGACATTGTTATTCAGAGTCCTCGGCAGCAGCAGGCGCATCAGCAATTTCTGTGTCTTCTACTGGTTCCGGCGAAGTAATTCCATTTAACCATGTATGAGCAACTTCTAATTTCTTGGTTTTAAGTGCATCGGATACCTTTGCGAACAAAACAGACTTTATCTTTTCCCCCAATTTCTGTGGGTTACTTTCTGTTGCATTCTGTATTGCATCTCTAATTACATCTTTCATTACGAGTTTCTCCTCTATAGTGATTATTTATACAGACTATGTATTTTACTTACTTAAAACTATCTCCACCATACTCGGCATCGTCTTCGCCCTCACCATGTTCTTCGCCGTCTTTCTTTTCCTGTTCAATCTGAGCATCAATTCTGTCAATATCTTCTTCTGTCTGCATTAATACATTCTTACGAACCCATTCATTTGAATAAAACCTTCCAATGTATTCATCTAAAGTTTGAGCAATTTCTGTACGGTCCCGAAGGAGTTCTACTTGTTTGAGTTCTGCAAAATGAGAATCTTGATGGTAATCATAATAAATAGTTTGCTTGATTTCTTCCCAATCGTCAGATGAAATAATTCCCTTTAATTGCAATTGTGTGCCCAATAAATTATCAAACAATGAAGAAAATCTAGCTCGAAGACGATTTACATACTTGCCAAACTTAACTTCATCCCGTGTAATTTCTGTTGCTCGGCCAAGAGAGAATGATCCTTCCGGCTCAAGTCTCGAAACAGGAACACCCAATGCCTTATAGAGTTTCTTCTTGAAGTAGATGATGTCTTCAATCTCTCCAAGATTCGTACCACCGGGAAGCGTCGTAATTTCCGTACCTCGGCCGCCCTCGCGACGGGGAAGCCAGAAGTCTTCAAGCATGGACATATGCTTGCGGTCGTCGCGCACCTCTCCGGTGGTAGAATCATAAATCAACTTGTTTTTATATTGGGACATAATCCCGCGAAGATATTGTTCTGCCTTGACCTTTGGAAGATTGCCAACATCAACATAGAATATTCGTCTCTCGGGTGCGCGAGCAATACGATAAATAACTGTTGCATCTTCTAGCATTCTAAGTTGATTCATGGGTTTGATTGCTTTATGAAGATGACCAAGAATCATTGTTTTTTCTGAATTTAAGATTCCAGAATGCGTATATGAAATACTATCTCTTGCAATCTTGATCCCTGAAGTGTTATTTGGATTCGATCCTTCTGGAAAAAATGTATAATAATCCACGGCATTTGTAGGAAGAGCTATCAGCTGGCCATTGATTTGTTTTTGTTCTCTTACTTCTCTTACCTTTTTAATCTGTCGAGGATCAATTGACCTTAGTTCTTGTATTCCATTCTTTGGATTCTTTAGGTCAATCAGTATATGATAATAAAGCCGCCCATCAACATACCATTTCTTAAAAATATCATAAGCAAAATCATAGAACCCAAGCAATCGTTGAATCTCAAAAAATTCTGATCGAATCTTGGATTTTATTTTGTCCGGGATGTCAACATTTCCCAATGAAATAGAAACTGGGGGCTTTCCCGCTTCAGTAACAACTGATTCATTGACAATATCATCAATGGCAATATCCACTTCTGGATTCAATGACATCTCTCGATACCGAGTGATTAAATCATTCTCAGTTTTAAATACACCATCAAGGTCAAGATACGTTCCGTAGGCAGCACCCAGTGGCCCACCGTCAATAGTTAATGCTGCATCTTCATTTTCAGGAAGAGAAAATGCCTGTGTACTAACAACAGACTGTTCTTCCTTGGATGTGCGACCAATTGTAAATCCTAATAATCTAACTGCCATAGTATTTTTTAACCTTACATATATAAGTTAAAAGAGAAATCTGCTCATATTATTATAATCAAAAATTTCCCTATGTTTCAATTCAATAGTATATAGGCGCACCTCTTTTGTTGTTATTGTTAATTGGTAGCCGTTCGTCCGTCAGTAATTGTCCAATAATCATACTGCCACGTTACTGCAAACTCTTCGAGAGCATCGTTTGTATCCCAGCCCAATTCAATCGCGGCAACCGAAGATGGCCAGAGATTAATAAAATTAATCTCCTTGATGTTGACACCAGTCTTTCCGTACTGAGTGACTATGGCATCAACTTGGTAATCATTGACTCCACCTCTTCGGAGACTTTGAGTATGGCTTTGGATTGCATCCATCCAATTAACAATTCCACTATGAATTGCAAAGTCCTCATCATTGATTACTGTGGTGGCCCACTCTGCAAATGTTCTGTTTCCGGCGAGTTTAATCTGTCGCCCGAAATAAGGAACCTCTACAGGAGCAATGTCTCCCCCAGGAATTGATGCAGACTTACACATGAACTTCATCTTCTGAGCCGATTCTCCTGCATTTGATATACCGGGAAACGGGACCGTTACTTCAAAAAGGTTAGGACGAGCGCCCGCACCAGTTAGTTGCGACCTAAATTCATTTATTGAAAATCCGGGCATTATTTATTTCTCCTTTAAATACACACAATAAATCGTTGTGTTATTAATTATTTATGTTAGAACTTACCAACAATTTCAGAAAAATCAACGCCAGTACGAACCGCAACAAAATTCAATTGAATAAAGTTAATAGATCGAGTTGGCTTGACATAGATGTCTCCAACAAATTCGTTTCGATCAATGACTTCTCCTGTATTGTTTGTTTCATCACAGACAACCTTGAAATCTGTGATGCCCCGGCGACCTTGAATGTCGCGAAGGAATGGTTCTACCATGTTTCGGAATTGCGACCTAGTAAATTCATCATTGAATTCAAAGAGAGCAAACTTGGCAGCAGTAGCAATTGCCTTTTCTAGCACAATGAACAATCGTCGCACATTGATACGATCAAATGCACTTGGTCGTGTCTGAAGAGTCTTGTCACCAAACAAAATTGTTCCTTGACCTGTAAAGGTGACCACAGGATTGATTCCTGCACGATACAAATCATTTCGATGTGCCTTGGATGGATTATATGCCAAACGAACAGAGTTCTTGATTTGTCCTCGCGTATATCCTGCGGGACTCCACCATGAATCTCTTAGATAATCCGTTCGGGCACACAGCCCTGCAATGTCTCCATTCAAAGGAACCCATCGAAACACATCGCTGAACTTGTCATACTGATACTTCCACCCACTATCCATGACGGCATATGAAGTATTAAGATTGAGATCATCATTTCTATGTTCAAGAACATTGGAGAGTCGTTCTGTGTCCGTTGCCTTATCTACAACATCAGCCCTGTCCGGTGAAACAAATGCAATACAATCCTTTCGGACATCGACAATATTGTCTACTACATATTTCTTTACTGTTGCATTGTGTCCAGAGGTTGTAATCAAAGAGACATCAACCTTGTCTGGATCTACAAACAAATCATATGCAGTCTGAATATCACCAGTACCCGGTAATTCTTCAACTCCAGCCGCCAATGTTCCAGTAAACGGAACATCGGTTCCGCCATAGGTAAGATCAGTTGTTGCAGCCACTCCATAGCTTGTGGTCGATGGGGTAATAAACGTTCCGTCTGACTTGAGTCTTTGGGTAGTTGTATGGGCAACAAAGCCATTACCAGCATTATCTCCCCATAGAACAACAGACCCTAGAGAAACAATTGTATCTTTAATTGTAAGGGCTGGCCAATTCTCGTCACCGACAGGATATACATCATTATACGTCCAAGATCCTCCAGTATTAGATATAACAAACAGTACATTATTTCCAGAAGGCTGGCCCAGGCCAGCGGTCCCGCCTGCAACAGAAGTATCTATTGCAACAAAAGTCTTTCCGGCTCTTACTATTGCCGTTCCGCCCGCATCAGATAATGTATTTGCAATTGCAGTTGTATTTGCAGTATATGTAGTGAGCGATCCAAAGTTATCAACAACACCCGAAGTAAATGGCGTTGGCCCGGCAGTAATAGTTAATGCCCGTGTGTCATCACTCATCTCGTCGCCTGCTGCCATTGTTGTTTGTGTACTGTCATCAGCAGGTGCGCCGCTTCCAATGCGAAGATACTTGGAACTGTTATTGATTACATCCTTGTAGTAACTGGCATTTCCTTGAGCATCCTTGGCTCCAAGTGCCTTGGACAAGAATGAATATTTTTCGAGAATTGTTCCTGCGGTTCCAGAAATTATTCCATCTGCGCCATCAAGAACAATGACATGAAGTTCGTCGTTAGATGCGCCGCGATCCGTTGCCCATTGGGACGTTATGGGTGCCGCATCAAATTGAGAATTCGATGTCCATAATGCGAATGCAGCCGCACTATCACAGACTTCTACGCGAAGACCGTTTAGAAATGTACCAGATGATTTTCCGTATGCAAAAGAAGTAGCAGTATCAACCAAGGTATCAAAATGGTCATCGTTCTTAATTAAAAACCCCGCTGTTCCAGTAGAAGGATTCAAGTCCGAAGAATTTCCTGCGCGAACAACTCGAAGTGCATTTGAATAACTCAAGAAATTTGCAGCAGTAAAAAAATCAACGGCAGTATTTGCGTCTGGCTTTCCGAAATTTGAAACCAAAGTATCTTCCGAATCGATAGTTACAACCTCGCCAACTGGCCCGGTCTGAAATCTACCAGCCATTGCACCAATACTCGTTGATACGGCAGGAATTATTGTAGTCAAATCAACTTCGGTAACGTTTACTCCGGGGGAAACTTGAAATGGCATTGTATTTTCTCCTCTGTGGCTAAGAAATAATAGCCCTTAAAATCCACTTATTCCCCAATATTTATAAATAAGTAGATTTTCATTGATAGTCAGGATCAACAATCCAAAGCTGTCCCGTGTCATCTCTATATGATGTTTCTTCTGTTCCATCATCGACAAACCCAAAGGGAAGAATTTCATCTTCTAACACTTTCATCTTTTCTTCCAGCATCTTAGTTCGTAGATCAAGATTGGTGAGTTCTTTAAAATGTGGCTGGGAAGTAAGCCACGCAAAAAGAATTAATGACATTACCAAATCGTCGTTACATCCCGGTTCGGCTTCAAAAGATCCAGCTTTTGATATGAAAGAAGTCAATTCAGAGATGGTATCAAAATCGTGAATCAATAATTTATCATCCTCAATTAAATTCTTTAACATGGTACAGCCTATCTGTTTTACTTTTTTTGACATGGTAATACCAAATTGGGTTGTTCCTTTCCCACCGAACCCGGCATCAAAGAGTTGTCCTGCACGGCCTCTTGACGTTATCAATACCATGTTTTCATATTCAATTTCATTATAAAGAATGTCGGCAACTTGTTGTCCAATTCCATTTATTTCGACAAGAATATATGCATTGTTGTACTTGGTTGCAATATTTGTAATTACGGTGGGAAACATCAACGGAGACATATTAGAATTTCTGTATTTGGCAACCTGTTTGTATGGAAATTCACTCGCATCAATTATACTCAATGCCGAAAAGTCCTGTCCTTCTCCTAATGACACATCCACGGTTGCCGTATAAATATGATTGGGCAATGGATATTCGTATATGTCAAGATCATTGGTATGTTCTACTGGTGCATTAAACACAAGCGACTTTAATTTGCTCGGGGCAATCAATGTATTAATAGAACCAACGAACTCCCCCTCAAACTCTTGGGCCCAGCGATCCTTTCCAATATTTGATATGGTGTCATGCTTCCATTTATTGTTTCTTCCTGGCACCTCATTCCATGAAACCTCATAGGGGACATATTGATTTCTTTTTTCTTTGGCATCTTCCCACATCTTATAAAAATGATTCAGCCCATTTGGCGTGCTGACAACAATTACCTTTGTTGTTTCGCCGGAAGAAATTGTAGGATAGACTGAACTCATAAATTCATCTGCAATATTCTTGGGAACAAATGCAAACTCATCGAGCAGAATTATGTTAAATGATCCACCACGAATTGCACTAGAAGAAGTAGATGCTGCAACAATCTTTGATCCATTCTCCAAAGAAATGTCACCACGATTCCAAATCTTTACTCCCTGTTGCAGAAACATTGGAAGATTTTCATAGGCAAGTTGAAGTTTTCCCAGGATCTCTCGGGCCAGAATGCCCTTGTTTGCAAGAATGGCAATGTTCATATTCTCGTTAAACAGAATATACCAAAGGAAATACGAAATTACGGTAGTGGTTTTCCCAACCTGTCGCGCAGTACAAAAGATACTGAATCGATTCTTGTGCATCACATTAATCATTTTCTTTTGGAAATCATATAGCTTGAAGGGAACGAGCCCCCTGTCCACATGAACAATGTTGATATAAGTTTCAATAAAATATTTGGGATTCTTGGAGCATTTGATATATTCTTCAATTTCTTCCTTGGTATAATCCACAGACACACCTGCGGCTTTTAATAAATGATTTCCAAGATAATGTTTTGTTTTTGTTGTTGTTGTTGTTTCCGACGAAGACATTATTATTCTTTCTCGGGCAATTTCCCGCCCTTTAATAATTTCTGAAGATCATGTGTGCTTCCCACAAATAATGCATTGACCCTTCTGGGGCCTTCTTCTTCTGTTATCTTTTTCATTTGTTGCTGAAGTCCAATCAAATCTTTGTTTGCATCGACAACCGATCTGAGAATTTGGCCGACCACCTCATATGCCCGTGGATGATCTGAATCCTTGGCCAGATCAAGAATACTGTCAAGAGCATCTCCTCCCTTTTCAATTAATTCTCTCAGGTTTTTTCTGCTGTATTCATAATCGTCCTGAAGGTCTTCATTTTGATTGTTGTCTTTTTCAATCGCCGGAGGAAGAACTTCTACTTTTATATTTTTCATATTACCCAAAGCCAGCGTCTCCTTCATATTCATGGGCAACTCCTGTTTCTGAGAATGTATACCCATTAGACCCAAGATTTACATCCGAGTTTATCCATGTACTTGCATACAAATAATGATCATGATCCCCTGTTATATATTCGCTCCCGGCCATTCCCAAATTGATTGCAGCATTTTGAGTCATTTTTCCTCCGGGAGTCAAATTTGTAAACCCATACGGAGATCGACCACCGACCAAGGAGTATTCGGCAATTTCATAACTTAGTGAATTAGCAGTTCCATAACCAGCTTTTGTGCCCGAGGTATCTGCCGATAATGATGTCCTCTCAAAAACGTGTGACCCATCATCCCAATTAATTCCCAAAGGTTCATGAAAGTATGCCTTGTCGCGGTAGTCGGCCGCAAACGAAGCGAAGAGCAGGCCCTGCACGCCGGGTTCGTTGTACGCCGCTCGGTAGTAACCATCACTAGATGCGTGATCATAATCCCCAATTCCATATGCAGAAAGAATTCTTGTATTTGCTTTTAGGAAAAACTGCCCATCAGTCACAAAAGAATGTGCATTTGCAATATGCCCGAATGTAAGTTTATTGGTCCCACTTCCAGAAATATAAAAAGCATTGGCTGATTTTTCATGTGTATTATTTGCCCAGCCCAGTTGAACATACCATGCATGATTCCCAAGGTCAAGCTCGGGATCTCTTGGATTCCATCGTTTTAATCTTGCAGGTTCAACATTTGGCCAATATCCTCCTGCCAGTTCTCCAAAAGCCGGATTATCAGAAAGATATTCAGTAGAATTCCATATATGATCGTAAATAGGAATATATCCATTTGTCGGAGGGGTTAAGTTTTCAATTTTCCCATTATTGTGATTTCCATATCCTCCATATCGAAACAATGCGTCATTTGGGCGGGTCAAATGTGTATTTGATTTTGTTGTGACTGGTTTGTCAAAGGTCACATCAATGTATACCCAATTTGGAACTACATCATGTTCGCCATCGGCGGGCGAACATTTAAACGTCGAGGGATCTTCTGTTAGAATATGCCCTTCAGAACAATGTGTCGAATTAGAAGAAAAATATCCAGGAGGGATTGGTGGTGTTTGAAAAGAAACATCAAGAATCTTGGCACCATCAACGTCTCCGACATATTCAGTTCCTTTCGGAAGTCGAGGATGTTGATATTCTGTAGTATAATGGTATCGTGGTTTTTCAGGCGTAAAGGACGAGCGAACTCCGCTTGTAACTATTGCCGTATACCCATCTGTTCCGCCATGTTCTGCTTCCAATTCTGCCATTGCGGAATTTATTGGGGAAATCTGATGGCCCAATAAATTCCATTGCGATGGCCAGGTTGTCATACTTAGCAAAATTAATTCCCCTTTGTACGGGAAAAACCAAGGACTTCCAGAATCTCCGGTATTTACATCCCCATATATTCGATCATTTTGTAATACATATCTTCGTTGTCTTTTTTTTGAGCTATAGTGTTCGTTGTCATAATAAGGTATTTGTTGAGCAAAATCTCCCTGGCCCCGCCAATATGATTCATATCCGATGGCTTCTATTCCAGAATGTCCTCTCATTGCATCCCAGCCCATATGCATACTATTTGCTCTTGCTCCATCATTCGCCGCGCCGCCGGGGGTTGTACTAGAATTAGGATATGTATTTCCCATGACCCCGGTATGAGTTATAAGATACTCTCCATTTCCATCTGGTATTTTCTTAAAAAAAACATGACTTTCTTGTGGAATTCCCCTTTTAGGATATGGTTGCTGCGTTTCTCCTGGTGCCAAAGGAAGTATATCATTTTCATATTTTATTTTTGCTGCCTGATATTCTTTATTAGATTCTTGTACTCCGAGTTGACCAGTTGGGTCAGGATCGGCTGCAATAATTCTAACTCCTGTAGCACGATCCGGGACATTTCCAATATAAGCAAAACAACGAGTGGAATTGGAGCGGAAAGTACCCCCTGTGGAGGAAAAACTCGGAATTATTGCTGAACTGCACAGGGGATATGGGCCAGCAGGAGAAATAGTTTGGCGGGCGTTGCCAGCCGGGGCAATATCTCCCGGCTTAATATTCCAACCAAAAAGCAAATTAGTCCACAGAACTTCTTTTGCTGAATTTATCATAAATGCATCAATTGCAGAATATGTTGAATCATAAGGTTGAAGCGGATAAGGAGCTTCTCGTCCTCCCCCATAATTTTCATAATCATCTTGACTCAATAGTTTATAATATTTAATTGAAGAGGGAATGTCTTCATTTAAATAACCAATTCCAATATCAGTTGCATCAGGCCCTGTTCCATTACTCCCAGACAGTCCAGACGCTTGATAATCCTCATCAATAAATTTATGATATGCGGCATCTCCCGAATTGCCTGCCGTTTTCCATTCAGCTTCAGAAAACGGGCCCGATCCTCCGGTGCCTTTTATTTGTTTTATTCCTACGATCTGCCGAACAACTTCTTCTCCCGTTTCTGTATAAAATATTATATTATTTCCCGTTCGGCCCGGTTCATTGCCATTTCCCTCTGTCGAACCAGTTGGCGTATGTCCCGTTGTTCCATCGACAAAGGAATAGGTTCTTGGCGTAAATATGTGTTGTTTCATGTGCCATGTAAAAATACAATGACGAGGAGAAATCATTACGACAGCACCAAGAAATCTTGCATAGCCATCCCATCTTCTGTCTCCATATCCAGATGCTCCTACCACACCAAGAGAATTTCCCCAACCACGATCTGTTGCTGCAACCGAATCCATTATAGGTTTGGTTACACCTGGACGCCCTCCGTCTAAATTAACCCCGATACCGGTATCAATAGGCCCAAATTTAAATACCGGCTGGCCTACTAAATGAGTTGACCCATAAGGCATTGTGGGGGACGTAAAAAGTAAATCTGACCGATCAAGAGATGAATCTGTAGCTCGCGTAGGTGATCCGTTCATACGAACTCCAGATATGTCACCAAATCCAATATTATATTTTCCTGGATGTGTGCTGTTCGCCCGCAATGCCTCGTCACTCCCTTTGGATCGTAAAGGAAGATTAAAATATTTGTTCCTTTTCATTTTTCTATATGGATAATAACTAAATTCGGTATCATCAAGTTCCACACCCTGTTCATGAAGATATACTCCACCAATCCGTGGGATGCCATCCGTGTTCGTGGTGTCGCCAACTGTACGGGTTTTCTTTTCCCAATGTTCCTTGAATATGACATTGGGCAACATTTCCCAGTCGCCAAATGTTGTTCCAGTTCCACGGGAAAGTGAATTAATGCTCAGGTCATGAAAGGTAGAAACAAAAACAGTATTGTCTGCCAATGCCGAGGTTCCAGAAATTCCCCCCGCCGCAACAATAGTAATTGTGTTTGCGACAACAGAAACTCCACCACCAATCTTTGCCTTATTTGCTTTTGCCGCAACCAGTTCTGCTTCTGTAATCATTTGGCCCATAATAGTCTACAGTATCCATGCGTTTGCGTTTGCGGTTAAGACGATGCCCTCGGCCTTGACCGGACCATACAGGCTTCCTTTCAAAACAAAATCCAACGTCCAGGAGATCACGCGACTATCATCGAAGCCGCCTTCGTAGGTATCTTCCATGTTCACCCCATTCAATATAATGGGGAGATCCAGATTCAATTTTAGATCGGTTGCACTCTTCAAAGACAGAGTAAACTCGGGAGTAAAGTAAGGAAGAATCTGTTCGATGATATGGGTTCCGTCTTCAATGTTTCCGACATAGATATGTAAATTAAATCCTATGTCATAGGGAACGGGTGTAAATGCAGAGTAAGGAGAAGACGAATCAGCAATGTTGTCCGTCAAAGTCCGATGCATGGTATTTAATTTTCTTCCAGAGTTATATGCAAACGAAGTCATTTCAAATGACATCCTGGGAAGAGTAGTTGCAATCAAAAAACATCGCCAGAACAAGGTGCAATTAGAAACCCTCCA
>DTRI01000117.1:0-1181 GCA_012966015.1 Flavobacteriales bacterium | reverse complement strand
GCAATGGGTTTGTTCAGACCAAGATCCTCGGCAATGCGAACCAGATACTTGTCCTTTGCGGCATATACCAAAGGAACCGCAATTGTACTTGCAGTTTCTCCGCTGGCTGGCCGGCGATTAATTTTAATATTATTGAACAGGGTTCCGAACGAAATAACATAATCTCGAATCAGCCCATGTGAATATGTGTCTGCCAACATTGATTAAAAATTCCCAAATGGATTGGTTTCTGAAAAATCAAGAATCGTGTTTGCTTCCTCTTCAATCATATCATTATCCACGGTTGTGCTTCCCGTGCCCACCAGGGTAGTTGCAGCCTTGTATTTTGTGGCAATCAAATCAATCTCTTCGATTCCTGTAGAAATTGTTTGATTATCATACACAAAAAGTTCACACCGAAGGTCGTATACTGGAAGAGTCCCGGCAGTATAGAAAATTGATTCATGTTCCACAAATTTAATTTCAAACAACTTTCCGTTCAATGGAAAATATATCAAGTCCCCTTCGCGTGGGCGAACAAATGGAGTTGTGCTGGCTCCGCTCGGCAAAACTCGATGAGCATCGATTTGTTCAAACCGTTTGATGGAAACAGTAAAGACTGCCTGATCTCTAATTTCCAAACCAAATTTAGAAAGAAACTCTCCCTCGCCCTCAAACCCTTCAACGTTCTTGATATACATTTCAAGAAGAAATGCCTGCTCAAAACTTGCAAGCGAATCTTCTCCAAAAAGTTGATCTGCGGTAGCCGACGATCTTCGGGGAAGCCAATACATATCCATGCCATAAAATTTAATACTCTCGATGAGTAAATCATGGATAAGATTTTGTTCTGATGTATTTTTATAATTGTTTGTATAAATATTTGTGGGCATTGATTATATTACCCCACCGCAAAGTCAATAGGAAGCTCGTACTGTAAGGACATTTGTTCTTTTAATCTTTCTATTTCTGCTTTTGCATCATCAAGAATTGCCCTTCCGTTTAATGTCACCCCACCGGGCAATTGAACCCCCTCAAATTTACTTAGGTTCATTCCCCATTGCTCTTTGATAAGTGCCGTTGCATAGGTTTTTAAAAAAGAATCATTCCATACTTCTGCATATGAAGTTCCATTCACAATTTGATATGCCTCCATTACAAGATAATTATCCTTTACTACATCCGATGCCCAATCCCAGTCA
>DTRI01000116.1 GCA_012966015.1 Flavobacteriales bacterium | reverse complement strand
CAAACAATGCTGTTACAACACTTGCCGGTTCGGTTACTGTTGCAACAGGTGGAGGTTGGACAACAAGTGGATCCGGAACATTCGCCGATACATCTGACCTGACAACTACTTATACACTCAGTGCTGCTGACACTGCTGCAGGAACAGTTACACTTACACTTACCACAACGGGTAATGGTCCTTGTAACCCCGATACGGACTTTATGATAATTACAATAACCGATGCACCCAGTGCAGATGCCGGAAATGATCAAATAGTGTGTGCAAACAATGCTGTTACAACACTTGCCGGTTCGGTTACTGTTGCAACAGGTGGAGGTTGGACAACAAGTGGCTCCGGAACATTCGCCGATACATCTGACCTGACAACTACTTATACGCCCAGCGCTGCTGACACTGCTGCAGGAACAGTTACACTTACACTTACCACAACGGGTAATGGTCCTTGTAACCCCGATGTCGATTCCATGGTAATCACGATTTCGGCAGGTATTTATGTTACTGCCGGTGTAAGCCAGGCGGTATGTGCGAATAATCCCGATGTTACCCTGAGCGGTTCAGTTTCAGGCGGAACTATAACCGGCCAGTGGACGACAAGTGGTACAGGAACATTTACCCCGGATTCGTTTGCGTTGAACGGCACGTATACGCCTAGCCCTGCTGACATTGCATTGGCAACTGTTACGTTAACACTTACTTCAACAGCCAATGGCTCCTGCTTGGCAGTAATGGATACAATGATTATTACTATCACACCTCTACCAACGGCAGATGCGGGCAATGACACTACCATATGTGCAAATATTGGAAGTGTTTCTTTGAATGGATCTGTTACAATTTCTACTGGGGGGACATGGATTAGTTCTGGTAGTGGTACGTTCACACCCGACCCAAACACTTTAAATGCCACATATACTTTTAGTTCTGCCGATACGGCAGCAGGTACCGTAAACTTGATTTTAACAACAACCGGCAACGGAGGTTGTAATGCTGTAGCTGATGCCGTGATTGTAACCATCACCGATGCACCGCAAGTTGATGCAGGCACAGATCAAACTGTATGTGCCAATAACCCAGATGTGTCGCTTGTGGCTACTGTAATCAATGCAAGTGGTGGTATTTGGTCTGGAGGAGCAGGTACTTACAATCCAAATTCCAACACCTTAACCACAATCTATACGCCGAGCGCAGGAGAAATAAGTGCAGGTACCGTTACTCTAATTCTAACTTCAACTGGAAACGGGTCATGTAATGCTGAAACTGACTCAATAGATATAACCATCTCTCCTGTTCCGATTGTCGTGGCCGGCTCTGATACGGTAGTATGCAGTGACAATTCAAATGTTTCATTAGCTGGCTCGGTAACATTTGCTACTGGCGGGGTATGGACCACGAGTGGTACAGGTACATTTAACGACTCTTCGCTACTCAACGCAATTTACACCATGAGCTCTGCTGACAGTGCATCAGGAAGTGTAACACTTACCTTGACGTCTACCGGAAACGGAACGTGTAATGCTGTATCTGAAGATATGATTCTCTCTTTCTTCACAGGAATTTTTGTAAATGCCAATGCAGACACAAGCGTGTGTTTGACAGACAGCATGTTGATATTGAATGGATCGGTATCTGGCGGAACTTCAACTGGCCAGTGGTCAAGCACTGGAGGGGGAACGTTTTTGCCAAATGATACGGTACTTAACGCAACCTACGTTTTCAGTTCTGTGGATATGGTGAGTGGATCAGCGCTATTGATCCTAACCTCTACTGGCAACGGTCTTTGTAGTCCAATTGTTGATAGTATGTTAATCTCAATTATTTCAGGAGTTAATGCAGGCCCAGATACAATTGTGTGCAATAATGCGGATACCATTCAGCTTAACGGAAGTGTTGAGAATATCTCAGCCACTCAATGGATCACGACTGGAACGGGTATTTTCCTTCCTGATGACACGACGCTTACGGCGCAATACGTGCTAACACCAGCAGATATTGTCTCAGGGTTAATTGTATTTATACTTACCTCTACTGATACCGCTGGCTTATGTCCCTCTGGAATGGACTCTATGCTCTTGTCTGTCATTCCACCATCCGCGGTAAGCGCAGGTGCTGATGATACTATCTGCGCTGACTCTGCAGGCATTGCTCTGTCAGGGACGTTTAGCAATGCCAGCGGGGTGCTTTGGACAAGTACCGGCGGGGGTACGTTCTCACCAGCTACTGACACAGCAGATGTTGTTTATATTCCCGGTTTGGTGGGTATTGACACAATCGTGTTCAATACAATAGGAAGCTGTGATAATAATTCTGATACCTTGCTGTTAACTGTAACGCAACCACCATCCGTGAATGCAGGTGCTGACACCTCTGTTTGTGCAACATTATTCAATGTTTCGCTAGGAGGTAGTTTTACAATATCCAGTGGTGCAATTTGGTCCACAACAAATGGTACTGGAACATTTACTCCTTCGAGCACAAATATGAATCCCACGTATAATGGAACGGTCCTTGATACCGCGACGGGCACTATCGAAATTATACTTAGCTCTACCGGAAATGGAGATTGTAACGTCCATACTGATACCATGTATCTAACTTATACCCCTAACTTGATATCCGTCTACGCGGGTCCAGACACCGTAGTTTGTAACGGCACCTCAGGTATTGAATTGAATGGTTCAGTTCTCATTGCGGCTGGCGGTACCTGGGTTTCTTCTGGCACTGGAACCTTCAACCCAAGCCCAGATTCCCTTGACGCTGTATATATACCGAGTGGAGCGGATACACTAGCCGGCACTGTTACCCTATTTTTAACTACAACGGGCAACGGTGGTTGTGCTGCACTCTCTGATTCCATGCTTATCACCTTCTTTGCTGCACCAACTGTAACAGCAGGCGCAGATACAACGGTTTGTTATGATGCCGATACCGTATTTCTGATTGGTTCTATAACCAATGCGGGCGGTGCGATTTGGACAACAAGTGGCACAGGAACATTTACTCCAAATGACTCAGCACTGAGCATGGGATATATTCCTTCGCAAGCAGATGTACTTAACGAATCAGTCACCTTATACCTTAGTACATATCAAAGCTGCTATGAGGTGGTTGATTCAATTAATATAGATCTCGTTCCTGCCGTTGTAATGTTAACCAGTGACACCATAGTTTGCAATGATGTGGACACTCTAGAGGTAAGCGGAATTGTTACTGGTGCAGCAGGAGGGTCATGGGCTACCGCAGGCACTGGCGTCTTTTTCCCTGATGATACGTCTTTAACCACAAATTATGTGTTTAGTGCGGCCGACAGTGCAGCGGGGTCTGTTACACTGACGCTAACTTCAACAGGCGTTCTTATGGGATGCCCACCAATTACCCGATTTTTAACAATTGGTATAACGCCTTCTCCTACTATTTTGGCGGGAGCAGATCAAATTGTATGCTCCAATCAAGATTCTGTATTTCTGAATGGATCCATAACCGATGCAGGTGGTGTTTGGACTACCAATGGAACCGGAATTTTCTCTCCGGATTCGGTAACTTTGAATGCGGTATACATTCTTAGTGCTGCTGATACTGCATTAGGAACGATTATGATCACCCTGACAACGACGGGAAGTTGTTTGGTGCTTAGCGATAGTATGCAAGTTAATATTACAGCTCCTCCAATTGCCAGCTTTTTCGCTGCTGATGTGTGTTTAAATTCGGTCACGAACTTTGCAGATCAATCATCCGGCTCACCTGTCTCCTGGAATTGGAATTTCGGAAGCGGAAATTCAAATACGACACAAAACCCTCAATTTACATTTGATAGCTCTGGCACATATATTGTTTCGCTGATTGTAATGGCAGCTAATGGTTGTTCAGATACCGCAGCTCAATCTGTGCTGGTCATTCCTGCACCAACGGCTGCCTTTAATGCCGCTAATGTCTGCCTGCTTGATACTGTGATTTTCGTGGATAGCTCATACGCCATAAGTCCAGATTTTATCACATCCTATTTGTGGGAATTTGGTGATGGAGATACATCTAGCACCCAAAACCCAACTCATGTTTACAGTACTTTTGGATCATACCTGGTAACGCTTATTGTAGAATCCAGTGCCGGCTGTAAGGATACGATTCAAAAAGTTGTTGTGGTGAGCCCTTCTCCTGTTGCAAACTTTAGTCAGGACAATACAATTGTTAGCACTGAACAATCTGTAACATTCACTGATCAATCTTCCGGATCGGGAAATATTCCAGATACGGTGCAAGTGATATCATGGAATTGGGATTTTTATTATGAGTCATCAGGTATAGACAGCTCCAGCACGGCTCAAAACCCTACGTATTTGTATGGTGATACTGGAAATTATGTCATTCAGCTGGTCGTAACTAACGAATACAATTGTACCGATACGGTTTACGGAGACATACTTGTACATCTTGAACCAATTGTGCCATCAGGATTTAGTCCGGATGGGAATGGCGAAAATGACATTCTTTACGTATTGGGTGGTCCCTTTAGCAAGCTGGAATTTACCGTATACAATGAATGGGGTGAGGTGATTTTTGTCTCCACAAAGCAAGAAAAAGGTTGGGATGGGACAAAGGAAGGAAAAGATCAGCCAATGGGTGTTTATGTTTATAATGTAAGTGCCACTGGAATCGACCAAAAAGAGTATCACCTTTGGGGTGACATAACACTATTGAGGTAATTTATTCAATTAACAAGAATGAAAACGAACTTGGGTTTTATAAATCTAGTGCCCTCGACAGCTTCTTGCCTGGATTTTGGCGTTATGGTTGCAGTTGGTGCACCTCCGTACATTATTGCCCAAGATTTTCACCTGTAGCAATACATTGCAGACACTAATTTGGCATTCTCCGAAAGAAAACAAAACCGTTTTTTGATGCTAGCTCTTCAATAGGGTATTTTCCCCTGTATAAGTCGACATCTACATTTTTACATACGAAATAGGCCGGTTTATCAATATCTCCCGTTAGCAGCCATTCTTTGTCCCTGCTGTTTTCATCAGTAACCGGCGGCTTTTGGGTATAAAACAGGTGGGCATAGCTCTTGAATCCCAGCACCTGTACGTAACAGTCTTTTCCCTGAAGCTCTTCATAAAAATCGATGGTAGCTCCTTGCGTTATGCGCTCTATTTTAGGAACGAATGTTTTATACGATATGTTGATGGCCAGACATATTCCCAGTAATAGTAAAGGAACTCCAACACGTCTTTTTTGATTTGATATCAAGTAAATCCCTAAAACGGCACTGATTAAATAAATAAGTCCAGGAATAAGATCAAACACGGAAGACGAAACATCGGCCCCCATATTCGCAATGACAAAATCATCCTGTATATAATTAGCCAGTAAATCTCTGTTCATTATCACAATGGCCAACATCATTAATGCCAGCGAAAAGATCACTGTAAATGCCAGAACTGCGATGGAAATAGTTCTGTTCCATTCAGCCCTCTTGTACATTACATGGTGTAGATAATAAGCAGCCAAAAATGTGATAGGATAATAACAGAGTGAGGAATAGTGCACGATTTTGGTTGTTACTGAAGAGAAAATCAGCAGAACAACAATCAGTAATATTACCATCAGCTGCTTAAAAGCCTGTTGGTTCTCATTGTCGTTTAAATACTTTTTTAATGCACCAAACATCAATATAGAAGCGGGCAAACAACCCAACAGCAGCACCACAAAATGATAATAAAATGGCTGCCCATGGCTGGCCTCACCAGAGCTAAGCAGTCTGAGCTGATAATTAATAAACTCCTCGAAGAACCAGGTGCCATTTTTGATCAGCTCAACTCCATAATACAAGAATGACACCGCTATTACAACCGTGACGAAGATGGAACCTTGTTTAACAACCCGATTGAAAGATGCATTCAGCTTGTCTCTATTCATTAGATAAAGGGCGATAGCTGTAAGCCCATAGATGAGCAAGGCAACAGGGCCTTTTGTTAAGAGAGCCAAGCCAATAAATAACCCAGAGAGAGCCACCCATCTATTGTCGAGTCCCGACATGAAACTTTGGTGTAAATAATAAATTGACAGAAAAATAAACAGGTTGAAGACCGGGTCAATTATTCCGGACATGAAGTACAATTGAGGCAAGAAACAACCCGCGTAAGTCAATACCCAGACCAACCCGAATTTTTTATCGAACAGTTGACTTCCCACATTGTAGAGCACCAGAAAGGTGGCGACACCACAAACCAGATTAGGCAGTCTGGCAGCGAACTCATTCACTCCAAATAAGCTCATAGATATGGCCTGTAACCAGATAAATAGAGGTGGCTTTTCCCAGAATGGTTGATAGTCAATAACCACGCGCAAATAATCACCGGTTACCAGCATTTCGCGTGCTGCCTCAGCGAAGTTTATTTCATCCCAATCAAAAAGATTTATGCTTTGTATTGGCAGAAACAGAACAACCGCCGACAGGGCTATCAATATCTGAGCTAGGTTCTTGCTCATTCCCTTCTTCTGAGAGCCTGGCGTATGTTGGCGTTGAGCCAGGAAATTTCATCAAATCTAGCGGAATTCAAATATCTGAACACCAGTAACGTAACAAGCACACCGATCAACGACCCCACATATATATCACCAAAAAAGTGCTGCGATATATAAACTCGAGACATTGCCACTAGCACCGCTGTTAGAAATATCAAAATGCCAATCACTGCTCTTCTCGTTTTACCTGCTGAAGGTGTAACCAGTGCCAGAAAACAACATAAACTAAAAATTGTAGTGCTATGGCCAGAGGGAAAGCTGTGGAACTGATGCATATCCATACCGGGGATAAGATATATATTTTCAATACCCTCGAAGTATTTAATTGGCCGGTATTCATCATTAAATACCAAACGCTTCAGTAGCTGAACGATTCCGCCTGACAATAAAAACGATGCCAAAACTATAATCGCCTTTCTAAAATTCAAGAGGAACAAGGAAGCGCCAGCGATAAGCAGCGTAACAACACCTCCTCCAAGATGCGTAATAACCGGAAAAAACAGATCGCCTGAAGTTGAATGATGGGTGTTTATGTAAAGAAATATTTCCTCCTTGGTAAAAGACGCAAGGATCAATCCTCCGGCAAGTAGGAAAAGTCCATAAAGTTTGAGGAAGAGGCTCATCTCAGAATTTTGAATATCACCATACGTTTACAAAGAGCTCGACAGCAGCCCATCCATTTGATGTTGAACACCCCGTGCAGCTTCCCTCGCCTTCTCAGCAAAATCTTCACCATTGCCTGCATAAAGAATTGCCCTCGAGGAATTCACCAGAAGTCCACATTCTGAATTAAAGCCCGCTTCTGAAACCTCCGTCAGATCACCTCCCTGTGAGCCAACACCAGGAACCAACAAGAAATGATGAGGAACGATTTCTCTTATTTCTTTTAATAATTCAGGCCTGGTTGCACCCGTTACAAACATCGTATTTTGATCAGTACCCCAGGTTTTGGCCTTTTCAATTACCTCCTTATACAACGGCCTACCAGCTCCATTTTTATTGACCTCTGAAAGCTGGAAATCCGCAGCACTCTCGTTAGACGTAACGCCCAAAATTATCGCCCATTTATTGTTGTATGACAAGAATGGATCAATAGAATCTCTGCCCATGTATGGCGCCAGTGTAACGGAGTCAAAATCATACGTCTCAAAAAAGGTTTGGGCATAATATTTAGATGAATTACCTATATCGCCCCTCTTTGCATCAGCTATTGTGAATATACCATCCGGAATGTGTGCGACTGTCTTCTGCAGACTATCCCACCCTTTTGCTCCCATGCACTCATAAAATGCTATGTTGGGCTTATAGGCAACGCATAAATCATGTGTGGCCTCAATGATTGCTTTATTGAACTCAAATATGGGGTCTTCGAGATCGAGTAGATGCTTTGGAATCTTATCGATATCGGTATCTAGCCCAATACAGAGGTAAGATCGCTTCTTGCGAATTTGATTTACAAGCTCTTCCTTTGTCATTCAGAATCTTCAGTATCGCTGCTGCCTTCCTTTAACCGCTCCGTATTCTCCGCCAATTGCAGTTCATCAATTATCTCCTGTATATTGCCATCCATGATGTTCTGCAAATCATATTTCGTAAGCCCAATGCGGTGTTCGGTAACCCTGCCTTGCGGATAATTGTATGTCCTAATTTTGGCTGATCTATCACCTGTAGAGACCAATGTTTTTCGCTTACTGGCCAGCTCATCCGCCCTTTTCTGCATTTCCAGCTCATACAGCTTTGATCGCAAGTTGGCCATTGCCTTGTTGTAATTTTTTATCTGGGATTTTTCATCCTGACATTGTACAACAATACCAGTTGGAATGTGGGTAAGTCGAATTGCGGAATAAGTCGTGTTCACAGACTGCCCCCCAGGCCCTGATGAGCAGAATGTATCTTTCTTTATATCCTCATCCCTGATCACTACATCAAACTCATCTGCCTCAGGCAATATCGCTACGGTGGCTGCGGATGTGTGAACCCTGCCCTGTGTTTCTGTTTTCGGTACACGTTGTACTCGATGCACACCAGATTCATACTTGAGCTGGCCGTAGATATCTTCCCCGATAACGTTAAAAATTACCTCCTTATAGCCACCAGAAGTGCCTTCGGTCATGTCCACTAGCTCGGTCTTCCACTTACGTGAATCGCAGTATTTGGTATACATTCTAAACAGATCCCCGGCGAATATACTGGCTTCATCTCCACCCGTACCAGCTCTAATTTCCACTACCGCATTCTTCTCATCCTCCGGGTCTTTAGGTATGAGCATGACTTTAATACTCTCTTCAATATTTGATTTCTCACCCAGCAACTCTTCCAATTCCTCCTTTGCCATTGCCTTTAATTCATCCTCTTCATCCCCTGCCATGATCTCTCTTGAAGATTGTATGTTAGATAGCAACAGCTTATATTTTTCATAAATTTCCACAACCTCCTCGAGTTCTTTGAGCTCCTTTGACAATCGGACATACTTTTTCATGTCAGCAATAATCTCTGGATTTGCAATGAGTTTATTAACCTCTTCCCACCTTACTTTTATTTCTGCCAGTTTCTCAAGCATAGCCTCGTTTAATTGTACTGAAAAACGCCGTTATCCGTCGTTATCGTCAATTTTTTGCCTTGGTTGGCCTCACAGCGACCAATCACTTTTGCTTCAATATTAAATTCAGCCGCAATGTCGATGATGGCTTGCGCTTTACTTTCATCCAGGTATATTTCTAATCTGTGACCCATATTAAATACCTTGTACATTTCCTCCCAGGCTGTCCCTGATTCCTCTTGGATAATCCTAAACAATCGTGGGGTTTCGAACATGCTATCTTTTATTACATGAAGGTCTGACACAAAGTTCAGCACTTTGGTCTGTGCCCCACCGCTACAGTGAATCGCACCGTGTATATCAGATTTCAACTTCTCGAAAATCTGTTTCAGGACTGGCGTATATGTTCGTGTTGGCGATAATACTAACTTACCATAAGTCAGCCCGGTTTCTTCATCGACATCGGTCAGGCTCTTTGATCCGGCGTACACC
Source organism: Flavobacteriales bacterium (assembly GCA_012966015.1). Classification (GTDB taxonomy): domain Bacteria; phylum Bacteroidota; class Bacteroidia; order NORP154; family NORP154; genus NORP154. The sequence continues at coordinate 4,438 of DTRI01000116.1, read as the reverse complement.
AGGTTTTCTGGGATATGTGGATCAAATGATTCTGGATACTTTCTGGACAAATCAGCACCAAATACATCATGTCGCGCCGATGTTAACCCGTTACTTCCCATACCCCCATTATACGCAGTCTCATATGTCGCCTGCCCGAATGACGCCAGGCCAACAATAACATCACCAGGACAAATTTTATTTTCAATTATCTCCGACCTTTTCAATCGTGCAAAGGCGGTAAATCCCACATCAATTGTCCTTACAATATCCCCTACATCAGCCGTTTCGCCACCCGATAAAATCAGGTTAACACCGAGCTCCTTGAGTTCATTAATGAACTTCGATGTTCCTTTGATTAACCGAGCTATAACCTCTCCAGTAATGACGTTCTTATTTCTTCCAATTGTAGATGAAAGAATAATATCATCTACGATGCCTATGCAGGCCATATCATCGATGTTCATCACAATAGAATCCACAATAATTCCGTCCCAAACCGAAAGATCACCAGTCTCTTTCCAGTACACATAAGCCAGGGAGGTCTTTGTGCCTGCAGTGTCTGCATGCATGACATTGCAATATGCCTCATCCCCACCTACAATATCCGGCAGCACCTTGCAGAATGCATTGGGATATAATCCTTTATCCAGGCCCTCTATAGCCTTATGCACGTCCGATTTACTTGATGAAACTCCTCTTTGATTGTATTTTGTACTTGTTTCCACGTCTAATGGGTTAACAATAGCGATAATGTATTATATATAACCCCACACACAATGGGATTCGATAAAAATTAGCTAATGCAGCGCAGCTGAACCAGAGGCTGTGAGAAAAATATGCGATATATAAATTCTGTCTGTCATTATCGCAATTATTGATCATCTGGGTTATCAGGCTTAACTTCGTCTTTCGGTGTAGTTTCCTTTGGCGCTTCCTCTTTCCCTTCCTCATTTCCTTCCGCAGCCGATCTTTTGTTAATTGGAATATAGTCCGTTCTCAACACTTCAAATTCTGTTCTTCTGTTTTTTTGGTGAGACGCTTCCTTCTCATCCTCCGTCTTCATTTTGGTTATCTTGGCATCAGTTATTAACAATCTGTGCTTACCATATCCCTTTGCCTCTAACCTCTGCATCTCTATTCCCTCATCTATCAGATAATCAACAACTGACTGTGCTCTATTTTGAGAAAGCTGATCATTGTGTCTGTGATCGGCACGTGAATCTGTATGTGACATTATCTTAATAACAATATTAGGGTTGTCAACCAATGTTTTAACCAGCTTATCCAGCGATACCTTTGATTCCGGCCTCAAGTCCCATTTGTCGAGGTCATAAAATATGTTTGGCAGCTCTATTGGCTTCTTTATAGACCGCAGCTCAAAATCATGTACCAAGTCTGTAGATTTCTCCAGGCCTATTGTAGTCTCCTGGCCATTATCCCCCAGATATTTAGGCATGGAAGCTGTTATATCATAGTTAGTATTTGACTTTAATTGAAAAAAGTAAGAACCTACCTCATCCGTTACCTGCTCCTCAGAAGTTCCATCATCACCAACAAGAACAACCTTGGCGTCGACTAAAATTTCCCGCGTATCAAAATCTATGACTACTCCCTGAAGGGTAAATACAAGATCCGGAGATACAAATTTGTATATATCATCTCCCCCTTTTCCACCCTTCCTGTTGGATGTAAAATATCCAGTATTGTTAACCCCTTCAAAAATGATACTAAAATCATCTCCTTCAGAGTTAATAGGGTATCTTACATTGCTTATATTACCCCAGTTATCATCTTTGTAGAGTGCCATAAATATATCCAGGCCACCCATTCCAATATGGCCATTAGAAGAGAAATATAGGGCTCCATCGTCATGGATAAAAGGAAACATCTCATCGCCAGCGGTATTCAATTCTGACCCAAGGTTTACCGGCTCACCCCATTCCTCTTTTTTGCTCTTTCTGTGTACCGCCCAAATATCTTTTCCTCCGTATCCAGCTGAGAGATTTGATGAAAAATACAATGACAATCCATCTTTGGCAATTGTTGGATGCCCAACAGTTATAGTGTCTGGAACCAATTCAAGTGCTTCGGGCTTCTCATACCCTCGCCCTTTCTTTTTGGTCTTTAATATTTGACAGTTGACTTCTTTATCTTTAATAATTGGACATCTGGTAAAATACATTTCCCTGAACTTAGAATCCAGTGTTTGAGCACCCTCATTATCATTCGAGTTAACATTGTCGCTCAATAAAACTGGTTCGTTCCATTTGCCTTTTCTATCCTTCTTTACTTCCCATAAATCAGTGAAATTCTGACCTGTGGTTCCGTCCACTTCTGTTCCGGTTGAACCGTCTCGTGAAGATGTAAATATTAACTGCTTGAAGCCCCTCTTTGAAAAAGAAGCAGAGAAATCTGCCTCTGTGGAATTTATCATTACCACATTAAAAACCTCATATCGGCTTGGATTCTCTATCCATTCAGTGGCCAGTTCACAAGACATAATTCCATTTTCTCCACGTTTATCATCTGGCACCCTGTCCTGGTAGTTTTTATATTCAATTAGTGCTTCATCGTATTTACCATTGGCTTTTTTTGATTCCGCAAGGTGCAATACAGCAACTGGATCTGGGTATTTGACTTTAACCGCCTTCTTATACCATATCTCTGCTTGCTTCGTATCATTGATATATCGGTAACATTCAGCAGTCTGAAATATGATCTTTGCTTTGGACGCGTTATTCCTCTCTTTGGAATACGCCTTCTTATACTGCATGATCGCGGTGTAGTATTCACCTCTGCCAAAAGATGCATCAGCATCCTTACTGAAGTTCTTCTGAGCACTGGTATCCCCAAGAACGGCTATCAAAAAAGCCAGTAACAGTATAAATCTAATAAGCCTCATCTGGTGTTCCACCTCTTAAAAAACGAACGCTAAAATATAAAATTATTTTAATAACGTATCATGTAGAATATATAGTATTATACATTCCATTGTTAAAAGTTTTACTGTTAAAATATTTACAAAGATAAGAAGGTTACAATTCAAATAACAAACTCCTGTATCCTAAAGCTGGAGAACAGGGGGAATTCATGGGTGGATGGAAGGAGTATCCTATCTGGTAAACAGCAATTCTCTATACTTTGGAAGTGGCCATAACTGATTATCAACAATGAGTTCAAGCTTATCAACGTGATTTCTTATCCAATCAAAATATGGTTTCACATTATCCGCATAAGCAATACTTTTATCTCTGATGTCCTCTATTGCGTTGGCAATTTTGCGCTGCTCAATCATGCTATCAGTAAAACTTTTAATTGCTGCAATATGTTTGGATACCGATTCTATTGTTTCCAATTGAGTAAAGGCCGTATCTGAATCTGGCACATGCCCATTGCCGGTTACCGCCTTTTCGAGAGAGTCAACGGCCTCAGCTGAATCCGCAATCGCTTTAACCCTTTCCATTTTATCGATGTTGAGTAAACCCAATTCCTTCAATCCCTTTACATTTTCAATAAGGATATTCTGATATTTAATCGCAGTAGGAATAATCTGGTTATAGGCAATATCACCTATAATCCTGGACTCTATCTGCACTTTCTTGGTATAGTTCTCCAACTTTATCTCTCTTCGGGCGTAAAGTTCAGTCTCATTCAGCACCCCGACCTTAGCAAATAGATCTATATTCTTCTTCGTGGTAAACGCCTCGAGAGCAACCGGAGTTGACTTGATATTTGACAATCCTCTCTTTTCAGCCTCTTTAACCCATTCTTCACTATAATTATTACCCTCAAACCTGATCTTTTTTGAAGCGATAATGTAATTTCTCAATACCTGGAAGATGGCTTCATCTTTTTTGACCCCTGTATTGATAATCTTATCAGTCTCCTTTTTAAATTCAGCCAGTTGATTTGCAACTATTGTATTGATAACGATCATTGCAGAAGCACAATTGGCTGAAGAGCCCACCGCCCTAAATTCAAATTTATTGCCGGTGAATGCAAAAGGAGAAGTTCTATTGCGATCTGTATTATCCAACATAATCTCTGGTATCTTCCCAATCCCAAGCTTCAATTCCGTCTTCTCGTCCGGCGTCATCTTTCCTTTTTTAACCTTTTTTTCTATCGCATCGAGTGCAGCAGTAAGCTGCTCCCCTATGAACACGGAAATGATAGCCGGAGGCGCCTCATTGGCGCCTAATCTGAAATCATTTCCTGCAGTGGCAATAGCGGCTCGCATTAGATCAGAATGGTCATTGACTGCCTTAATTGCATTAATAAAAAAAGTCAAAAATTGCAGATTTGCTTTTGGGTTTTTTCCTGGTTGTAGCAAATTAATCCCCGTACTGGTTGCCATTGACCAGTTGTTGTGCTTTCCTGAGCCGTTTATACCGGCAAAAGGCTTTTCGTGCATCAACACCCTAAAATTGTGTCTCCTCGCAACCTTTTCCATAACATC
>DTRI01000115.1 GCA_012966015.1 Flavobacteriales bacterium | reverse complement strand
GCCATAATACCAATATTCCGTGTCAATTTTAAATTTGCCATCGCCTTCTTAAATCCTTCTTAAAACCTAAAGTGTGAGAAGGCCCTATTGGCTTCCGCCATTTTTCTGGTGTCTTCTTTTTTCTTAAAAGCACCACCTTCGCTCTTGTATGCTGCCATAATTTCCTCAGCCAGCTTTTGCTGCATGCTTTTAGAGTTTCTTGCCCTTGCATAGCTGATCATCCATTTCATGCCCAGAGAAATTTTTCTTTCTGGCCTTACTTCCTGCGGGATTTGAAATGTTGCTCCGCCAACCCTGCGGCTTTTTACTTCAACAGAAGGAATCACGTTTTCCAAGGCTTTCTTAAAAACCTCCAGGCCATTTTCTTTGGTCTTGTCTTCAACAATGTCCACCGCATTGTAAAATATTTCGAGGGCTTTTGATTTCTTGCCTCCGTACATTAAATTGTTCACAAACCTCGTTACCGTTAAGTCGTTGAACTTTGGGTCGGGTAGTAGTGGATTCCTTTTACTTTTTGATCTCCTCAATTTCGCTTCGGTTTAATTATTTTTTAGTTTTTGGTCTCTTGGTGCCATATTTAGATCTTCGCTGTGTACGATCGTCTACTCCCGCGGTGTCGAGCGCACCTCTAATTACGTGGTACCTAACACCTGGTAGATCCTTTACTCTGCCCCCCCTAACCAGCACAATTGAGTGCTCTTGCAAGTTGTGTCCTTCGCCGGGGATATATGCGTTAACCTCCTTGTCATTGGTCAATCTAACCCTGGCAACTTTTCTCATTGCTGAATTAGGCTTCTTTGGCGTAGTTGTGTAAACCCTCACACACACACCGCGCTTTTGTGGATTCGATCCCAATGCAATTGACTTGCTTTTCTTGGTAATTTTAACGCGTCCTTTTCGAACTAGCTGTTGAATAGTAGGCATATTGATAGAATTATTTTTACGATATCCCCAATCAGGTAAAACCCACCGGATTATTTTAAGGGGTGGCAAAGATACAATAAATTCTCATTTTTCAAGGCTGTTCGTCGAATTTATTTACCTGAATAAAAGCAAGTGGATTAGCACGTTTAAATTCGACCTTAAAACAATAGTTGTAACCGCGCAGGAGCGCAGTCCTAAGCAGGATCAAATGCCACTAAAAAAACAGGGAACTGAAGAAAGGGCAGTAAGGTACTATCTAAGGATATATATCCACGAGTCCCCGGCCACAGTTCTCGCTTTGTTCAAAAGTAGTTTTTTGGAGTCCTCGTAAGTATCGAGTCTTTTCATGTATACATAATGGAAACCACGCACTTTATTGAATAACCACTTGTATCCTTTTTTGGCCTTCAATCTGTCGGCGTTTTCCTGGCTTTTAAACGCAGCCATGACCACATAAAATCCTTTGGCAGCTGGGTTTCCGGATTCATCCAGAAAGTCTTTGCTAGCTGTCATTCTGATCTCTCCACCGGTTTTATTGCTATCAATCATTTGGATCATGTCCTTCGCGTACCTGGAGTTTGGATCAAATTTGAGTGCTTCTTGATATTTTTCGCGAGCGAGCTTGTATTTCTTCTGCATAAACAGCTCATCCGCAGCTTTAACAATCATGTCGTAGCGTTTCTCGAAAAGATTAATAATCTTATCGATTTTAGCTATTCGATCTTTGGCATAGGCATCGTTCGGATTGTATTTAAGAGCCTCTTCATACATCTTTCTTGCCCCCTTGTAATCGCGAGCTTTAAATAGCTCATCCGCTTTGGCAATTGCTTTTTGATAGTTGTCACCCATCAGACGGCTTATCTCAGCAAGCTTGTCCTTCGCATGTTGCTCATTAGGTTTTAATTCTAACGCTTTTTCATAGATGGCCTTGGCTTCCAGGTATCTGCCCGCCGCAAACAAGCTGTCAGCCTCGGCAATTAACTCATTGTACCTCTCGTTAATTTCCTGCTCTCTTTCACGTTCTTTCGCTTCCTGTTCATCTAATGCTGCCTGTAAACTATCAATTTGTTCCTCGTATTTCTTTTTCAATTCTTCATCGGCCTTTTTACTTCCGCCGAATGAATATCCAAGTAAGAATTCGTGGCTCATTCCGCTGTACGCTTTAATGGAGCTGGTGATGATATCATATGTATATCCTACACTAATGCTCTTTGCTACTTTTAGCCTAAGGTTCACACCTATGGCGTAATCACTGCGGTAAGAAACCGCGAGCCACACAAAGTCTTTGTATTCAAAAATCGCATTGATATCGTATTGAATGGGTGCCTCGGGCATAAAGCGCATCATTATTAACGGGGTTACCGAGATGTCCTTGCCACTATTTACAAAAAATTGATACTGTAAAGACATCAAATAGTGTCTAGACAGATCATAATACGTTCGGGTGCCTGAGCCCTCATACTTAAAAGAAGTTCCTGTAATCTGGGGTACAGAAATTCCAAATTTCAAGCCTTTCCAGTGATATGCGAGCCCAAAATTTCCGTCTATCGTGCTTTTCTTTTCATAGCCCCCAACCAGTGCTGGATCATCTAAATCTCGGGCAACGGCTTTGCCAAAATCTACTCGATTCTGTAACCCACCTAGTGCCAGGCCGAACATAAGATTGTGTGATTCTTTAATTTGAAGGTTATAGGCAAATGAGGCATACACACCAATGCGGTCGGTAAAATCAGTTTTGTCACTGTAAATACTCATGCCCACTCCAATTTTCTTTGGTTTGATTGCCCCATCTAATGTTAACGCAGTGGTTGTAGGATGGCCGGGCATATCAAGCCATTGAGCGCGATGAATGAGAAAAACATTAGTAACATCATCGCTGCCTGTTAAAGCAGGATTGTAAATAAAAGGGTTGTAAAAATATTGGCCATACAGAGGTACTTGTTGAGCATTGGAAGTAGGGATTAACATCACGCACAGAATCGCCGCAGTGCTGAAAGTACGCCAAAGAGTAATATGTTTAAATGATGTTTTCAAAACAATAAAGTATATCTATCTTCTTCTGAATATGGTTATGCCCCCCTTAAAAATAGCTGTTGTGCCAGGGCACTTCAAAACGTAATAGTAAGTTCCATCAGGCAAATCTTTTCCATTGTGCTTTCCTTTCCAATCATTCTGATATCCTTTCACGCTGTATAATTGATTGCCATACCTATTGTATATAGCCACATCGCATTCCGGATAAAACTCAATATTATCTATATACCAGGTATCATTAAATCCGTCGCCATTGGGTGTCATAATATTAGACACGATGAAATTGAAGTCTTGGTTAACCGTTACGATAACGGAATCTGTACCGAAACAACCGCTATTATCCAGAACGAGAAGTCCATACGTAGTAGTTACTATTGGTGAGGCTACGGGGTTGGGGATTAGCGTATCTGAAAGACCTATACCCGGACTCCAAATATAGGTTGTCCCTCCCTGTGCAAACAGATCAACACTGTTGCCTAAACTTATAGATGTATCGCGACCTGCATTCGCAACAACCGGCGCGGTGAAAATGACCGCTACATCCTCGGAGTCTACACAGGTGCCAAGTGTCTCCGTCCAGGTATAAACATAAGAACCAGGCTGAATTACGGTTACACTTGTGGTAGGGTCAGATGACAAAGCGAAAATCGAAGTTCCACCTGTAGGCCCAGAACTTTGGGTCCACAGGCCTGTGCCAATTGTAGTGCTGGCACCAAAGGTGAAGTCCAGGTCGCATTCAGTGCTACCTGATCCTCCGTCAGTTGTTAATGGATCTTCAAAGTTCACTATCATTGTATCTGTGTTGGAGCAAAGACTGTCCGTTGTTGTCCATAGAAATACATACAACCCCATGGTATTAACCGTTACCACCGAATTGGGACTTGAACTATTGGCAATCGTGCTTACACCGGGTCCAAGAGATTGCGTCCATACACCAGACCCAGAACCTAATACAGCAGCGAACGTGAAGCTAGTATCGCAAAGGACGTTGGCACTTGGACCAGCATCGGCAAGGGGAGGGCTGAAAAACGAGATAACCACAGTATCTGTGTCTGAACACGCTCCATTCACTTCAACCCATTGGTAGCCATAAGCACCTGAACTGTCAAC
>DTRI01000114.1 GCA_012966015.1 Flavobacteriales bacterium | reverse complement strand
CGTGAACCAAGCCGGGCAGGGAGGTTAGACAGGACGATTCAACGCAGGATGACCGTGGAAAGTTTTATGCTGTTCACCCGATGAGAAGCGCCAACAACAACACTTTAACACTTCAGAATTATGAGGGCGGTGTTCTTGTAAATGCATTGCTTGAGCCCGACAGTTTAAGCATTTGGGTTGACTCTACAAAAAATGTATTGTTACAAACTGAGGGTGTGACGGGAGGCAGCGATAGTGTGCCGACAACCGGGATATACACAACGGCAGCTTTCAGTCTAGACACGCCACTAGAAGAAGTATATCTTGAATGGATAGATTTGACCGGACCTACAATCTGTCACACAGAAACTCTTAGTGTTAAACAGAGGTCCGTCAAGGCAACAGCCAACACGCATTCGGAATATGTTATTTCTATGCCAAACATGAAACCCAGTTATCTTGGAAAAGACCCCAATGAAAACACCATAGCAGAGATTGCCCGCTTCCGACTCTATACTCGCTTAAAAGATTGGAGCCCCACTATTTATAGTAAGGCGACTAAGGAGATAGAAACGGAAATCGTTGAGCAAGCTTATTATAAAATTACTAGGTTAGCAGATGATTTCGTGGTAATTGATTATGGAATCGGTGGTGACGAACATACAAAACTTTCATACGATAGCGACGGCAGCTTTTTTGACTTTGATATGTCATTGTTGGAAAGAGGCTATTCCTACGGAATTAAGTTTATGTTTGTCTTTAATGGTGAACAACGGGAACAGACAGAAGTTTTCAAGTTTAGGGTAGAATAATAACATGGGCATTAAGGATCTATTCGGAGGAAAGAAATCGAATAAGATTGTTACCAAACAGCATGTGGAACAACTAACTGCTGAGGTAGAATCTAAGCGATTTATTGAGAAGACAGTCGAAGCGAGGCAGAAGTTTGTCCCGAAGATTGACTTCTCTGATCCGAAGAACTTTGCCCGATATGGTTCTGCCGAGAAGTATTACGAAGATTCAATTCAGTACATCTTCAAGACCTATCCTTATGATGGTTCCTTCGCAGAGAAGACGAAGTGGCACACTGATTCAACCTATCTCGACAATTGGTTTTTCAAGAACGAGTATCCAAGAGCGACAGGGTATCTCGATCTTAATACTAATCCGGGTGTTGCCATTGGTAGTGACAACGGTGGTGAATTTCTTTTACTCCCAAGCCCACAATATATTCAACTTACAGGAGGTCCACACCCGCATGTTGACAAGCCTTATGGTAGTGCTGCCCCTGATGGCGTTACAAATAAGATTTCAGAAACCTTCCCAGAGAAGGGTGGGCGAGCAAACCTTTGGAATGATTCGGAAGAATATTTTAAAGAAATTCGCCGCACTAATCTTTATCTTAATGGCGAGATGGGAAGCACAGTTGAATTTTGGTTAAAGTCAGACGTTGATCCCAGTGACCGTGTTGCTTTGTTTGATTTGTGGGACGGCGGCGTATCCGACACAAGGATGACGATTGAGCATACTCCTAATGCCCACGGCGGAACAACGCTTTTTGATGTTACCTATAGAGTAAAAGGAGAGGGAACCCTAGCAGGAACACCAGTTTCTATTGGCGACGAGAATGGGCTTGGAAGCCCAGCCGCACAATCGGTGGGTGGAACTCCATTCAGTACCGTTGGCTGGAACCATTATGCATTTACGTTTAAAAACAGTGGGAATAATCTTGAAATTATATTGTACATCAACGGAGAGTTTAATGAAAGTATTGTTGTTGGAACCGAAGTTGATGCTGATGCTCTCCTTGGTTTGCGGGCACACATTAACTCTTATATTGCGGCTCCTCCCGGTGGAGCAGGCGCAGCCGTTGGGTTGGGGTGGGGCTCACACCCATTCTCCTATGACGAATTCCGCTTCTGGAAGACTGCTCGCAACCACAAGGAAATTGGTCGCTACTGGTTCTCACAGTTTGGTGGAGGCACAAACTCTAGGGACGTGAAGGTTGTTGACCGAGGCAACGTTGACCTTGGAGTTTATTATAAATTCAACGAGGGCTTACTCGATGATGAGCATGTTGACCAGAGAGATGGAAGTGTTTTAGATTACTCAGGTAGAATTTCCAACGGCATAATTGTAAACTATGCGCTTGGGACTCGCAACCTTGGTTCTGCAATTAACGAAGCAGACAACGAGGTGGCACGGATTGGTTCAAGGAACACGGAGTTCAGAGATCCAATTCTTTATCCTGACCATCCTGACATTGTATCTCTACTAGAAGAGAAGAGATTAACTGGCACCACACACGATCAAACGAACAATGCGGGAATCTATCACACGATGCCCGACTGGATTACCGAAGAGGACAACGGCAATCTTTTAAACTTGACGCAGGTTGTTTCAAATTACTTTGACCAGCTTCACTTACAGATTGAAGAACTGCCACGGATTAAGGACATTGCTTATGATAGCCCTGAGAGTGGCGACCAACCATATCACTTCGCCAGAGACTTGCTTGACTCCGTAGGTTTCGTTGCGCCAGATATTTTTGTTGACTCAACGATTATCGAAGAGCTTGCAAGCCGAAGCGAAGATGAGGTATTTGACCACCAGATTCAAGAAATTAAAAATCTGATCTACCAGAACATCTACAACAATCTTGTTTACATTTACAAATCGAAGGGTACGGAGAAGGCATTTAGAAACCTCATTCGTTGCTTCGGTGTCGATGACGAGCTTATTAAAATAAACCTCTACGCAGATGAGGTGACATACAAGTTTGAAGACAACGTAAGATACACATCAATTCAAAAGAATTATGTTGACTTCAACAACCCAGATAGAAACGAGTCTGTTGTTTATCAGTTCGCTGACCCTAGCAACACTAGCGCAGTGTCTTATATCCCGGCATCCGACTCCGCTGCGATAGCACCCAACAACTTCCACGAACATGATTTTGTTCCCGTGACGATTGAGGCTGAAGTAATCTTCCCGAAGTTTTTGGAATACGATCACCCATCGTATCTCTTGCACACTTTTGGTTTTACTAAAGCACCACAATCTGAAGACGCTTCAATCTTGGGCATTCACCACGTTGACGTGGGTGGACCCACAGACAGCTTCAGACCAGCCGGGGTTGATGATGCAAACTTCCGACTCCTTGTTCAGAGAACGGGGAGAGATGATAAGGACGCATTCTTTATCTTAACTTCTACTTCGCTCGGTGGCGGGTTCAGAATAAAGTCTCCAACCTATAAAGATGTATATGACAACGAGCGGTGGAACTTTGCAATTCGTCTTCGTGTCGAGGACAAATATTGGGATGGCGGGGTTGCTCCGGTTGATCTAACTTCTTCGACAGACCCAGAATATGTCTTAGAATTTTATGGTGTTAATGCAACTCTTGACGAGATAGAAAAAGAATTTACAGTTTCCGTTCCTGTGTCCTCAGCAGAAGGGCGAGACTTTTTTGAGAACGCAAAACGTTTGTACGTTGGTGCGGCTTACTCACAGTTTGAGGATAACACCACACTAGAGCTTGAGTCGAACGTGAAGGTGTCAAGCGTCAGATATTGGGTTGACTACCTTGACGACGAAACGATCAAGGCTCACGCAAAAGATGCGTCTAGTGCTGGTCGAATGAACCCGCTCAAGCCAGCCTACTTCACTCAAATGTCCTTTGTGGATGACATGCTTCCAGCATTTTTACCAGATGGTGTTACACCGATGCCTGCTTGGGCACAATCAATTCCACACGGTAGCCACATTCCACAAATTAAAACTTTGGTGTTTGATTGGGATTTCGCTACAGTCGAGACTGCCGATGGGGGCAGTGGCGCTGGACCGTTGGTTAGTGATGCGAAGTTTATTGTCGAGGACATTGCTTCTGGTTCCATTGCCGACAACCGTTGGGATTGGATTGGCGACATTGTTGAGAGACAATACACAGGTCAGGGTGATTTCTTTTTACCTAATGATATACAGGCAGTTGATAGAGATTATGTATTCTCAGCTAGGAAGCAATTGCCTGAGAGCTTGTCAAGCTCCAACACAGTAAACATTCTCCGACAAGACGATGATATATTCCCGAAGGG
>DTRI01000113.1 GCA_012966015.1 Flavobacteriales bacterium | reverse complement strand
AAGCTAGTCCTTTGAGAGTCGAATTCAGACTAAAGATATAAAGGGGGACCTAGGGATACCCCCACTTTTCAGCGATGGCAAACGGTCAAATTAAAGGTGTGTTAGTTGAGATGCTTGATGAATAAAGGTGCGTTCAGTTTTGTCACTGCGGATATCCGCAGTATTATCTTAAGGTCTTTGTCACTTCTAATGTTAGAAGTGAGTTTTTGTCACTGCGATTAATCGCAGTTAGGTTTGTTTGGTAAATTATGAATGATCTCAGCCCCCTCAGGAAACAGAGGATTGAAGAACTTATTGAACAATTGCCAATCAAGGTAGCAGTGCCTGCCCTGATACAATCATTGCAGGATCAGGATTGGTATGTTCGTGCTACTGCGGCAAGGGCATTAAGGAAGATAGGGGAAAGTGCAAAAGATGCGGTACCTACTCTGATACAACTGTTGCAGGATCAGGAGGCAGAGGTTCGTGATTATGTAGCAGATGCATTAGAGAAAATAGGAACACCAGAAGCACTAGAAGCACTAGAAGCAACAAAGGAATATAAATCACTATTATTATTACAAGAAGAAAGATCTAAACCATTTTGGTGATTTTTGAAGTTTTTGTAGTTTACTGGTCGGGCGACCAGTGAGATTTTGAGGTCTTGTTACTACTAACGTTAGTAGTATGAATTCTTTTGTTGAATTATAACGATGGTATGCAGTAAAAAGGGTCATACGATCACTTTTCGTGTTGATAATGAGGTAGTCGAGAAGCTGGGCGAATGTTCAATAGCAATGCGTTAGATTATCTTGGAAGTGGGTTCGTGCTGCCTTGTATCACGTTTATAATAGAGGCTAAATAAAACCTGGAGGCATTAGTTGAGGATTAAGATCGAGTGTCCAGTGAAGGAAGCAGTAACTTTACCCATCAACTACAATTATTACTTGACTGGAGTAATCTATAATTTCCTGAAACAGTCTGATCAGGACTATGCCAGCTTCCTCCATCAAGAAGGCTATCAGAACCAGCAGAAACCAAGAAAATGGTGACACTTAAGTAAGGTTTAAGTTAATTTGGACTTATTATTCCTCTGTATTCTCTGGCATGAAACTGGTTGAAGTTGTCGCTGCTGTCATTAGATTTGACAACAAGTTTCTCTGTTTGCAAAGGGGAAAAAGCCCGTATGACTATGTTTCATTAAAATACGAGTTTCCAGGCGGAAAATTAGAAATTGGTGAATCTCGACAGCAAGCCTTAATTAGAGAGATTGAAGAGGAACTCGATTACGCTATCCAAGTTGAGCGAGAGTTCCTAACCGTTGAACATCAATATCCAGACTTTCTGCTTCTGATGTACAGTTATCTGTGCACAGCAAAAGATGTCAATTTCACTCTCACTGAACATATTGATTATAAATGGCTGACAGTTAATCAATTAGAGAGTTTAGATTGGGCGGCAGCAGACAGAGCCATTGTTAAGCAATTGGTGAGCGAAAACGACATAAAGAGAATCTAAATTTAACATTAAAAGAGCATTATTGTGAATATATTATCTAGATTCGAAAAACAAATTGAAATAAAAATCCAAAAGCAAATTTCTAATACTGATATCCCCTCCGTGGTGATGGGCAAAATAAGTAGAAACGGGGAAATGTCCTTTTATTCCAACGGCCCTTCTAGATGGGATAGAGATGACACCATCAATCCAAAAAATATTTTTAGTATTGCTTCAATGACTAAATCCCTAACTTCGGTGGCTGCGTTGCAACTAGTAGAGCAAAGTCAAGTTACCTTAGATGAGCCTCTTGACGAGCATTTACCAGAGATGTCGAAAAGGCTAATTCTAAATGAAGACAACGAAATTATTGTCCCCCAAAACAGTATTACTCTTCGGCATTTGTTGACTCATACAGCGGGTTTTGGTTACTGGTTTACTTGCCCTCAACTTGGAAAATGGGATGAATTAAAATCTGAGATAAACTGGACAGAAAACTACCAACCCAGATTTTTTGAATCTGGCACTTCGTTTATGTATGGAACGAGTATAGATTGGGTTGGCAAATTAGTAGAGAAAATTTCTGGTACCAATTTGGAGGAATATTTTAGACAGCATATTTCTGGACCATTAGAAATGGATAGTACGTGGTATAACGTTCCAGATGAATTAGAACATCTTGTTGTTGGTTCTTCCCATAGAGATGCTGAAAATGGCACTATTGTTAAAAATGAATATCAAAAAATGAATCCTACGGAAGATTTTAATGGGGGTGGTGGGTTATCAAGTTCTCCCGAAGATTATGGGAAGTTTTTAGCTTGTATGTTAAATAAAGGTACTTTCAACGGGATAAAGATTTTAGAGGAGAGTACTTTTAAATTACTTAACACTCCTCAGCTTGACGATTTTAAGCAAATTCATAGGTATGTTCAAGTCGAAAACGTTGAGACGAAACCGAGAGGAGATAAAGATTATTTTTTCGATAGTTACGATAACTGGACTCTCGCTTGGGCATACGATGAAAATTCAATTGTAAGACCAAAAGGAACAGCATATTGGGCAGGATTATTTAATACTTACTTTACTATAGATTTTGAAAATGAATTTGCCCTTGTCTACATGACACAAGTTTTGCCTTTTAACGATATGAATTCATATAATTTGTTTACCTCTTTTGAACGGATAGTTTATAACAGCATTGATTAAAATATTAAGTATATCTTTTTTCGGGAAGCCTGAAGTTGATTTCTAACCTGGGAAAGTAAGTGTCTTCCTGAGACTGGTAGTCCTGGACACGGCCCGCGTCTTCTACTTCCATCTAGGCCCTGCGATGCCGCGACGC
Source organism: Flavobacteriales bacterium (assembly GCA_012966015.1). Classification (GTDB taxonomy): domain Bacteria; phylum Bacteroidota; class Bacteroidia; order NORP154; family NORP154; genus NORP154. The sequence goes on along the minus strand of DTRI01000113.1, from coordinate 1,255 downwards.
CCCAGACACAATTCACCTATGCTAAACTGGACAGTGTTGATGTGAAGACTAGGAATATCCACTACCACACTGTGGTAGTAAAAAACACAGCCTCAGCTATCTCGCAGAATGTCCTGTCGCTCTTAAGATCAGCCTTCCACTAAGAATCTAGCTGACACGACAAGCCTCCACTTTGGGTGCCATGCGCCCAATTTGCCGTGAGCAATCTCATCACTTTATCCCGAAACTGCAATCGTGATAGAATGCATAGGCTAGTCCCTGAAGAGTCGAATTCGTGCTAAAGATGTAAAAGGGCTTAAGATGGAGCCGCCTAAACATTTTTATAACTCGGTTTTTCGCCATACCTCCAGGGCAACAGCTGCCCATCGTCGTGATCTGTGGCCATCCGGAGATCTTCGCTTGGCGGGAAGAATTCAAGCCGCTCCAGTCCCAAATTACGCAAAGCGCATCTCTCCACCGGAGATAAATCTTCTCTTCGGCAGCGGTCAAAACGCATCGGGGCTTTCAAGCGTACCTGACCATTACGGATGAACCTTGGCTTTCGTAACAGATTCTGAGAGGTGGTATGTAACATCTGTGGGTATATCAGGTAGACAGTTCCCGCCCTGCCCATGGCTGGTATCCCGACATTACATTGTCGGGCCACGTTATGGCTTGTTCGCAGTTGGTAGGCTGATAACCCCTGCGGATGGTCCAAAAAGTGCCGTAAAATGTGGGGAATACTGTCCGGGGCAATATAGGTGCCTCCCCCATGAAGTTCGACATCCGTGAAAAGCATCAGGATAAACAATCCGGCCTCTGGACTATCGATGAACTGGTTGAAGTCGCCGTCTACGTGCCATCCGCCTTCACGCTCAATGGGTTCTGTCCAGGGTTGGTCGCTGCCTAGGCTGAAATTTACTACAAATGCGTCGTTAACCGTGAGCGGCGGTTGAATACGTTCCTCTCCACCTACCAGTTGACGGATAGCCACCCAAAGTTTGGAGGAAAATTGATTCAGCGGTAACTCCTTTCTTTCAGTCATGTGCTGACCCAGAAAGCAATGGGGCTGTGGCCAGGTGACGGCGTCTTTCAAATCAATGCCCGTCTGCCGGCAGGCATTTTCTACCCATTCCCGCGCGGTCTCAGCTGAAAAACAATCCTCCAGCACAATATAGTTGTGATCAATGAAGTTTTGTATCTGTTGTTTGTTTAGCATTTAATCACACCAATAATTTTATTTACTTTGTTATTCTAGCACGTTTTCAGCTTTTAG
>DTRI01000112.1:34391-36857 GCA_012966015.1 Flavobacteriales bacterium | reverse complement strand
GTTTCCTTTGAATACTGTCAGGCTTTTCTTATCCACCTCAACCGACTCCTCAATGTGTACGTCCAGGATGGGTTCCGCTACGCTGGCCAGCAGAAAATCTTCACTTCCTACCATCATCTGCTTCGGCGCTCCCCAATAGGTTACTTTGTAAATATCCAATCCACCTTCTCCACCATTTCTGTTAGACGCTATGTAGGCAAACTTACCGTTGGCGGTAGAAGCGTAGAACAAATCGTCGTAAGGCGTATTGATAGGATAGCCAAGATTCACAGGCTTCGTCCATTGTTCCAAATTATTTTTGGTGGTGTAAAATATATCGTACCCCCCCATTGAGTTATGGCCTTGTGAACTGAAATACATAGTCTTTCCGTCGGGGTGCACATAAACTGAGCCCTCGTTGTATCTTGTAGTAACAGGCTGTCCCAGGCTTTGCCCTTTCCCCCACTTATTGTAATCTGCAACAGTATAAACCATCAATCCAGTAATAAAAATCTCCTTATCGCCTCGGGTCATGCCATCATATATGTAATAAACCTTGATGTCCTGCGGCTCGTAGGTGGCAAAAGTTTCATTGTGTTCGGTGTTGGGAACCTTAGACAATTTTCGGATTGGCTCACTCCAAAGAACTCCATCCAATGTACTCTCATAAATATCAGTGTTTCCGTTCTCCTCTTTGAACATGAGCAATCGCTGACCATCGTATGCCAATGCCGATCCAGTTTCGTCTTTTGGAGTACTCAGCGGAATGCCCACATTCTTTGCCTGCGACCATTTCCTCTTTACTTTAGTACTTCTGTAAATGTCACTGTCAAATTCTCCCAATGCGTTTATTGCGTGTCCATTGTCTCTTCTAGAAGTGAACATCAGCAATTCGCCATCTGCTGATAAACAAGGGCTGTAATCATCCCGGGGAGAATTAACCGCCTTCACATTGTCTACCCATGCCTTAACCGGTTCTTTATGTAATTTTTTACCCGACTTGCATTCTTTCTTGTACTTGGAAGTGATTTTTTTGTAGTGTTCGGCCAATTTGCTTTTGATGCTCTCCTCAAACTTGGTGTAGTTCTTAATGGCGGCGGCCCACTCATAATTTATTTGATTCACCTGGCCGAGGTAGAAATAGAGCATAGGACTGATTTCCGGGTTGAGTTTTATTGCCTTGTCAATAAATTCTTCGGCCTTATACTTTTCATTCGTGTTCAGGTAACAATTGCCAATTTTCATGTTCAGCTTAGCGCTGTTGGGATTGAATTTCTGCAGCTCCAAATAGACCACCAACGCCTCTTTGTACTGATCCTTGGGATTTCTTAGCATCACCACGTCCTCGTTCGCTTTATCGAGTATGAGGTCTGTGGTCTCCATCTTCAACATCATTTCTTTAAACTCTTCCTTTTTATCCTTGAAGTTGGCAGCTTTAAACTCTACGTTTTGAGCCACTACAGACAAGCTGAAGCTGAAGAAGAATAAGGTCGCGATGATAATACTGTTCTTCATCTCCGTTAATCGCAGTTGTTTATGTAAAATTTCTTGCCCTGTTTTTCTCCTAGCTTCTCTGCCTTCTTCCAATCGGCACATCCGCCATCTACATCCCGAATCATTTCCTTGGTTATTCCACGATTCACATAGGCACCACCGTAATTGGGGTTTATCTTAATCGCCTTATCAAATTCTGCGATTGCTTCCTTGTATTTTTCTTGCTTATGAAGCACAACACCCTTGTTATTGAATGATGGTGCATAGGTGGAGCTGAGCTTTATAGCAGCGTCAAAGTCCGCCAAGGCGTCATCATATTTCTTTTGTGCCAGATAAATCCCTCCTCGATTGTTGTACGCCATGTAAAAGTCAGCATCAACGGAAATGGCTTTGTTGTACGCTGCCATTGCGCCGACTAAGTCTCCCATTCTCTTTTTCGTACTTCCCAGGTTGTTGTAAATAAATGCGAGCTTGGGGCTGATAGATGCTGCCTTTTGATAATCTGTAATCGCATCTGAATATCGCTCAAGCCTTCGGTAAGCAGAACCCCTGTCGTTATAGGCATAAGCAAATTGCCCATCTATAGCTGTTGCCTTTGTAAATTGATCAATGGCACCCTGATAATCCTCTTTCATGAAGAGTACATCACCTAAACCATACATGGCATTTTCATTCTTCGGCTGTAAGCTAATCACCTTTTTATAATCTGCTGTTGCCTCATCGAGTTTCCTCAAGGCGGTGTAAGCCTCTGCACGTTTTAAATAAGCACTGGCCTTCGTATCATTAGAATCCACTACTGCTGTGAAGTCCACAATGGCTGCAGCGTATTTTTTCAGCTGTAAGTTTGTCATTCCACGGTTGTAAAAAGCATTTAGAAACCTAGGAGACAGCTCGACCGATTTGTCGAAGCTCGCTATTGCCTCTGCATACTTTTCTTCGCTAAAAAGGGCTATTCCCTGATTATAAGCTTCTTTGGCCTTGCTAATGGTCTCA
>DTRI01000112.1:30276-34357 GCA_012966015.1 Flavobacteriales bacterium | reverse complement strand
CCGGGGTTAATCCTCCGTCCTGTGCCATTGAAGACTGGCAGAGGAAAACGAATACTGCTAAAATTAAGTTCTTGATTATTTGCACCTCCCTTATCCTTTTCTCTCTAATTTTTGCAACGATTTTGTGGGGGGATAAAAATAGAATTTTTTACCTTGTAATCTCAAACTTTTAGAAAAATTTGAATACCAGGCTCAGCAAATTGAAAAGACATATCATGTGGCCCATAACAATCATAGCGCTCGTAGCACTCCTTGTTGCTGGAATACTGTACAATATTCAGGAAAAGCTTATTTTTTTTCCGGAAAAGTTAGCCGCGAATTATCAATTCGAATTCGATCCAGGCTGGGAATTTGAAGAGCTAAATTTTCAGGTTGAGGCTGGAGTTTCGTTGAATAGTTTACTATTTAGGTCAGAGGGGAAAAGGGGATTAATCATTTATTTTCATGGCAATGCGGGAAGCCTGAGCTCCTGGGGATACGTGCAGGCGCCATTCACACAGCTCGGCTACGATATTCTAATCATCGATTACAGAGGGTACGGAAAGAGTGGCGGTACCATCAGCAGTGAAAAGCAGTTACATGCGGATGCGGCTTTTGTTTATCATGAAATGATGAAAACATACAAGGAACAGGAGACCATACTGTATGGCAGATCTATAGGAACCGCCATTGCGGCCAAGGTGGCAGCGGAGAATTCCCCTAAGAAATTGTTGCTCGAATCGCCGTACTTCAATTTTAACGATTTAGTGAAGAAGCACTATTCCTCAATCCTGGCCGTGCTCGTCAAATACAAATTGGCGACCAATACTTATTTGTTAGAGACAAGCTGTCCGGTTTACCTGATACACGGTACAATTGATAATATTATTCCCTTTCAGTCGAGCGAACGATTGGACGCGTTATCTGAGAACATTCAGCTAACTGCTGTGCCCAACGGTGGTCATAACGACCTGATCGAATTTGAAATATTTCAGAATTGGTTAACAGAACTTTTGGCTGACTAACTACCGAACTGTACCGGCCGTTTAATGCTCTCTTCCAGGGACAAAATGGTTTCCGTTCTTTGAACTCCTTCAATTGTTTGAATCTTGTCGTTCAATACATCTCTCAAATCTTTTGTGTTCCTGCAGATTAACTTCAGAAAAATACTGTACACCCCCGTTGTGTAATGTGCCTCCACCACCTGCGGTATTTGTTCTAGTTCTACAATTACCTGATTGTAGACTCCTCCCCTGTTTAGGTAAACGCCTAGATAAGCGGTGAGGCCATATCCCAATTTGGCCGTGTTTATCACCAAGGTGGAACCCTGTATAATGCCCATGTGCTCCAATTTCTTCATTCTAACATGGACAGTACCACCAGAAACAACGATTCGTTTGGCTATTTCTGAATAGGGTGTTTTCGCATCATCCATGAGAATGGAGATGATTTCCCGGTCTATTTTATCGATTTCTAAATTGGGATTCATAATTGCAGTGTGTAATTATGTTATTTTCAACTTTCAGCGTTTTTATTGCATTTATCACAATAATAATACATATTCTATGTATTTATCATATTTTATTCATGTTTTTATTAAATTTGTATCAACAAACTACTCGTTCTTTTACAAACAGTCATTTTACATACACTGTGGGGTGATGAAATCGTTTCATTAATAATGGAACTGGCAAACATGCCCCCCTGTCTCGGGGGTGGAGAAAAAGCCGATAAACGCAGAATAGTGGGTTGACCACTTTTTAATTTGTTCTGTAGCTAAGGCCTCCTTACAGGTTCGATCCCTGTCCCTACAGCAACTACAATTGATAATTGTTGATTAGAGATTATGGATTGATGAGGCAGTAAATTTCTCAGCTAAATCCTGCGCCTACTAATAGTGTCGTCCCTGAATTATTTTTTTACGCTCCCTGGTTTGGTTAGAGTTGTAGTTATTGACCATTGCGTATAGCTCAGGGGGCATGGGCATTGCATTTCCCACACAGCTTATGTACAGAAAGGTTCGGAGAGATAGTTCATCAAAACGATGGCTACCACCCCAAGTGTAGATATTTGTGCTCGCATTGACGGTATAATTAACTGCTTCAGAAGAGACAATAATCTTTTTTCCATCCTCTTCTTCCATAATTGAAACCCTCACATATACATGTATTCGACATCTCACATAACGACCACGTCTATTATTAGCCGAAGCATGTGACACTCCTCTCCTAACCCCAATCGTACTTTTACGAAGGTAAAATCGCATCACCGAATCAGATGCACTGATCGCCCTGTAGTTATTCAACCGAAAGAATTGTCTTATCAGCTCTTTTAAACTATCCTGCTCAATGTTATATGATGCATTATACAACTCAGTATCTCTGAAGCGCTCAATCTGTTTTACTATCACTTTTCTATTCTGCGCGAAAGCATTCAGGTTAAGGCAAAGTGCTAAAACGATGGCAAGGACAATTTTCATAACGAGAATGTAGAGATGCAATAAACATGCCGGACTTGACAATCATCCATCCCAAATGAAACAAACCTGATCTACTTCAATTGCTGTTGATAAATTTTTCACGAATTATTTTGCATGTTCTTACCTTTACACTATCACAATACAAAGTGATTTTATGGAAAAAAGATGGCTCATAAAGGATGAAGCAGTGCAAAATGTGCAATCCGTTCTTACGGAGGAGCTCAAGATTTCTCCTCTGCTTGCAGCCTTGCTTTCAAGACGAGGTGTGAGCAGTTTCGAAGAGGCCCGCGAGTTCTTCAGGCCAGAATTATCTATGCTTCACGACCCCTTTCTCATGCAGGACATGGATCTTGCCATCGAGCGAATAGAAGCTGCACTTGAAAGCGATGAGCGCATCATGATTTATGGCGATTATGACGTTGATGGCACCACGAGTGTGGCCCTGGTATTCTCCTTCTTCAATAAGCTCTATGAGAACATGGAATACTATATACCTGATCGCTACGACGAAGGTTATGGAGTTTCTACACAAGGTATAGATTATGCCGCCAAACAAGGGGTAAGCCTTATCATATGTTTGGATTGCGGAATAAAAGCCAATGAAAAAATCGCCTATGCAAAGGAACAGAACATTGATTTTATTGTCTGTGATCATCATACACCCGGAGATGAGCTGCCTCCTGCCGTGGCCGTACTCGATCCTAAACGAAGTGATTGCTCCTATCCATACGACGAACTTTCTGGGTGTGGAATAGGGTTCAAACTGGTACAAGCATATGCCAGCAAGAATGAAATACCATTTGAAGAGCTGAAACAATACCTGGATCTTACCGCAATCAGTATCGCATCAGATATTGTGCCCATAACAGGAGAAAATCGAGTCCTTGCGCATTATGGCCTCGAGTTGATTAACTCAGATCCTCGTCCTGGTATTAAAGCTCTTTTGGAGCTTAACAACATCAACAAAACGCTCTACGTGAGCAATCTTGTTTTCATCATAGGCCCTAGAATTAACGCCGCAGGACGTATTGAGTCAGGGAAAAGCGCGGTGAAGCTTTTGATATCTAATGACATGGAAGCCGCGATGAATACGAGCAAGCGAATCAATGAAAACAATCTTGAACGACGGAAGCATGATTCCCAAATCACTAAAGAGGCGCTGAAGATGATAGAGCAAAGCGAGCAGTTTCAGCAAAAAAAGACAACAGTACTTTTTAAAGAAAACTGGCACAAAGGCGTAATAGGAATTGTTGCCAGCAGACTCATAGAAAGACATTACAAGCCCACCATTGTATTAACAGAATCTCATGGTAAGGCAACGGGCTCGGCCAGATCGGTTGATGGCTACAACGTTTACAATGCCATTAATTCCTGTAGCGACTTGCTCGAACAGTTTGGTGGCCACAAATATGCTGCGGGCCTCACCATGAAAATTGAAAACATCGAAGCCTTTTCTGCTAAGTTTGAAGAATACGTGAACAAAACTATTGAGGAGCACCAGCTTATTCCAACTATTGAAATTGATGCGGAAATTGAATTTGGTGAAATAACGCGACAGTTTTTCAGGATCCTAAAACAGTTTGAGCCCTTCGGGCCTCAAAATATGACCCCCGTATTTCTCAC
>DTRI01000112.1:4108-30266 GCA_012966015.1 Flavobacteriales bacterium | reverse complement strand
GCTCGATAATGGACAGGTCAGGATCGTTGGCGAGAAGCATTTGAAGCTCTTTCTTCATCACCCTTCAAGCCCCAATGTTCACTTCTCTGCTATCGCTTTTGGACAGAGTCAATGGCTGGAGCCAATCGCCAACGGTGAAACAGTTGACATCTGTTATACAATTGAAGAGAATGAGTGGAATGGCAATGTATCGCTGCAGCTAAACATCAAGGACATCCGTCGCTAATTTGGTGAGAGTACTCTTCCCAGGTATTTTGAGATGAGCTTTTTAGCTTCCTCCAGATTGTAATGCTCTTGTAGAAGGTCATCACGGGTTTTCCCGTCTTCTAATTCTTTCAGTGCTTCACGCTTCTCGAGCAGCATCTGCTTTACCTTGGCCATTTTAAATGAATAAACGGTTCGTTCTACTGCATTTTTTAAAGACTGGGCTTCAGAGCTGACCACTATCTTATGGCGCTCCTCCCAATTTTCACTCAGCTCATGGGGCGAGAAGATCAGATCTACCGCCAGGCTAGCCACCTTGCGATCTTCATACTGAAGGAAGAACTCCTGAGACGGTGTCTTGTTCTTTTTAACCAATTTTTTATACTCAGTAAAAACAGTATTGTAAAGCGGATGGTCGAAATTCAAGTCGTCGTTTGCTATTTCCTCCACAATAAACTTGGCCACCTCAATTTCAATTTCCTCCCCTTCTTGTGCTTCTTTTAGATCACCGTCAGATTTTTCCTCTGGAAAAACTATCTTTTCCAAGCCATAGCTCAGCAAATACCTAATCACATCCCGCTCTTGTGGTTCTGCATTTCCCGCAATCGGTTCCTGCCTGGCACCACCGACTTCGCTGGGATGGCCTTTTATATAATCGAGCGGTGCAACCTCATCATATCCAGCATCTGCATTTCTCTGCTTACTGGCATTTCGCTTTCTTAGCTTATTTAGCTCATTAATCAAAAGCTGCTCTGAAATGCCGAGCAGCTTGCTACATTCCTGAATGTACACAGATCGAGATATCGCATCTGGTATAACCGCAATGGTTTGAACAATTTCTCTTACCAATGCTGTTTTTTTCACGGGGTCATTGTCAGCTTCATCCATCAATAAGCCCGTTTTAAAGGAGATAAAATCCCTGGCATTTTCAGTAATAAACTGCTTAAATTCATCCGGATCAACACTTCGCGCATAGGAATCGGGATCCTGGCCGTCTGGAAACAACACGATCTTCACGTTCATGTCCTCCTGCAAGATCAGGTCAATACCCTTAAAAGATGCCTTAATCCCCGCAGCATCTCCATCGAAGAGAATGGTGATGTTCTTGGTAATTCTCTTTACCAGCCGGATTTGATCCACGGTAAGGGCAGTCCCTGATGAAGACACCACATTCTCGACGCCTATCTGATGCAGAGATATTACGTCTGTATAACCCTCAACGATGTAGCAGTTGTCCTCGAGAATGATCGCTTTCTTTGAAAAATAGATACCATAAAGCACCTTGCGTTTCTCATAGATCTCGGTTTCTGGCGAGTTGATGTATTTAGCCGCCTTGGCCTCATTTTTTAAAATTCTTCCACCAAAACCGAGGACTTTCCCAGAATAATTATGAATGGGGAAAATCATGCGCCCTTTAAAACGATCGATTGCTTTTTCCTCCGTGGTAAGGCCGGCTTTTTGCAAATACTCGAGCTTGTAACCCTTTTCCAATGCCGATTTCGTAAATCCATCCCAGGTATCGAGGCTATATCCCAATTCAAACTTTTCTATCATTTCATCACTAACCCCTCTTTCCTTGAAGTAGCTCAGCCCAATGGCTTTTCCCTCCTCTGTTTCCAACAGGTTTTTTACATAGTATTCCTTGGCATAATTCAGTACCAGGAGCTGGCTTTCCCTTTCGCTTTGTTGCTGAACCTCCTCATCGGTAAGCTCGTCCTCTTCAATATCAATGCTGTACTTCTTTGCAACGTATCGCAAGGCTTCGGGATAGGAGTATTTTTCATGCTCCATCACAAAATTGATGGAATTACCGCCCTGGCCGCAACCAAAGCACTTATAAATCCCCTTCACCGGTGAAACAGTAAATGAAGGCGTTTTTTCATTGTGAAAAGGACACAGGCCAATCCTGTTTACACCGCGTTGTTTTAAGGCAACAAAATCTCCTACTACCTCCTCTATTCGAGCAGTTTCAAATATCTGGTCTATGGTAGCTTTTTTAATCATTGGAGAAGAAAAAACCCTCTGTTTTGAGGGCACACTAAATTACTCATTAATTGAACTGGAACTCTTTTTAGGCCCCAATAAATTTATCCAACCGATTCTTTTGGCGGCGGTGGTGCTTGAAATGCATAATATTGATCCTGTACCACTCTTTGGCATTCAGGTATCCAAAAGCCGGGTGCCTTACCTTGTGATTGGGATTGTAACCATCCAATCGATCTGAAACTTCTTTAGCCTTCTCCATGGAAGCCCGCAATTTCCCTCTGATATGCTCAATGCTTTCGGGTTGCCGCGGCTCGGCTTCTGCTCCACCGGGCCTCTTGAACTTCATTGGAGGAAATCCATTGATCGCAAACAATATTTTGCCCCACTTGTTCTTGCCTCCCTTCATATTCTCACCCTCTCCATTCAAGCAAATTTCTGCGTTTTTCATAAAGAAATGATCGTTGCCCAAAATCAGGTGCATATATACCTGCCCAAGGGACCATCCATTATCAGAAGGATTCCGCGCAAATTGCTCTTCTGAGTATTTATTCAGCTCTTTTAACCAATACTCACTCAGCTTTTCGAAACTCATTTTCAGGCATTAAATGATCATCCAAAAGTAAAACATAAACCTGCAATTTCTCATATAGGATAGCTTTTATTTCCTCTTGCGAACAACTACCTTTGCACCCATGACAAATTCCGAAGGAAGAACTGAATTGGAAGAGTTGGGCGAGTTTGGGCTTATTCAACATCTATCCAAGCACGTAGAGATCAAGAACAAGAGCACTGCTTTGGGGATTGGTGATGACGCCGCTCTGATCGATGCAGGAAAGGGGCAGGTTGTCCTTACCACTGACATGCTCGTGGAAGGCGTACACTTCGATTTGACTTACACGCCACTGAAGCACTTGGGATACAAATCAGTGGTTGTCAATATATCTGACGTATGTGCCATGAATGCTACCCCGTCTCAAATCACGGTTTCTATAGCACTGTCAAATCGTTTTTCATTGGAGGCAATCGATGAGCTGTACTCAGGAATTATGCTCGCTTGTAAGAACTATAAGGTGGATCTGGTGGGAGGCGACACTACATCCTCTTTGTCAGGATTGATTATAAGCGTCTCTGCTGTCGGTTTTGCAGATAAAAAAGACATGGTTTTGCGCAGTACTGCCAAAGAAAATGATCTTCTCTGCGTTACAGGAGATCTTGGTGGCGCCTATATGGGTTTGCAATTACTGGAGCGAGAGAAATCCGTTTTTGAAGTCAACGAAAACATGCAGCCCAACCTGGAGGGCAATGATTATATATTGGAGCGACAGCTGAAACCAGAGGCCAGAACCGATATTATTAAGCTGTTCGAGGAGCTAAAGGTGAAGCCAACCTCAATGATTGATATTTCTGATGGGCTTTCATCCGAAGCGCTGCACCTATGCCACAGCTCTGAGGTGGGATGCAATATTTACGAAGAAAAAATACCCCTTGACCATCAGACCATTGAAATGGCGCAGGAATTCAAGATCGATCCCAGCATCTGTGCATTGAGCGGGGGTGAGGATTATGAGCTGTTGTTCACCATTTCTCAGAATGACCATGATAAGATCAAAGGCGATCCGAACATCAGTATTATTGGCCACATAACGGCTAAGGGCGAAGGCTGTCAGCTCGTTGCCAAAGGAGGTGCTGTACATGAACTCACCGCACAGGGGTGGGATTCGTTGTTGAAGAAAGATAAGTAACCACATATCTTTTATATTCCACCGTATTCTAATTCTGCCTTTGAACAGTTAGAGGATATCCATTATATTTACATAATAGCTACCTACCCTACCGCTTATGAGAGTTCCACTTCTAATAGTTGTTGCATTTATCGTAATATTTCAACCGGTATATTCCCAAAATAACTCACCAGTCGCTGTTAATGACTACGATACAACGGATTCAGGAGGAGGAGGAATTTTCCAGGTTTTGAATAATGATACCGACCCAGATGGAAACAACCTCATTTTAGATACGGCCTGGATGGATACCGCCAGAGGAAACGTACAGGTATTAGGTGGTTTTATAATTAGTTACAATTATAATATGCTTTATTATGGTATTGATACTATCTATTATGTAGTATGTGACGACACCATCCCAACTCTATGTGATACTGGAATGTTGATTGTAACCGTGAACTATAAGATGTTCGAAGCTTATGAGTATCTGGACATCAATATGGTTAAAGCCAGATTCAATGCAGATGGGGCGGATTTTTGGAATAATCAAGGTGGAGGCGCCGGATTCGAGGTACCCAAGGGAGGTGGAAGGCATACGGTTTTTCTCAGCAGTTTGTGGATAGCAGGTAAAGATTCCTTAGATAGCCTCCATCTGGCCGCAACTCGTTATAATGGAGCAGGCCAGGATATTTATACCGGACCGATTATGGATTCAATTGAATACTCCTTTTCTCAGGATTCATTGTGGAATAAACTATGGAAAATAAATAAGACAGATATCGATTACCACATCACGAACTGGAACCAACCAGGTTATATTGCCATTGATGACATTGCCACATGGCCGGGAAATGGAGATACGGCCAAGGGTCAAGCTGTCAAATTAGCTCCTTATTATGACAGAATGGGTGATCAGATTTACGATGCATACGATGGAGATTACCCCTTGATTAAAGGTGATCAAGCCGTCTATTTTATCCGTAATGACGACCGGGACGTTCATGAGGAAAGTGGTGGAGAGAAGATGAAGATTGAAATTCACGGTACGGCGTATGCATTTAATTGCCTGAATGATGTAGCGCTCAACTATACGATATTCGTCAACTACAAAATCGTAAACAGATCAGTTAATAATTACGACAGTACATTTATAGGAATAAACTTTGACCCCGATATAGGAGATGGTTGGGATGACTACATCGAATGCGACGTGAATCGGGGAAGTGTTTTCGCTTTTAATGGCAAAGCAGTGGATGGTTCGGGAGCTCCAAGTCATTATGGCCAGTATCCACCAGCTCAGTCAGTGACGTTTTTAAGAGGCCCACGCATGGACGCCGATGGCTCAGATAATCCTGACGGGGGTTGCGATGAGAGCATTAATGGACTTGGGTTTGGAGATGGAGTGGTGGACAATGAACACCTGGGCATGAGTAATTTTACAGCTTATTGTAACCCTGGTATTGGGTGTAACAGTGTAACCCAAGGAGATCCTGAAACTTCTTTCCAATATTACAATTATCTCAGAAGTTATTGGAAAGATGGAAGCAGTATGAAATATGGCGGTAATGGCCATGACAGCACATGTACTTCTTGTGAAGAAACGAGATTCATGTTTCCCAACACCAGCGATCAATGCAATTGGGGTACGAACAGTGTCACACCTGGTGATACAACGCCGTGGAATGAGCAAAATGCAGGAACTGCTCCTGGTGACAGAAGAGGGGTTGGCTCAATGGGGCCATTTACTTTTAATACCGGTGATACTATTGAAATCGATATTGCCTATGTATATGGAAGAGATATGACCTCCACCAATCCCTACTCGAGCGTAATTGTGATGAAAGAAAATATTGATTCTGTGCGATCTTATTTTAACAAGAACTTAACTCCATGTGGAGATGCATTCACGGCTATTGAACCTCAATCTACGGATCTATACAATAGTTCTGATATTACTTTGTATCCAAACCCCGCCACGGGAACATTGAATGTAACATTGCGACAGCAATCTGGTGAATACAGCTATAATATTTCGGATTTGGCTGGTAGGATTGTTCAATCCGGTCTCATTGGAAAGACTAACACCATTGATATCAATAAGCTTGGTCATGGTATTTTCATTCTAACTCTTGAGAATGAAGGCCGATCTTATCGCAAGAAGTTTGTGAAGATGTAACATCCCCTGTTTGTCCGCTACGCGATCAAACTGCCCCCTAAGGGGGACCGCAAACTTATTTGCCGTAGGCAAGCAAAGTGCGCAGGGGGTTATCCGTTCATCAACTCCTCGATCTCCTCAGCTTCAATAGGAATATTGCCCATGAGGTCAACCACACCGTTGTCGGTGATAAGAAGATCATTCTCCAGGCGAATACCCAAATTTTCTTCCCTGATGTAGATACCCGGCTCGCAAGTAAACACATTTCCAGCTTGAATGGGCCAGTCAAAGTTACCTACGTCGTGTACGTCCAAACCAAGGAAATGAGATGTGCCATGCATGAAGTATTTCTTGTAAAGCGGATTTTCAGGATCTTGCTTTTTTACCTCAGCTGCCTCCAGCAAGCCAAGGCCAATTAGTTCTTCTTCCATCAATAAACCCACCTCAGCATGGTAGTCCTTAATGAGCTTACCAATGGTGAGTAGCGGATAGGCCCCCCGCATCACGCGCAAGACGGCGCTATATACATCGCGTTGACGATCTGTGAACCTACCGTTAACAGGAACACTCCGTGTCATGTCCGACGTGTAATTGGCGTACTCAGCACCAAAATCCATCAAGATCACTTCCCCATCTTTGCACTCCTTATTGTTATCAACGTAATGAAGCACACATGCATCAAAACCTGATGCGATAATAGATGCGTACGCAAATCCCGTTGCTCTGTTTCGCAAGAATTCGTGACTCAATTCAGCCTCAATCTCATGCTCCATCACGCCGGGTTTTATAAACTTCAAGATTCGCCGGAATCCCTTTTCCGTTATATCGCAGGCTGTTTGCATTTGCGTAATCTCAATATCTGATTTAATCGCCCGAAGTTTGTGCATAATTGCTGCAGCGTTCTGTATTGTAACTTCGGGATTCTTCTTTTTGAAATTTTTCGCAAATCGGTCATCACGTGTTTCTACTTCCTTGGCCGCCCGGGAGTGAATGTTCTGGTTGAGATATACGATGTCACAGTCTTTGACCAATGCATCCATGTAGCCTTCAAATTCTGCTATCCAATTGACAGATTTAATTCCTGAGACAGCTAAAGCCTGTTCGTGCGTGAGCTTGGCACCTTCCCAAATGGCAATTTCATCGCTTGTTTCCTTAACAAACAACATTTCCCTTTGGGTTTCATCTTTCGCATCTGGACATATTACCAATACGGTCTCCTCCTGATCAATTCCGCTTAGATAGAACAGATCGTTATTTTGTCGAAATGGCATGACGCCGTCTGCGTTGGTAGGCATAATATCATTTGAGTTGAAGATAGCCATTGAATTGGGCTTTAGCTCCTTTGCGAAACGTTCTCTGTTGCCAATGAAAAGCTGAGAATCAATGGGTAGGTACTTCATAACTGATAAAGATTAGAAGAATAGGCAGCTACGCTTCACTCTTCTTTTTGCCCATAATCTTTCGGGCCAGCATTGCGATAGGGTCATAGTAACGGTCAACCACGCGCTCTTTCAGTGGAATAATGCCATTGTCGGTAATATTGATATGCTCAGGACAAACATCAGTACAACACTTGGTTATGTTGCACATGCCCGATCCATATTCTTCTTTTATTGCAGGAATCCTGTCAGCAGTATCCAACGGATGCATATCAAGACTTGCCAGCCTGATCATGAATCGCGGCCCAACAAATTTGTCTTTTTGATCGTGATCTCTTATGATGTGACAAACATTCTGGCATAAAAAGCACTCGATACATTTTCGGAACTCCTGTACCCTGTCCACATCTTCCTGCATCATTCTATATCCCTTCACATCTTTCTTGCTCTTATCTGGGGTAAAGGGTGTGATGCGCTTGTTTTGTTCGTAGTTAAATGACATATCCGGCACCAAATCTCTCATGGTCGGAAATGATTTTACCGGAGAAATCGAAATCGTTTCATCCTCCGTGTACTCATTCATTCTGGTCATGCAGGAAAGCTTGGGCTTACCATTGATCTCCACGCTGCAGGATCCACATTTTCCCGCTTTACAGTTCCAGCGCACTGCCAAATCATTGGCCTGATCTGCCTGGATGCGGTGGATAACATCGAGTACCACCATGCCTTCCGTTACTTCGCACTGGTAATCCACCATCTCGCCTTTCTCGTTATCGCCTCTGTATATTTTAAAATTTCTCAGTGCCATCTTAATCTATTCCTGTTCAGCTGCAACTTCAGCTTCCAGCGCTTCCAATTCAGATTCTCCAACTCTTTTCAGCTCTGCATCCGGTTCAGGTCGTTCAACTTTACTGACTTCCATATTGCCATCAGCGCCCTTTTTGGTTACTATATTGTACTTTATCCACTCATCTCTCTCCCCTGGAAAATCCACTCTGGTGTGAGCACCCCTACTCTCCTCTCGGATCAAAGCTGCTCTAGCAACTGCTTCAGATGTAACCAATAGATTTCTCAACGCCAGGGCCTCATGCCATCCAGGGTTATACTGACTTGCGCCTGGAGCTTTTATGTTTTTATACTTCTCCTTTATTTTTTCCAGGCCATCAATTCCCTTCTCTAAATCTTCTTTAGTACGCACAATACTCACATTAACCTGCATATTGGCCTGAAGATCTTCGTGGAGCAAATACGGATTTTCTCCGGATTCACGGTTTAGAATATCTGTTGCGTTTTTGATGATGTTGTTTACATCCTCCTCACTAACTTCAGGATTCGATGTCAAACCTTTTGAATAAGCAGCCGCACCTTTTCCTGCCAGATTACCAAATACCAATAAATCCGAAAGCGAATTACCTCCCAGCCGATTGGCGCCATGCATTCCCGCGGCACATTCGCCACAGGCAAACAAGCCTTCCACATTTGACATGGTTGTATCAGCATCAACTCTGATTCCTCCCATAAAATAGTGACAGGTAGGGCCAACTTCCATGGGCTCTTTGGTTATGTCTAGTTCAGCCAATACTTTAAACTGGTGATACATGGAAGGAAGTTTTTTCTTGATGTCTTCTGCCGATCTTTGCTTTGCAATATCCAGATATACTCCACCGTGCGTAGAGCCGCGGCCCGCTTTTACTTCATCATTGATTGCCCTGGCAACGACATCCCTGGTCAGCAATTCAGGTGGCCTTCGTGCGCTTTCATCACCTGCCAGCCATCGGGCGGCTTCTTCTTCTGTGTCGGCTGTTTCTGAAGCAAATTTTTCCGGAATGTAGTCGTACATAAATCGTTTGCCTTCGCTATTTCTTAGCACACCACCTTCTCCACGAACCCCTTCAGTGACCAGCGTTCCTTTTACAGAGGGTGGCCAAACCATTCCGGTAGGATGAAACTGATTGAATTCGAGATCCATTAACTCCGCTCCTGCCTCATAAGCCATGGCATAGCCATCACCGGTGTATTCCCAAGAATTGGAAGTTATCTCCCATGCTTTCCCACCGCCGCCAGTAGCGAAAATGATTGATTTTGCCTTGAATACTACAAACTTTCCGGTTTCCCGCCACAGTCCTACAACTCCGGAAACCCTGCCTTCTTTATCTTTTACAACATCCAATGCCGCACATTCCATGTAAATCTCAATTCCCTGATGTATTCCATGATCTTGCAGCGTTCGAATCATTTCGAGGCCGGTTCTGTCGCCAACATGCGCTAAGCGCGGGTATCTATGCCCACCGAAGTTTCTCTGATTAATCAGGCCATCTTTTGTTCGGTCAAAAACAGCACCCCATTCTTCCAGCTCCCGAACCCGATCAGCAGCATGTCTGGCATGCAGTTCCGCCATTCTCCATACGTTCAGGAATTTCCCTCCGCGCATGGTATCACGAAAGTGAATTTTCCAATGGTCCCTGGCATCTACATTGCCAAGTGCGGCAGCCATACCCCCTTCAGCCATTACGGTGTGCGCCTTACCCAACAAAGACTTGCAAATCAAGCCGGTATTCATTCCCTGTGCTGAGCTTTCAATAGCTGCACTCAATCCTGCCCCACCGGCCCCTATGATAAGAACGTCATGCTCGTGCGTCTCTAACTCTGATAATGGAATCATAATCTCTTCTATTAAGTAGCCCAGGTGTTAAGGTCTGTGATAATACCCATGGATACGAGCCGAACATATATGTCTGTCCACCCCACCCAAATCAAACTTATCCAGGCGAGTAGCTGATGGTTTTCATTGAGTTTTGTAATCCACTTCCAATTGCCATATGACACCTTAGCTCTGCTATCACAGGAGAAACAATCTCTTCTTCCGCCCATTAGGTGACGAAATGAATGACAACCGAATGTGTATGAGCCCAATAAAATTGGGTTGATTAACAATACCACACTACCCACTCCAACTCCGAACACACCATTCCTAAAGAAGGAAAGTACAGCATCGTAAGAGAGAATAAAGATGAAGACTACAGCGAAATACATGGCATAGCGATGCAGGTTCTGAAAGAGCATCAGTCCTGTTTCACCGGCATATTTGGAATTCGATTTCCTTGGTAAGGATCCAACAGCACAGGCAGGTGGCGTCCAGGTGAAAGCCCTGTAGTAGGCCTTTCTATAATAGTAACAGGTAAACCTGAAAGAAAGCGGGAAAGCTACAATTAAGAATGCCGGAGAAGCAGGAATAAAATCTGGCAGATATTCCTTCCACCAATCTGGGAAGGGCCCTAAAAGTGCGTGACTCAGCGGTGCACCGCCCAACACACCTTCCTGTATCCAAATTAGCGGTGAGTACATAGGCGAGAGATAGCCTCCAAAGCCTTCACCCATACCCACAGCATAATGTACTCCCTGAAAAGCCGCCCAGGTGGAATAGACAACAAAAGCGGTAAGCCCAGCTAATACAGTCATAGGCCCTATCCACCAATTATCGGTGCGCTCTGTGACACCCATTCCAGTAGCATTCTTAATATTCCAAGCTGTGCTGTCCATCACCATAAATTTACGAAATCTGTACTATTCTCCCAGATTATCATCGGAACGCCAAAAATATATTTTTTACTTTAATAGTTGCGATTTTTTTTAGAATTCTCGGTGCACAATATATATTAAAGTAGATTTGTATATGCCAATTTACAACGGTAACATACATTCAAAGCTTCCCAAAACGGGCACGACAATTTTCACCGTGATGTCAAAAATGGCTAACGAGCATAAAGCCATTAATCTTTCACAGGGTTTCCCAGATTTTTCCTGTTCTAAAAAATTATTGTCGCTTGTAACCAAGCACATGAAGATGGGCCACAATCAGTATTGCCCCTTGCAGGGTGTTCAGGAGCTAAGAGAAGCAATCTCGGAGAAAATTGAAAAGATGTATTCAACGAAGTATGACCCAGAAACCGAAATTAACATTACTGCCGGTGCCACACAGGCAATCTACACCGCGATCACGGCTTTGATAAGAGAAGGAGACGAAGTAATTGTATTGGAGCCGGCTTATGATTGCTACGTGCCGGCCATAGAGCTCAACGGAGGGATACCTATCTATGTTCAACTGAAGGGCACAGACTTTCACGTAGATTGGGAGGAGGTGAAAAAAGTTATATCGCAACGAACGAAAATGATCATTCTTTGCACACCGCACAATCCATCAGGGGGAATTATGAACGCTAATGACATGCAGAAACTTGAAAAGCTAATTCGCGGCACAGATATAATAATCTTAAGCGACGAGGTTTATGAGCACATCATATTTGATGGGTATGAGCACCAAAGTGTGGCGCGCTTTCCGCAGCTGGTAAATCGCTGCGTTATCGTATATTCATTTGGCAAGACCTTTCACGCTACCGGATGGAAATTGGGATATTGCGTGGCGCCGGAGAATATAATGAAGGAATTCAGAAAGGTGCATCAATGGGTAGTTTTTACGGTCAACACGCCAATGCAATACGCCATAGCCGAATATCTCAAAGATGAGAACAATTACTTGGGCCTGTATGATTTTTACCAGGAAAAGAGGGACTATTTTATTGAACTGATTAAAGGATCGAAGTTCAAAGTTATTCCCGCATCGGGCTCTTATTTTCAGCTACTCGATTACAGCGAGATAACTGATGAAAAGGATACGGAATACGCCATACGATTAACGAAAGATTTTGGTATCGCCTCCATACCCATGTCTGTTTTCTATCACAAACCAATAGACAACAAAAGACTTCGGTTTTGTTTTGCCAAAGAGAAAGAGACGTTGGAAAAGGCCGCAGAGAAATTATGCAAGATCTAAAAGTTGCCATCCTGCAATCGAACCTGCACTGGGAAAACGTTGAGGAAAACCTAAATATGTTCTCTTCCCAGATTTTAGCGATCGGGTCGGAAGCAGACCTCATCGTATTACCCGAAATGTTTAACACAGGATTTACCATGAGTTCTGAAGAATTGGCAGAGCCGATGAACAGTGTTTCCATGCAGTGGATGCTGGAAATGGCCAGGGCGAAAGATACAGTGATAACCGGAAGTATTATTATTGAAGAAAGAGGTGCGTACTTCAATCGCTTAATATGGATGCGACCAGATGGCACACATAAACATTATGACAAGAGACACCTCTTCAGGATGATGGATGAGAACAATCATTATTCTGGTGGCAATAAACGCTTGATCGTCGAGCTGAATGGTTGGAGAATTTGCACGATGATTTGCTATGATCTTCGTTTCCCGGTATGGTCGAGGAACAGGAATGACTATGATTGTTTGCTGTACATTGCCAATTGGCCAACACCGAGAATGGAGGCATGGAATACGTTGTTAAGAGCCAGGGCGCACGAAAATCAGGCTTATGTGATTGGTGTAAACAGAGTTGGAGAGGATGCGAACGGAACTTCATTCTCAGGAGGAAGCGCAATCATCGATCCTAAGGGTGCAACAATTTGCGACACGGAACATGAACAGGAACAGACAAAATCTGCTAGCCTATCTTATTCAGAGCTTCAGGACTTCCGAGAAAAATTTCCGATTGGCCTGGATGCGGACTCCTTCGAGATTCAGTAGGAGATTGCTATTCCTTTAAATCCCATTCCAGCACCACGTCCCAATTGGACCTGATGGTAATGGGGTCCGGGTAATATGCCACCTTTTCTGGCTGAACTCGATTTATCAAGTCGCCAGAAGTCCACACACCATCGTTATTGCTATCAGAAATAACACGTATTCTATATTTTCCGGGATTCAGGTTATCGTATTTAAGTTTCTTGAGTCCTTCTCTCAATTTATCCTTTGGCGTGACCACTGTTTCGGATACCACCTTTTGAGATGGATCTAACAATTGTATAATGTATTGATTCTTTAAACTCGCGAAGACGAGGTCCAGTTTGGCATTGCCATAGTAAGTTTCTGGCCTGGTTCTGAACCCCATTAAAATGCTATCGTTGGTGTTTCTATATATATCCTTGAACGCCTTTTTGTCTACGATCAATTTATAATTGACCTCTTGCTGCCAGCTGTATTTGATTTCGATCTTTTGCAGTTCCGGGTCTTCAAAGAGCACCTCAGGTGCAAGGGTGTCATAATGAATTGAATCTACCTTCTGCAGCAAAATAATCTTACTAAAATTGTGTTGGACAATGGGTTGCGAGGCGATCAATTCCAGGTTTGTAAAATAATCGAAGCTGGATTGGCCGGTCAGATTGCTTCTGAACGTAATAGTCAGCTCCTCTGTCTTATTGTTGCATGCCACTTCTACGGTATCATCATAATCATAATAACTGTCAGTAACCCTCAACACAAGGGAATCAGCTCCATAGTTATTCCAGTAGCTAGCTGATTCACCACTTTCAGATATGGAGATAACTTCCCATGCTTTTTTCGATGCAAAATTGAGCGGCTGAACCTTCAATTCTTTAACAGGTAAGTTGAAAGCCAGCTCTACTCTACCTGGCTTGTCTCCCTTTGCCCGTATGAGTTTTAACTCTTTTCGTTCAGAAAACATCCTCAAATCGTAGCGTATAATATCAGCAGGATCAATCAATTCTGATATGAATCCAACTCTTTCATTGGGAAGGTCAAAAAGAAAGTTCTGATTTTTATCAATCAACGCGGTCATTTTATATTTGCCATATTTGATGTTGTTTATGGTGTACATCCCTGAAGCATTTACTCTGGTAAAGTATCTCGGCTTGGTATTAAAAGGTAGGGAATCACAGTTCTGCATTTCATCACATTCATATAAAATAACGATCACCTCATCTTCCGACTTTCGCTCATACGCATCTTCGACCTTTCCGAATATCTCTAACGAGTCGATGTAAGTACCCGTTGATAACACATACTGAAAATTTGGAATAGCGTTGCCTTCAGTGATATCTACTATAGCATCACCCAAATTGAAGTTATAGGTAGTTGAGGGCTGCAATTCTTCCTCAAATTCAATAATCAGTGATTTGCCTTTTACTAAAAATGTTGGCTTCTCTGTTAAAGGAGGAGAGATGATCACATTTTTACCAATATTTTGGAGCCTAATAAATTCATCAAATTTGATTTCAATCTTTTTACCAGTAAAGTTGATCGAGTAATTTTCGGGGGCGCTTGCTTCTACCTGAGGGGGCCGCAGATCCTTTGATCCACCTGACGGTGTGACCACTGTTGCACAAGAGCCAACAATTGAAAGGATTGGAATCCAGGCGGTTATGTTAAATCCGTTTATCTTCAAAGCAGGGCTGTAATTAATGTTGCAATTGCCTCAAGACCACTTTTATCCTCCTCATCGAAAGCTGCTAAATGGCTGCTGTCAATATCCAACACCATCTGCACATTATTATTTGAATCGAAAACTGGAACCACAATTTCTGATTTTGAATCCGCACTGCACGCAATATGATCTGCAAACTGGCTTACGTCATCCACGAGGATAGTTTCTTTCAATTCCCAACACTTTCCACAAACGCCTCTTCCAAAGGCTATGGTGGTACATGCAACAGGGCCCTGAAAAGGTCCAACCACAAGCTCCTTTCCCTCCACCAAGTAGAAACCAACCCAGAGACAGCTCAGCTCTGCTTTGAGTATTGCGGCTATATTGGCAAGATTGGCGATAATATTGGCCTCCTTGTCTATAAGAGCGCTAACTTTGGGTACGAGCTCGCTGTAAAGTTCTTTTTTAGAATTCACGGATAATTATTGAACGAAACAAAGATGCGAAAAAACATATCATCTGGTGCGGAATGGGAAGACAAGGTTGCCTATTCAAGGGCTGTTCGCGTAGAAAATATCGTGGAAGTGTCGGGAACGGTGTCGTCTCAGCATGGCCAAGTTGTAGGGAAAGGCGATGCCTACCAACAAACCAAATGTATTTTGAGCATCATTTCACAAGCTTTAGAGGACGCCGGGGCTAATATTAAAGATGTGGTGAGAACCAGAATATATGTGACGCAAATCTCTGATTGGGAGGAGGTTGGCAGGGCTCACGAGGAAGTTTTCAAAAACATTCGCCCCGCAACCTCGATGGTAGAGGTCAAGGCATTGATCAGCGAAGATTATTTGGTAGAAATAGAAGCTACTGCCATCATCAATTGAGTTAGGCGGCATATGCCATAGTAACAATACTCACTTTCGCTCCTGGAATAAGCAGCAATGTCTGTGCGCATGCTTCCAAAGTGGAACCGGTGGTAACCACGTCATCAACCAATAATATATGCTTGTCTCTTAGCAATTCCATGTTCCTTAAATTAAAAACAGACTGAACATTCTTCCACCTATCAAATCTTGATTTCTTCGTTTGCGTATCGGAATATTGCGATCGGTAAAGAACCTTTGGTGAGTAACTAGCGTTCATGCTCTTTGCCAGACCCTGCGCAAAAGAATCACTTTGGTTGTATCCACGCTTTCTTTGCCTTCGTGGATGCAGAGGCACGGGCAGAACAACATCTACATCTGCATAGTCTTCTGATCTTTTTAACTCGGCGCCATAATACTTACCTACCGTAACGCCTATCTCCTGCTGTCCCTTATATTTTAGTTGATGGATCAATTTTTGAACCTTCCCTCCTTTATCAAATTGGTAATAAGATGCAGCATTTTCCAAACAAACCCTACCCCAAAACAGCTTAGACACTGGATTGTTTTTATCGAGATGGAATTTGGTTTTGGGCAATTTGTATTTGCAGCAAGTACAAATGCAATGTTCGTTATGGAGAAGTGATTTCCCGCAGGCCAAACAAATGTTTGGATAAATGAGGGAGAAAAAGTCTTTTAGTAATGTCAGCATGTTGGTTCAGTTTTAATGGTTCAGTTAAAAGGTTTGAACAAAGATGCTGCTAGCCAAAGCGGGATTGAAACGACTTAACGCGGGTAGGAATTTACATTTTGCGATTGGTAATAATTAACAACTGAATTGTAGATAACAATTGCTTTTTTTGCAATTTTTGCCAAGAGTTTACAGTTTATTTGTAATGGCTGCAAAACAAAAGTTGGCTCAACATACTTATGGACGAGGAACCAAAAGACATAAAGGGAAAACAACCCCAGAGCCGATTGTTTCAGGTTGTTGGAATAATCCTATTTATACTGTTCACAATATTGGGGTGGCAATTTTTGGAACAGAAGTCTATTGCTGAGAGCGAAAGAACCGAAAAAGAAGCTGTAAAGGCCGAGCTTACGGAATTGCTGGCCGAGTATAAAAAGCTCGACAGTGACAACGCACAGCTCAACAGTCAGCTGCGGGGGAAACAAGCACAGATTGCGGAGATGCTCCTGGAGCTGGAAAAAATAGACAAGCAATCCAAAGAGCAGGTTTGGATGTTGGCGAATTATAAAAAGGAGTCGAAGACACTGCGCGGTTTATTGAAGACTTATCTCCACGAAATCGACTCTTTGGGCAAGACGATAATAGTGTTGGAAACTGAAAAGTCCGCTGTAGAATCAAATCTCACCAAAGAGAAAGCCAGAACGCAGGAATTATCTGTAGAGAAAGAAGGCCTGTCAGAAAAAGTGGCCCTCGGCGCAAAATTTATATTACATGATCTCACCACTGTGGGGGTGCGTTTTAAAGGTGGCGGTAGAGAAAAGGCAGAAACGCGGGCCAGGAAAGCTGACAAGATCAAAACGTGCTTTACCATAGGAGCCAACGAATTGGCAAAGCCAGGCGAGAGAAACATCTATATCAGAGTAGCGGGAGAGAATGGTGACGTGTTCCCGAAGGATCGGGATAGCTCCAAGGTGTTCATCTTTGAGGGAAAAGAGCTGGTTTACAGTGCTAAGCGGGTATTAAATTATCAGAACCAGGAAGTTGAAGTTTGCCTTTACTTCCAAAAGTTTCCGTTCGTAGCGGAAAGGTATTCCATCGACATATTTGCAGACGGTGTTCAGATAGGAGAATCTGCCATCAAGCTAGAATAACAGGCTTAGAAAAATGCCCTGAGCGAAACTCCTCCTCTGTGCACTGCGGGCGTTTCCTCCGATTTTCTACCGTTGTAGGTAAGACTTAGCTGCATATTTTTAGACAAGTTTCTTTGGTAGCTTAGTGACCACGTAACATTTGATCCCGTTTTCAAACCCTCCAACATTTCAAAAGCAATTGAGGTATTCTCTGAGAGATTGCTGGTTGAATCATTTGAATAAGTAATGTTTATATAATTGACGTTCAAGGTAAGGCTACCCTTAGAAACGGCGTTTTGCCTCGCTTCCAATCCCAATTTATGGTGAATGGCCTTTTCATTGCCTGATGCATGCAAGACGTCTCCATTTAGATCTTTATCGACCACCTCTAACTCATTCAATTTGTCTTTGTAATTATAGAGCAAGGCTATTCTGAACGAAGTACCCGGTTGAAAAGTAATTTTTGGCTCAACCTCCTGATAAACAATTCTGTAATCCCGCCAGTCTAAATAGGAAGCATAACTTTTCTCTCCAGAGGTATAAAATGCATCTACGGTGAATTCACGCGTAACATTCCAGCGCAAGTGAGCGCTGCCCAATAGTTGTACACGCGAATCCAATCCATTCACCAAAAGGGTTTTTGTTTTTATCACTTGATACTTCACGTCTGCGCCAAACTTAGGGTCAGTTCTGTTAAAGTATAAGATGCTCCTCAATGATGAATTGAGGGTTACCAGATTACTGTCTGTAGTTTCAGAATAAAATGGATTTAAGGATTTTTCTATGTCTGAATTTTGACTCTTTTGGGCAATTCGATACGCCGTTTGATTTGAAAATCTTGCAATAAACTTCCTAATACCCTCCTTATTTCTCCATACCACGGCCGGCCGTATATTGATCGACTCATTGAACATATTAGAATACGTTTTGATATAATCATTTGTAGGAATGTACACTTTGATGTAGTTCGCATTGTATTGAAACACGGCTTGTTCAAATTCGTCTTTCGATTCTATGTTGTTGGAATCCCGGTCTATCCACTCCCATATTCCCTGCCCCTCTGCGACTTTAATAAAGGTAAAGTCCTTTTTTGACTCAAGACCCGAACCTATCTCATAAAATGTAGCGGAGGTAATTGCACCTTTCCATACTTTGAATCTGTACTCTATGCGCCCGAGCAATGATTCGTCAGGCTTTCTCGATGTAGTGTTCGTGTTGCTGATGTGTAGACCTCGGTAGGTAATGCTTCCATTGAACCTGCTATTCGGGTTTTTTTGCAGCCCAAATGTAAAGTTCACATTATCGCCGGTCGTCGCAATAGCGAAATCTTCAGCATTTGGCAATAGCGGCAATAGATCAATGCGTTGGTTGTAGCTCAATGCAAATGTATTTTTCGCTGTATCGCTGCTCTTTATGAATGCACCAATATCATAATATTGATAGCTGGGTACCTGTAAGGTGTCTGAAGACGAATTTCTAAAAACATTATTTTCAAAGTCTTCTGTCATGCCGATTACCAGCCAATTAAATTGCTTTGAAATCAAGCCCTTCAATCGGATGAATTCATTATTCTGGCTCAGGGTTTTTGATGTGAGATAACTGCCATCAAAAATTAATTTGAACCCTTTGTTTTGATAATTGATTTTGGCATGGTTTCTAAAACCCTGATAATCCACATCGCGCAAGTAGGACTTGAACTGGTATTTAAAATAGCCCTCTTTCTTTTTTGACAATGACAATGCCAGTCCGGGTATATATTGATGTGAATTGAACTGAATTGATGTGGTGTTCCAATCGCGTTCGAACTCTACCGTTCTGAATCTTTCAATGGGCGAAAAGTGCTTGTCAATTTGCTCGTAGTTTAGATTAGTACCAAACACCCATGGATCTTTTTTGCTCTTACTCAATGGGAAATCGTTGTAAAAATTTATCTTAAAACCATAACCATCATCATTTGATTTGTCCAATGATGAAATGGTATTCACATCATTGTTGCTCACGGCCAATTCAAAGGTGACTTTTGAAGATTTGTTAATTTTATAGCTCCCAGCAAGCCTTGCCATTTGCTTTTTCTTGGGCGTTACCAGTAACACAATTGGCTCATAGCTACCTTGCGGATTCCCATTGAGGTCAGGAGCCACCCAGGTAAATACCCGGCCGTTGGCCACAGAATTAGCGTCTAGATTATAGTTGCCATTGCCCTGTCCGACCAATGAAAAGCTAACACGATAAACACCACTATCCCCCGAATATTCATAAACAGTGTACCCCAAGCTGTCTTTCTTTATATAGAGCACACCTACCTCAGAATATCCAACGCTGTCTATTCTGGATGATATGGCCGCATCGATATTGTCTCCAACATCGTTCATGAGCTGCTTCTGTTCATCCGTTAATTCCTGATCAATGGGCTGGTTCTTGGAGTCTTGTTCTGAATAGATACCGAGGTGCAGTTCAAGTTTATTCTTGCGAATGCCCGCCCCCCCGTAAATAAGAGATCTGGAATAATTCCTGTCGGAATACTGAAACTCTACAATAATTCTTTTGTCTTTGGTGATCAGCAGCTTTGGCGTGAACGTTATTTCAGCCGTGTTGTAATCGATCACATAGTCGTTGTCTTGGCCTCTCACCAACTTTACTCCATCCACGTAGATCTTTTCAGTTCCTGAAATGACTATAATAAAGGTCTCATTGTTATTTCCGGCCAGCTTATACGGACCCTGATTCCCCTCCTGTTCTACATTGTTGAATTTAGTTCCGACAGATACGTTGCGCGCAAACTTGCCTCGAGATAATGCAGCACTAGCAGTTAATGATATCTCATTGGGCCCTTTTTGTCCATCAACCTTTCTATCTAATAGTGTCGAGAAACTCGCCCCCTGCGCTTTTTTATAGAATTTCATGAAATATCCATCGGGGCTGGCCAGTTCAAAATCACCGGCAATGAGACTCGTATTCTCGTTATGCAGCTTTATAAATACCTTATCAAATTCCTGAATTTGCTGCGTGTTTCCCTCTGGCTGGATAGGTATATTATCATCTGTGATCGCCGCCAGGATGCTCACGTTTTCACTTATTCTGCCAGATAAACGCAAATCCAAGCTGGAGTTGACTATTACATCCTGACTATTTCCAAAAGTTATACCTCTGGATATGCTACCTGACTTATTGATGCCGCCCAATGCGAAAATATCATCGCTTGTTTTCTTATATGTATAAACAAAAGGGTTTGACATCCCAACCCTCTCCGGGTTAACATATTGAAAGTCTTTATGCATAAGAGGAGAAGACAAGGCATATGGCAATACCTTATAAGTGATCTTAACTTGAAAACCCTTATCCAGGTATAATTTCTTCCAGATGATTGTTGAGGTGGCATAGTCAATATCATAATAGGAGGTATCTATGTGCAAATTTCCCTTGCCTTGTATCGATTCCGAGTAAGGCACAATACTCAAAGAATCAAGCTTAAGCGTATCGGATAGAATAATAACGTTCACACTTCGCACATTGCTAATCGTTTGAGACCAGGACTTTTCAGTCGAGAACAAGGCGCAAAGAACCGCCATCAATATCAGAGGAAGATATTGACTAGAGGTTCTCGATATAGGGGATGAAAACCCTTGACGTGGTCTTGATAAATCCTTACCGCTCAATCCAGCTTGCTTTGTATAACAATAATAACGCTTAAAATGGATTATTGTTAAACGTAATTCGCTAAAACAAATACATTTGTATTCTTTACTCAACGCGACGAAAAGTGGCTAAAATTGTATCGTACAACGTAAATGGCATCAGGGCCGCTATCAAAAAGGATTTCATAGGCTGGCTTAAGCAGGTATCACCAGATGTGATTTGCCTTCAGGAAATCAAAGCGCATCCGGAGCAGCTGGATCTGAGCATATTCGAAAATGCCGGATACAAGCACTATTGGCACCCCGCTGAGAAGAAGGGTTATAGTGGCGTGGCAATATTATCAAAGAAAGAACCGAAACATGTGGAATATGGCTGTTCTATCAAAGACAACGATATAGAAGGTAGGGTGCTGAGAGCAGATTATGATAACTTCTCCGTAATATCAGTATACATTCCTTCTGGCACTACTGGTGATGTCAGGCAAGAATTCAAATACGAATGGCTGGATGCATTTTACGATCACATTTCAGCTTTGAGAAAGACGCATCCAAATCTTGTTGTATCTGGTGATTACAACATTTGTCATAAGCCGATAGATATACATAATCCCATCGGCAATGCCAAAAGCTCCGGATTTCTACCTGAAGAGCGGGCGTGGCTGAGTAAATTTATCGATTCGGGAATGACGGATGTGTACAGGAATCTTAACCAGGAACCGCACAACTATACTTGGTGGAGCTACAGAAGCAACGCGCGAGCCAGAAATCTGGGTTGGAGACTGGACTATCATTTGGTTAGCGAATCGCTGGTTGAATATGTTAAAAGAAGTCTCATACTTAAGGAGGCAGTTCACTCTGATCATTGCCCTATTCTAGTAGAGGTAGATGAATAAATTTTTTCTGAAATTTGATTAATATATTTTTATATTTGCAGCATAGCAATTATCATCAGGAAAGACAATAATTTATAAGGTTAAATAAATGAAAAAAGTAGTACTAATTTCAATCATCTTCTCATTGATTTTCACATCATGTTCCAATGATTCAGGAACAGTAAATGAGGGCCCAAGAGAGGGTAAAGGCGGGGTAATCTTTGGTGGAGTTTTTAAGATGAATGAGGTAGAAGATTTTCGAAATCTATATCCACATAATATAACGGAAGTTGTAGGCCACCGTATTACAAACCAAATATATGAAGGGCTGGTTAAGCACTCTCAGAAAGATCTTTCACTACTGCCTTCTCTTGCGGAGAGTTGGGATGTAAACGAAGATGCTACATCATTTACTTTTCATCTGAGGAATGGAGTTACGTTTCACGATAACAAGTGTTTCCCCAGGGGAAAGGGCCGGGAGGTAACCGCAGAAGATTTCAAATATTGCTTTACAAAGCTTTGTACCGTTGATCCTGACAACCAAGGATTTTGGGTATTCAAAGGGAGGGTTAAGGGTGCAGATGAGTATTTTCAATCAACTGTTGAAGGCAATCCACTTCCTGAGGGTGTATCAGGCATCAAAGTTATTGACGACTACACTCTTCAAATAGATCTGAACTACAGCTTTTCTGGAATGCTACAGATATTAGGAACTCCATTTTGCTGGGTATTCCCTAAAGAGGCGGTTGACACATATGGTGTGGACATGCGGGTTAACTGTGTTGGAACGGGTCCATTTTATGCTAAAACCGTGAAATTAGGTGAGGCGGTAATTCTGGGAAAGAACCAGGATTACTGGGATACTGATGAATATGGAAATGAAGTTCCTTATGTAGATGCTATTAAGTTTTCATTCTTAAAAGAAAAGAAATCAGAACTGCTGGAATTTAAAAAGGGTAATCTCGACATGGTGTTTGAGCTGCCAATTGAAATGATAGATGAGATAATGGGAGAGCTGGCAGATGCTGGGTCTGGTGCGAGTTTTGATGTGCAGGTAACGCCTGCGCTTGCGTTACACTATTACGGATTTCAACACCAAAGCGAGTTGTTTAGCAATAAATTAGTTAGGCAAGCTTTTAACTATGCTATTGATAGGGAATCAATCGTGACATACACTCTTCAGGGAGAGGGGCGGCCATCTATTTATGGTATTGTTCCCCCTGCATTTAAGGACTACGATTTTGAAGGTGTTGAGGGCTACAATTTCGACCCCACTAAAGCAATGCTAAAATTTGCTGAAGCTGGTTACCCCAATGGCGAAGGATTTCCAACGTTAACTTTACAGCTAAATAGCGGAGGTTCAAGAAATGTTCAGATAGCGGAAGTTATTCAGAAACAACTGAAGGAGCACCTCAATATAGACATTGAGCTGAATGTAATGCCTTGGGGACAACATCTTGAAAATTTAGAAACAGGAAAAGCATTGTTTTGGAGAACGGGATGGATTGCTGACTATCCAGATCCAGAGAACTTCTTGAACCTATTATATAGCCCTCACATTCCACCCAACTTAGGGGATAAGTCATATATCAATTCTGTAAGATATAAGAATGAGGAATTCGATTCTCTATTTGCCGCATCATTGAGAGAGGTAGATGTGGTCAAGAGAAATGAGTTGTATCGTCAGGCTGATCAAGTGGCTATGGACGATGCGGCTATTATGCCTATTTACTATTATGAGCACTATCGCCTGCTGCAAAAAAATGTAGTTAACTTCGATATCAACCCTATGGAGTATAGAGACCTCTCCAGAGTTTACTTCGCGCGTAAGGATCTTGTTGATCAGAAAGAAGAGAAGCAGAAGAAGAAAAGGCCGGGAAAGAGATAAAGGCATCTAAACAGCCAGCCGGCCCAATAGAAATTAACCCAGCCCATAAATTATGTGCTGGGTTTTTATATGTCCAAGACCAGCATTTCCACCCGCATATTTACCAGGCTTTCCTGATGAGATAAAGGATTGACGATAATCATGTTCTCGCCCTCCCCTGCCTTCAATTTCAGTGAGATCCGTACAGTCACGCGCTTCACTATCCGTAAAATCCTGAGCCCAAAGTTTGTCAAGCGAGATAAACAGAACAAATGAGATAAACAATCTTAAAACAAAATAGCGCCACATTGCATGACTTTTTCCGAATAACCCTATAGTTGGGCGGCATTTTGACTCTCTGGCACGATAGTTTTCAACCTGCAATAGTAAATAACGGTTATTGAAGATAATTCTATCCTATATCTTTGTTCGCCGGAATTCTTCTCTACCTGTTATGGTTAGTCTTTGAAATGGCTGTTTTTATATCTATTTTTGTGCTTGAAATTTCTTATTTAGAATGAATCTAAATAAGAAATTATTCGTATAACGAAGTAAATACCAGAAATTATGATTACTGTATCAGAAAAAGCGAAAGATAAGCTTCTAAAAGTAATGGCTGATCTGGGCACCAACAAGGCCAGTTTTGTACGTGTTGGAGTAGCCAGTGGTGGCTGTTCTGGTCTTTCTTATGAATTAGATTTCGATACAGAGATGAAAGAAGGAGATCAGGCTTTTGAAGACAAGGGAGTAAAAATAGTGGTGGATAAGAAGAGCTTTCTCTATTTAATGGGTACCGAGCTAGATTACTCAGGAGGATTGAATGGAAAGGGTTTTAGCTTCAATAATCCCAACTCTTCAAGAACTTGCGGTTGCGGTGAAAGTTTTGCCGTTTAACGACATTCTTCAATTTCGTATTATACCAGTAAAAAATCCAAGGTGAACGGAAAAAATGAAATATTAAAAGCAGTAACCCAGCAAGACTACAAATACGGGTTTGTATCGAAGTTCGATAGCGACAAGGCTCCTGTTGGGCTTAACGAGGATATAATAAGGTTAATTTCTTCGAAAAAGAAAGAGCCCAAATGGTTACTGGATATAAGGCTGAAAGCTTTCAAGCACTGGTTGACGCTGATGGACAAAGAGCCAGCTTGGGCACACATCCATTATCCGAAGATTAACTTTCAGGATATCATTTATTACGCTGCACCGAAAAAGAAAAAGGAGCTCAATAGTCTGGATGAAGTTGATCCGGAGATGCTCAAAACTTTTGATAAACTGGGCATATCTATTGAAGAGCAGAAGAAGCTATCCGGCGTGGCTGTAGACGTGGTGATTGACAGCGTGTCTGTAAAAACAACATTTAAGGACACGCTGGCCAAGCTGGGGATCATTTTTTGCTCCTTTAGTGAGGCCGTTCAGGAACACCCTGAATTGGTAAAGAAATATATGGGTTCTGTTGTTCCTTATACTGATAACTTCTATGCAGCATTAAACTCGGCTGTTTTCACCGATGGATCCTTTTGCTACATACCAAAAGGCGTTCGTTGTCCGATGGAGCTCTCCACATATTTCAGGATCAATGAAGCGAATACAGGACAGTTTGAAAGAACCTTATTAATCGCTGAGGAAGGAAGCTACGTGAGCTACCTCGAAGGTTGTACAGCACCTATGCGTGATGAAAATCAGCTTCATGCTGCTGTGGTTGAGCTCATTGCCTATAAAGATGCGGAAATCAAGTATTCTACAGTTCAAAATTGGTATCCAGGAAACAAGGAAGGAAAAGGCGGCATTTTCAATTTTGTGACCAAAAGAGGCATCTGTAAAGGTGAACATTCGAAGATTTCATGGACACAGGTAGAAACAGGATCAGCAATCACCTGGAAATATCCCAGTGTTATCTTAAAAGGCGACTATTCGGTTGGTGAATTCTACTCGATTGCACTGACCAATAATTTCCAGCAAGCGGATACAGGAACTAAGATGCTTCACATCGGAAAGAATACTACCAGCACCATTATCTCGAAGGGAGTATCTGCAGGAAAAAGCAACAACAGCTATAGGGGATTGGTCAGGATTTCTAAAAGTGCATCAAACGCACGGAACTTTTCGCAATGCGATTCATTGCTGCTAAGCAGTGAATGTGGGGCGCACACCTTTCCCTACATCGAAATAAATAACAAAACGGCTATTGTCGAACATGAAGCAACAACTTCCAAAGTTGGTGAAGATCAAATTTTTTATTGTAATCAAAGAGGACTCGATACTGAACAGGCGATCAGCATGATCGTAAATGGCTATTGCAAAGAGGTGCTAAAAAAGCTACCTATGGAATTTGCCGTTGAAGCGCAGAAATTGCTTTCACTCAGTTTGGAAGGGAGTGTGGGATAACAAAACAAACAACCAATCAAACAATAAAGATATACA
>DTRI01000112.1:3162-4098 GCA_012966015.1 Flavobacteriales bacterium | reverse complement strand
TGTTATTTATTTCGATGTAGGGAAAGGTGTGCGCCCCACATTCACTGCTTAGCAGCAATGAATCGCATTGCGAAACAATCAATCAAACAATAAAGATATACATGCTATCAATCAATAATTTAAAAGCTTCCGTTGAGAATAAGGAAATTCTGAAGGGGATAAATCTGGAAGTTAAAAAAGGAGAGGTCCATGCTATTATGGGGCCCAATGGCTCAGGCAAGAGTACGTTGGCTTCAGTACTTGCGGGTAGGAGTGAATATGAAGTGACTGATGGTACCGTTAACTACTTAGAACACAACCTGCTCGATATGGAACCTGAGGAAAGGGCAAAGGAGGGTCTCTTCCTTGCCTTTCAATATCCTGTGGAAATTCCAGGGGTGAATACCGCGACCTTTCTCAGAACCTCCCTAAACGAAATCAGAGAACATAGAGGCCAGGAGCCTCTCAATGGAGCTGACTTCCTCAAGCTCATGAAGAACAAGATGGAGGTTATAGATATTGATAAAAGCCTTATTAGCAGGTCGTTAAATGAAGGGTTCTCAGGAGGAGAGAAAAAGAAAGCGGAGATATTTCAAATGGCCTTGCTGGAACCCACCCTGGCCGTAATGGATGAAACGGACTCAGGCCTTGACATTGACGCATTAAAAGTTGTGGCTGCCGGCGTGAACAAATTAAAAACGGAGAATAATGCTGTAATTATCATTACGCATTACGAGCGATTGCTCAATTATATAGTTCCCGATTTTGTTCACATCATATTTGATGGGAAAATCATCAAAACAGGCGGAAAAGAATTGGCACTTACACTGGAAGAGAAAGGCTATGATTGGATTACAAATGAGCATGTTGCTCTTTCAAATGCATAACAGCTAACGTATGAAAGCATCTATGGGAAAGCTAAGCATAGCAGAGGACTTCATCGCCAATTTCGAAATT
>DTRI01000112.1:0-3152 GCA_012966015.1 Flavobacteriales bacterium | reverse complement strand
AGTTCGCTAATGGCGACACCGTGCGAAGCCGACCTCAACAACGCGCTGGCCGGCGGTGTTGAGCAATACTTTCAGATCGCCAATTTCGAAATTCACCAAGACGAAATATTCCTGGAGAATAGCGACCGATATATAATGTTGCGCAAAAGCGCCATTGCCGCTTTCGAGACGCTGGGCATTCCTTCCAGAATGAGTGAAGAATGGAAATATACAAATGTTGCGAAGGCACTCAAGAGAGCTTGGGTTCAATTTCCTTTAAAAACCGAAAAGTTAACCGAAAACGACATTCGTTCATGTCTCATTCCCGGGTTAGACGCGCACATCCTGGTTTTTCTTAATGGTATCAGAGTTCCCTTCACTGAATCTGATTCAAATCATGAAGTAGTGAGGGATTTTGGTGAATTCATCTCCAATTCCAATGTCTCACCTATGGACAACGAGTCAGATGCTTTTGATGCCTTAAACCTTGCATTTGCCAATGATGGAGCGATAATCAATATTCCGGATAATAGTGTTTTGGATAAACCGCTGTATTTACTGTATATCTCCAGCCATGATGATAATCTCTTTGTTCAGAACAGAAATGTAATAGATATAGGAAAGAACAGCGAGGCTACCATCATTGAAGCGAGAATTTCTTTGTCTTCCAACAATGACTTTCAGGTGTTTTCAAACAATGTAACCGAAATTCGATGTGCTAATAATTCCAATTTAGATCATTACCAATTTCAAATAAAGGGACAGTCCACAACAGCTTCTATTAATAAATATCTGGTAAAACAAGAAGCTGATTCAACCTACACTTCTACCAATATAAATCTGGGTGGGCAGCTGGTTAGAAATAATGTGGAGGTAGTTCATGAAGGAGAAGGTTGCGAAACAAATCTCTCCGGATTGTATCACCTGATCAGTGATCAGCATCTGGATAACCATACGCTTATCGATCACAAGATGCCCAACTGCAACAGCAATGAGCTCTATATCGGCATTCTGGACGATCACAGCACAGGAGTTTTTAATGGAAAGGTTTTAGTGAGAAAGGATGCGCAGAAAACAAATGCGTTTCAATCGAATAAAAACATATTGCTCACCGACGATGCGAAAATGAATGCCAAGCCGCAGCTGGAAATCTATGCTGATGATGTTAAGTGCAGTCATGGAGCAACTACCGGCCAGATGAATCAGGAGGCCCTGTTCTATCTGAGATCAAGAGGTATTTCCAAAAAGTTAGCGCAAACCATGTTGATGGAAGCATTTATGAAAGAGGTATTGGACAAAATAAAAATTGAGGAATTGAAGAATTTCCTCACGA
This sequence comes from Flavobacteriales bacterium, assembly GCA_012966015.1. Taxonomy (GTDB): domain Bacteria; phylum Bacteroidota; class Bacteroidia; order NORP154; family NORP154; genus NORP154. The sequence continues at coordinate 1,840 of DTRI01000112.1, read as the reverse complement.
ATATACTGGAATTACGGTTAAATATTAGCCATTAAGCGTGTTGGATTATTACACATCCAACAACATATAAAGAAGCTGTGGTAACTACAACAACAATGGGGTTAGACGTTGAAAATATTAGAAAAGACTTTCCTATTCTCAGCGAAACGGTGAATGGAGAGCCTTTGGTATATCTGGATAACGCTTCTTCTTCACAGAAACCGCTAGCCGTGATAGAGGCCATTAACAACTTTTACAAAACGACGAATAGCAATGTGCACCGTGGTGTTCATTCCCTGAGCCAACGCGCTACTACGGCCTATGAAGCAACACGAGAAAAAGTGAGGGCATTTATCAATGCTAATTTGGAGCATGAGATCATCTTTACCCGTGGCACCACAGAATCAATTAATTTGCTTGCAGCTACCTTAGGCAAAGGCCATGTTCATCAGGGAGATGAAATTGTAATCTCTGAAATGGAGCATCACTCAAACATTGTTCCCTGGCAGCTGCTATGTGAGGAAACAGGGGCAGTTTTGAAAGTTATACCCATAAATAACAAAGGAGAGATAACAGAAGAATCTTATCGCAACGTGATCAATGAGAGCACTAAAATAGTTGCCATTTGTCATGTGTCGAACACACTTGGAACAATCAATTCAATTAAAGCAATAATAGACTATGCCCATGAATTTGGCGCACTCACCGTTATTGATGGAGCCCAGGCACCGGCTCATATACCGGTGGATGTTCAGCAACTCAATTGTGACTTTTATTGCTTTTCAGCGCATAAAATGTATGGCCCGACCGGGATTGGTATTCTCTACGGCAAAGAGACTCTTTTGGATGAGCTGCCTCCATATCACGGTGGTGGAAATATGATTGAGAACGTAACATTTGCCAAGACGACTTATAACAAGCTGCCTCATAAGTTTGAAGCTGGCACACCAAATATCGCTGGAGGAATAGGCTTGGGAGCCGCTATTGATTACATACAGAGCATTGCGTATGAAGATATTGGCAAGTACGAAGATGAGCTGACAAAATATGGGCGCGAACAATTGTCATCCATCAGCAATCTCAGGTTTATTGGAGATGCGGCGGACAAATCAGCGGTATTCTCTTTTGTGATTGATGGCATTCATCCATTAGATTTGGGGACTATCCTGGACCAGCAAGGAATTGCTGTTAGAACGGGACACCATTGTACCCAACCCCTGATGGACAAATTTGAGATTCCAGGTACGGTACGCGCTTCATTTGCATTTTATAATACGTTGGGTGAGGTTGACAGATTGGTAAACGGAATTAACAAGGCTGTCGCCATGCTAAGCAGGTAAGCAATTGAAGGAAAGATGCTATCAATTGACAAAATACAAGATGAAATAATAGCGGACTTCGGCATATTTGATGACTGGATGGGCAAGTACGAGCACCTTATAGATTTTGGCAGTTCACTACCGTTGATTGATGATAAATACAAGCTGGATGAAAACCTTATAAAGGGATGCCAATCTAAGGTGTGGCTAAATACAGAAATGAAAGATGATAAAGTGATTTTTTCAGCGGACAGTGATGCGGTGATAACAAAGGGGCTGGTAGGACTAATGGTACACGTATTATCGAACCAAACTCCCGAAGCTATCGTAAATGCAGATCTGTATTTTATTGATAAGATTGGTTTAAAAGACCACCTGTCACCGAATCGATCGAACGGATTGTTGAGCATGATTAAGCAGATGAAACTATTTGCACTGGGATATACTTTAAAAAAATAACTATCGCCATGGATAAAAAGATGTTAGAAAATATAATTATAGATGTTATTAAAACATGCTACGATCCGGAGATACCCACCGAA
>DTRI01000111.1 GCA_012966015.1 Flavobacteriales bacterium | reverse complement strand
TAAGGCCCTGGCTTCAAACTGATCCCGACCCATTTTGTCAACCCTCGCTTTTGCTTGCTCTGAATTATCTGGAGTTAATACTCCCATTAAAACCGGTACGCTGTATTTAAGTCCCACATGCATTATTCCATCCGATACCGACTTGGATATAAATTCAAAGTGCCTTGTCTCTCCCTGGATAACGCAGCCTAAGCAGATGACGGCATCTACCTTATGTTTCTCGATGAGTAGCTGGGCGCCCAGGGGAAGCTCGAAGCTGCCCGGCACATACTCTTTAATGACGTTGGATTCCAAAGCTCCATTTTCAATTAAGCAGCTATATGCACCATTATAAAGGGCTTCTGTAATTTCCGGGTTCCATTCTGAGACCACTATACCGAATCTCATATTTACGGCGGAAGGAACTTCGGTAACCTGGTTATTGCTATCTATTTGGGTTGACAAAATGGGTCGGGATCAGTTTGAAGCCAGGGCCTTAGCTCTCGAGAGATACTTTTCTACTTCTAAACCCTCCTTGGTCTCTGCGAAGTTGCTCTTGATATCTTTATAGACCTCTACAGCCTTTTCAAAATCTTGCAATTCTTCATACACCATGGCGGCCTTCATCAAGTAGATCGGAGAGGTGAAGTCATTTCTTTTATTGTTGGCAGCCAGCAAGTAGTACTCAAGTGCATTTTCCGTTTCACCCAACTCCATATATGCGTCTCCTGTAGCACCTCTGGCTATAGAGCTTACCATCTCATCATCCGAGTCATAGGCGGTTAAATACTCGATGGCATTTTGGTAGTTCCCCAGTTTCAGATAGCAAATTCCCAGATAATAGTTTGCCAAATTTCCAGATGGAGTTACGCTGTACTCATCAATTATATCAAGAAATCCCAGGTAATTTCCATCTCCATTTATTGCTTTATTGAGTGAATCCTTGCGGAAATACTGCTCTGCAACATACATATCTGACTGCGCTTCAAGTTCCTTTGGTGCCACATAGAGTTTCTTGTAGGCAAAAAATCCTCCTACGATACACACGATAGCTATAATGATTATCGACAGGCTTTTTTGATTCTCATCAATGTACCGTTCTGCATTGCTGTACACTTCTACAACATCTACAATCGTTTCGTCTTTTTGTGTCTTGTTTTTGGCCATTTTTATGAGGTCTTCCTATCCTGTTGAAATTGGAGTGCAAAAATAAGTTTTTTTCTTTAACCCTGTTTAACCCTGATTATTATTATTACTTTTCAAGTGTTTGCAATTAACTATTATAGGGGATATGAAACCAACGTGTAAGAAACTTACATGTTAGGGTGAAACATCATCATATGTTGGGCTTATATATCTTAAAAGCCTTAAATTTTACCGTACATCTTTTATCCTTATTATGCATCTAGAGAAGCTCTCCCTGATTAATTTTAAAAACTACGCTGAGGCAGACCTGGAATTCATTAATGGTATCAATTGCTTTGTTGGAGACAATGGAGTGGGTAAAACCAATTTACTCGACGCCGTACATTACCTGTCATTCAGCAAGAGCTTTTTAAACCCGATCGACAGTCAAAATATGATGTTCGACGCAGACTTGTTTGTGATACAGGGAACTTTTCAGCTGAAGAAGAAAAAGGAAAAAGTGTATTGTGGTGTTAAAAAAGGCCAGAAGAAGCAGTTCAAGAGAAACAAAAAGGAATACAAAAAGTTGGCCGATCACATAGGCTTACTTCCTGTTGTCATCATTTCACCTGAGGATAATAATTTGATTGTTGAAGGCAGCGAAGTTAGGCGGAAGTTCATCGATAGCATTATCTCTCAGCTGGATAAGGTCTATTTGATGAATTTGATAGGCTACAATAAAGTATTACATCAAAGAAACGCGCTGCTGAAGATGTTTGCTGAAAGAGGAAATTTTGACAATGAGGCCTTGCAAGTATGGGACAAGCAGTTAGTCGATCTAGGTGTTGAGATTTACGCTAAAAGGAAAGAATTTATCAATGAATTTACACCTGAATTTCAGCAGAGTTATGATTTTATCTCTGGAGGGCTTGAGAACATTGAGCTTGAGTACGATTCTCAGCTAAATAATGGTGCATTTGATAAATTGCTGGATCAAGCGCAGGACAGGGATGCCAGACTGAGGTATTCATCCGTAGGAATTCATAAAGACGACCTTCAATTCAAGATAAAAGGCCATCCAGTCAAAAAGTTTGGCTCACAAGGGCAGCAGAAGTCGTTCGTAATTGGATTGAAGCTGGCACAGTACAACTTTATTAAAGCTCACAAGAAGTTTACACCTATCTTGCTGCTTGACGATATTTTTGACAAGCTCGATTCCAAAAGGGTAGAGAAGCTCATGAAAAAAGTAAGCGGCGCAAGTCATGGACAAATTTTTATCACGCACACCCATCAGGAGCGAATCAAAAATATACTGGACAATATTGAGGCCGAACACAAGTTGTTCGTCATAGACAATGGTGTTATATATCAATAATGTGTTAATTTCACTATGAATGCAACATTCTATAAAAGATTCAATAAAAGAATTTCTCCAAACGCACAATTTGGAGGAGAAGATAATGGAAGTTCATTTACAGAGTAGCTGGGAAAAACTCATGGGGAAAACGATTGCGGGGCACACTACCAAAATATATATCAAAAACAAGAAACTACATCTACGTTTTGATTCACCGGCATTAAAGCAAGAGCTTACCTATGCTAAGGAAAAGGTGATAAATTCAATTAACGAGGAATTTGAATCAGAAGTGGTAACTGAGATCGTAATAAGCTAGCTAATACCGCTCTTCAGCAGAGAAGTGAAAATCGCTTTCTATTGTTGCATTCTCATCACTGTCAGATCCATGCACGGCATTGTGTTCGATAGAAGTGCCGTATAAGCTTCGAATGGTGCCTTCCGCAGCATCCGCAGGGTTGGTAGCTCCAATAAAGTCTCTGAACGTCTCCACGCAATTCTCCTTTTCGAGTATTATCGAAAAAATAGGCCCTGAGCTCATGTACGAGATCAACGAATCAAAGAATGGCTTATCATTATGCACTGCGTAAAACTCCTTTGCCTGCTCCACAGATAACTGCGTCATCTTAAGCGCCTTTATCTTAAATCCTTCTTGTAGTATCAAGTCTATTATCGCGCCGGTATGCTGGTTTAACACTGCATCTGGCTTAACCATTGTAAAAGTCTTATCACCTGCCATATCGTTGTTTTATCGCTTATTCCGGCGACGAAAGTAATCAATAACTTGCTAAATTTGCAGTTAATAATCAGATACTAAAGAATGACAGACAGGGATATTTCGGAGATTAAAGAGTTATTGAGCTCCCCTCAAAAAATAGTGATAACAACGCACAGCTTTCCCGATGGAGATGCCATGGGATCGTCTTTGGCATTATACAACTATCTCATCCAGGGAGAACATGAGGTGACAGTGATTGTCCCTACCCGTTATCCCCAATTTTTACGCTGGATGCCTGGAGATGATAAAGTGCTGGTGCACAATATGGAAAGGGACAAAGCAGAGCAACTAATGAGTGATGCCACGTTGATATTTTGCAACGATATTAACTCAGCCAGCAGAGTAGGTGATGTGGAAAAGGCGCTTGTCTCCGCGAGTGCTGTCAAAATATTAATAGACCATCATCCGAATCCCGATATTGACGTGAATTATATGATGTCCTTAACCGAAGCCAGCTCAACTGCAGAATTGATATACGAGTTTATAGACAGGCTAGGTGATACAGACAAGATAAACGTAGCTGTTGCTGAGAGCATCTATGCAGGAATTCTCACAGATACTGGCTCTTTCAGCTATGGATCAACCAGTGAAAGGGCACATCAGGTTGCGGGCGAAATGATTGGTAGAGGTGCGGATAATTTGAAGATACAAGGTCATATATACCAGGATAATTCGTTGGATAGAATTCAATTATTGGGCTATAGCCTCAGTGAGAAACTAACCTTATACCCTGAGTATAGAGCTGGATATATAAGCCTTTCAAAGGAAGAATTAACAAAGTACAATTTTCGGCCCGGTGATACAGAAGGGTTGGTAAACTATGTGACCACTATCAAAGGCATCAATTTTGCTACGTTGATCATGGAACGAAATGGATTTATCAAATTTTCATTTCGATCGACCGGTAATTTTTCGGTCAATGAGTTTGCCAGAGACAATTTTGGAGGAGGAGGGCATGAAGCAGCTGCAGGCGGAGAATTCAGCGGTTCGCTTCAGGAAGCAATTGATAAGTATGTTGCCCTGCTACCATCCTATAAGGATAAACTTCTATCATAGTAATTTTATGAAGTACCTACTAGTGGCGCTTGCGTTGCTTATCATGTCTTGCCATGGCCAGCATCCGGAGAGCAGAACCGAGCACATTACAGAAGAGAAGTTAAAAGAACCCTTGATTGATGCCAACAAGCTTAGAATTAAAAAGGAAGACCTTCGTATCGCAGCATTTATAAAACGCAAAAGGTGGGATATGCAAACCTCGGGTACCGGCTTGCGCTATTCAATCTATCAAAATGGCGCTGGGGAGTTACCGGTAGAAGGTAGTACCGTAATAATTAATTACGAACTCTTACTAATGGACGGAACACTGTGTTATTCCTCGGATAGCAATGGCACGAAGGGAATAAGACTCGGTAAAAGCGAAGTTGAAAATGGCCTGGATGAGGCATTGAGACTAATGCGTGTTGGAGACAAGGCTAAGATTATCATACCTTCGCACCTCGCTTTTGGGTTGATGGGGGATGGAGATAGAATACCATCATACGCTGTCCTGATTTACGACTTAGAATTAATCGATATAAAATGACCTTATGAAAAAGTTGATACTATACCCTAGCTTAGCGCTAGCCCTGTTTGCATTTACACCTTCCTATTCACAGGATAAAAAGGACAAGGGCAAGGATAAAACTGAAGCTAAAGCCAAAGGTAAAGCTAAAGAAGTGATTACGACCAAGTCAGGGTTGAAGTGCGAATATTTACATCGTGGTACGGGTAAAAAACCCCAGCCAGGCGACAAGGTCGTTGCGCACTATACCGGAACATTACTCGATGGGACTAAGTTCGATAGTTCGGTGGATAGAGGTAAGCCTTTTGAATTCCCTTTGGGAAAAGGAAAGGTTATCAAAGGATGGGATGAGGGATTTGCTCTATTGCAGGTAGGTGATAAGGCGATCTTCACAATTCCACCCGAACTCGCTTACGGAGAAAGAGCAACCGGCCAAATACCGGCAAATTCCACCTTGATTTTTGAGGTTGAACTATTGAATGTCATAGAGAAAGTTGTTCCAAAGCCATTTGTTGTAGAAGGAATTGAAATAAAGAAAACTGCCTCGGGCCTACAGTATATTATGGTAAAAGTAGGGACGGGAGTTTTTCCAAAAGTCGGTGACCAAGTTTTTGTTCACTACACAGGATATCTTACAGATGGCAAGATCTTTGATTCATCTGTTGAACGAGGCCAGCCCTTGCCTTTTCCGTTGGGTAAAGGAAGAGTGATTAAAGGTTGGGATGAAGGTGTTGCTCTGCTTCAAACGGGAGGAAAAGCGAGACTTATTATTCCACCGGAGCTGGCATATGGCGAACGAGGATATCCTGGGCTGATACCCGCGAGTGCTACGCTAACCTTCGATGTTGAATTGATGGGGATTAAACCCGCGCCTCCGGCACAAAAATAAAATTGACCACTATGAACAAGATTAGAAATTACTCCACGCTTATTTTAGTTGTAATTCTTCCTCTAATGTCCTTTTCTCAGGATCAGATTAATAAGGATGTAGACGTTGCCACTTTCAGGTCATACGTGGATAAAGAGAAAGGCCTGGTATTGGATGTGCGTACGGCAGATGAGGTAAAGGAGGGCTATATTAAAGGTGCAAAGAACGTAGACTACTTCTCAGATGAATTTGAAGCTGAAATAAAAAAACTTCCTCTAGACAAACCTGTATATGTATATTGCCGATCGGGCAATAGAAGTGGCCAGGCTGCTGCAGACATGAAAAAATGGGGGTTTAAAGAGGTTTACAACCTGAATGGCGGAATTACAGCTTGGCAGGAAAAAGGTAATAAAATGGTTGTGCCCAAATAACCATTGCAGCCTGATTTACCACACATTTCGTAAATTTACTAGCAATCATCGATTGCAAAGCTCAATGAGTCGATTTATTCTCATATCCATTCTATTGGTCATGTTCTCATCCCCTTTGGTATATGGACAGTGTAATGGCGACTCTGCGCTCTGTAACAAACGATTTAATGAGGTTTCTTACGTAACCACCCATAACGCTTTTAATTACGAAGGTGCCTTTCAATTACCCAATCAGGGATTTCCTGTTTCACAGCAGCTACAGGATGGTGTAAGGGCTTTTATGCTGGACGTTTACCTGTTATTTGGTACCCCCACTTTGTTTCATAATGAATCTACAATAGGTGTGCTGGGTAATGAATCCCTGGAAGACATATTGGTGGATATGAAGCAGTTCCTGGACCTAAATCCCAATGAGGTAGTTTCTATAATATTCGAATGTAATGTTACAGCCAATGAAATGGATACTGTGTTTACGAATTCTGGGGTGAAGCCTTACGTGTATACCCAAACCACCGGACAAACATGGCCTACGTTACAATCTATGATAGATGATAATAAGCGGTTGGTGGTATTTTCTGATGTTGATGATGCGGGACCAGGACAGGATTGGTACCATTATGTGTGGGACTTCTGCGTGGAGACTGATTATTCTGCAGCCAGCCGGGCTGACTTTAGCTGTAACTTTAACCGGGGTGATTCCCTTAACGGTTTATTCATTCTAAACCATTTTATCACTGGTATATCAGGAGTAGAGGACTCGGCGATTCTTATTAATGCCAATCCATATTTGACCAACAGGGTTAACCAATGTATGAGCTATCAGAGTAGGTTACCCAATTTTCTCACTGTTGATTTTTATGAAGAAGGAAATGTGATGAGTACTGTGGATCTATTAAATGAATCTTACACTGAAATAGATGAAAAACGCGTATCCGAAGGCCCGATAATGAAAGTATTTCCCAATCCTTTTTCGGAGCTTGCAAATATCTTCGTGAATAATTCAGCTCAATATAAGGGGGCAACACTCCGAATAGTGGATATGGGGTTTACAGCATCTTTTTATTCGGTGGAGGCTCACTTCTGGAAAGTCAGCGGATTGTACGAATACGTTAATGATTGTTAATTAGCAGAACATTTATTCCGCGATTGCGTTAAAATCGTGCGTAAGCATTCAACCTTTAATATGGTAAACAGGAAAAATTTATTGATAGCCGGAGGGGTGCTGGCACTTATCCTGGTGATATGGTCATTCAGTGGCTCAGATAAAAAATCAGGATCGAGCATTACTGTACGAGTAGAGCGTGGACTATTTGAAGTCACGGTGTTTACAACGGGTGAGCTGGAGGCAATGAACTCGGTGGATATTAAAGGCCCGGCCGGACTCAGAGCCGCCAATATTTGGCGCGTTCGAATTGCCGACCTGATTCCGGAAGGAACAAAAGTCAAAAAGGGGGATTTTATCGCCTCGCTCGATAAGTCTGAGATTTCAGGTAAATTAAGCGAAGCATATAGCCGGCAGGCAGAGGCAGAGTCTAAATTCACTCAAGTTAAAATTGATACAACGCTGGAATTGCGCCAGGATCGTGAGGAGATGATCAATTTGAGATATGACCTTAAGGAAAAGATGATTACGCTGGAACAATCTAAATACGAGCCACCCGCTACTATCTCCAAAGCCGAAATTGAGTTGGAGAAATCAGAAAGGGCGCTGAACGAAAAAATAAAAAATTATAAGATAAAGGTGACGCGGGCTGCAGCAAAAATGAGTGAAGAAGCCGCTGCACTTTCCAGGGCAAGAAATAAATACGAATTATTGAGTGAGGTGCTGGACGGATTTAATATCACTGCTCCTGAGGATGGCATGGTTATCTATGAAAGGGAGTGGAATGGTAAAAAGAAAACGACTGGATCTGAAATAGGAGCCTGGGACCCAACCGTTGCTACCTTGCCAGATCTCTCAGCTATGATTTCAAAAACCTATGTAAATGAAGTAGACATCAGAAAGATTAGTGTTGATCAGATTGTGAAAGTATCATTGGATGCATTTCCGGATAAAAGTCTAACCGGAAAGGTAATCGAGGTAGCTAACGTGGGAGAACAGCTTCCCAATACGGACTCTAAAGTGTTTGAAGTTAAAATTGAGATCATAGAGTCCGATACTAATCTCAGGCCCGGGATGACCACAGGTAATAATGTAATAGCGAATACTATTGATAGCGCGCTCATAATTCCTTTGGAGTGTATTCATAGTGAGGATGATACGATTGTGTATGTTTTCAAACAAGTACGTTGGCGTTTGCTAAAACAAGAAGTGGAGGTCGGCGATAGAAATGACAACCATGCAACTATACTTAATGGATTGAAGGAAGATGATGAGGTTCTGCTTACCATACCTTCAAATGCTGATGACCTTAAAGTTGAGAGGCTTACAGAGGTTGCGAAATCTAATTAAGATTTAATTTCTGAATTACAATAATTACATACTGAATTTCGAAATAGCTTTCGAGGCTATCCAGGTAAACAAGCTTCGTTCTCTGCTAACGGCGCTGGGAATTATTTTTGGTGTTGCCGCTGTAATAGCCATGCTGGCCATTGGGAATGGCGCCAAAAAGGAGCTGTTGGAGCAAATCAAATTGGTTGGCGTCAACAATATTGTCATCACGCCAATTATAGATCAGGTTGAAGGTGAAGTTATGGATATTGCAAAGCAAAAGAATGACAAGTACTCACCGGGGCTGACGCTGCAGGATGCTGAGAGTATTGGTGAGATTATCAAAGCTGTTGAGAGCGTTAGCCCTGAAATCATCATCGAAACCAACTTCGTTAGAAGTGGATACAGAAGATCAGGGAAGCTGGTAGGAGTAGAGCCTAGCTTTTTTAATATATCTGATTTTCATTTAAACAAGGGTAAAATGTTCAATGAGCACCATACCTATTGGGGAGATCAGGTTTGTATTATTGGCCATGGAGTAAAAATAAAATTCTTCAGCCAGGAAGACCCTATTGGAAAGTACATTAAGGCCGGTCCGATTTGGTTGAAGGTCGTAGGCGTGCTGGAGGAAAAATATATCAGCGACAAGGCAATAAGCAATTTGGGAATTCGGGATTTTAATATGGATGTATTTGCCCCGATTAAAACGGTATTAATAAGATATAAAAATCGGGCGTTGGTTACGAAACAAAAAATTGAGGCTGTGATGAGTTTTGACGATGATGAAGAAGGGCCGTCACCTCGAAAAAATTACCATCAGATAGACCGCTTAGTAGTTACTGTTGCAAGAACAGAGGATATGACTGCTACCGCAGATATAATTCGGCGCATGATAGAACGACGTCATTTGAAAGTTATCGACTTCGAGATAAGCATTCCGGAAGAATTATTAAAGCAGCAGCAACGTACCAAGGATATTTTTAACATCGTATTGGGAGCAATAGCGAGTATTTCCCTGTTAATTGGAGGTATTGGAATTATGAATATTATGCTGGCCTCCGTGCTGGAAAGAATCAAGGAAATTGGAATCAGGCTCGCCATCGGAGCGAGAAGGGAAGATGTTGTACTTCAATTTGTGATGGAGGCCGTATTGATAAGCATATCAGGGGGATTGATAGGGATTGTGCTGGGAATCATTTTTTCTGCCCTTATTTCAAACTTCTCTGAGATCGAGACCATTGTGTCTTGGTTATCCGTAATAGTTTCCTTTACAGTCGCTGCTGCAGTTGGCCTGGTGTTTGGCATCGCTCCGGCACGTCGGGCGGCGGCGCAGGATCCGGTTGTTTCACTTCGGCATGACTAGAATATATATGTATATATAAATAGGTGGGGCTTGAATTAACATATTGTAGAAAAAACAGATTGCTGGCCTTGAGCTTCATCCTGCTTATTTTAGGTGTTCGAGCTGGCTACGCGCAAGAGGTGGAATTAAAAAATAAATATAGCCTCAAAGAAGTAGTGAAGATTTGCCTGGAAAAGTCGCCTAAGATGGTAGAAGCCAATACACGTTTTGAAAACCAATACTGGCAATATCAAATATATAAATCAGATTACCGACCCCAATTACGACTTTCCGGTGAGCTACCCAATTTCAATCGGTCCATCACACCTATAACACAAAATGATGGAAGTGAAGCATTTAAACCTAGAAGCTATTCTAATTCGGCACTTGATCTGGGTATTAGCCAGAAAATTGGACTTACCGGTGGCGAAATTACGATAGGCACTCAGCTTGGGAGGATTGATCAATTTACAGATAGTACCACTGTAAATTATTTAGCCAATCCGGCAGTAATTACCCTTAATCAGCCGCTTTTCGCTTACAATAGCTATAGATGGGATAAAAAGATAGAGCCAATGAAATATGAATCTGCCAAGCGCCAGCTGATCGAAAATCGGGAGCAGGTGATGGTAGAAGCAACAGACTTGTTCTTTAAATTGTTACTGTCTCAGGAGCGAAAGAATTCGGCCGAACAGAATGTTGCCAACAGCGATACATTGCTGAAAATAGCCAGGGGAAGGTATAACCTTGGGAAAATAGCTGAAAATGTATTGCTTCAGATGGAGCTCAGTCTCATGAACGCCAAACGCGATTTAGCACTGGCAGAGCTGGAAATAGACTTAGGTAATTTGCAATTAACCATGTTTATGGGTTTGACCGGGACCGGTCTGCTAACTTTGAGAATACCCAACGAGATACCCGAATTTGTTGTAAACGAGCAGGATGCTCTAGTGCACGCAAAGGAAAACACATCGGTTAGTTTGAATTTTGAAGTGCGAAAATTGGAAGGTCTGCAGATGGTAGGACAGGCAAAAGGCGAAAGCAGGTTAAACGCCAATTTATTTGCATCCTATGGTTTGACTAATAGTACCATGGCCTTCGATCAATTGTACTCAAACCCAAGCGACAGACAGCTGCTAATATTGGGCTTTGACGTGCCAATAATAGACTGGGGAAGGTCCAAAGCTAGAATACGAACAGCCATGGCGAATAAAAAATTGATCGACGTGTTTGTTTTTCAAGAGGAGCAAGGATTTACACAGGAGATCATACTGTTGGTGAGGAGGTTTAATATTTATAGGCAAAACCTCGAAATAGCAGAAAAGGCTGACGAAATTGCCAAGAAGAGTTACGATATTACCATGAAGCGTTATCTGATAGGAAAAGTTGTGCAGCTCGATTTGAAAAATGCGCAGGAAGAAAAAGATCTGGCCCGTAGAAGATATATACAAGCGCTTTACGATTTTTGGATAAGCTATTACCAGCTGCGGCAAAAAACACTCTACGACTTCGAAGCAAGCAACTTGATATTGGAGTAGGAGGGTATCACTATGACAATAACCATAGCTATGACTAAACAGGAATACGTTCTATTATTAAATGTTTATTGGTCATTGTCATCGTGTATTGAGCCTAGCTGCTCAACAAGAAAATAGTCGGCTTCTTATTGATGTTTGGAATATTCCTCCTCCAATGAGCTATGCTCCGTGTTACTATCTTCTCATCTGAACTCGTGATTGAAGTGGCAATACAGAGTTGTGTTGACTCCTTACAGTGTTTGATAACGTCCTCTAGTAAGGGCATATTTCGGTAGGGCGCTTCCATAAATATCTGAGTTTGATTTTTATCGAATGCCTGTTTTTCAACCTCCACAATACTTTTTATTCTCTTGTGTTTCTCTTTGGGAAGATATCCGTGAAACACGAAGTTTTGACCATTCATTCCCGAGGCCATCAATGCCAACAGTATTGAACACGGGCCTACCATCGGAACAATTTTTATACCTTTTTCATGGGCCAGGCTAACAATTTCTGCTCCGGGGTCAGCAACACCAGGACAGCCTGCCTCAGAGATTACACCAACATTGTTTCCATTGGTCAGCTGAGCCACTATTTCTTCAATCTCATTGGTAGGTGTTCTTTTGTTGAGCTCAGCGAATTCCAAATCGTTTATGGGTGTAGAAATTTTCAGCTTACTTAAAAACCTACGCGCCGATCTTAGATTCTCCACTGCATAAAACCTTATATCGTTTACTACGGCTTGTGTTGAAGGAGGAAGGGCAAAGTCGGTTGCGGAATCGCCGATGAGAGCAGGAATCAAATAGAGAACACCCTTTTTACGCATCAATTAAGGCATTTGCAATTTTCTCACAAGCAGTATCAACTAAATGAAACACATCTTCAAACCCTTGTTCGCCACCATACCACGGATCTGGTACAGACCTGTTTTCTCCAGGATGTGATGCATTTAATAAGAAATCAACTTTGTTACGATCATCATCCGAATTGGCCAGGCACAGAATATCCTGAAAATTAGATTTGTCCATCGCATAAATCCTGTCGAATTCATTGAAATGCCCGGAATCAAATTGCTGAGCTCTTTGCTGGCTGATATCTATGCCGTGACTTGCGGTGGTTTTTATCATCCGGGAATCGGGGTGTTCTCCGGCGTGGTAGCTAGCAGTACCTGCCGAATCTACTGTCACGTCAAGTCCCAATCGCTCAACTTTATCTTGAAGCAATCCTTCTGCCAGGGGAGAGCGGCAGATGTTTCCTAAGCATACCATCAGTATTTTCATGGACTGCCAATCGGCGCAAAGAGGTAATTAGATATGGCTATTCTATACTAATCTTCTTCTGAAGATCTGTAACATAAGTCTTGAACTGCTTATCCGTATCGATAAGGTTGTTCACTGTCCTGCAAGCATGTAATACCGTAGCGTGATCTTTTCCTCCGCAGTGCATGCCTATCTTAGCCAATGATGACTTTGTCATGCTCTTCGAGAAATACATGGCAAGCTGACGTGCTTGTACCACATCTCGCTTTCTGGTTTTAGACTTTAACAACTCAATTGGCAGATCAAAATAGTCACAAACCACTTTTTGGATGTAATCTATCGATACCTCTCTGGCAGTATTTTTAACAAACTTATCTATCATAGCCTTGGCCAGCTCGAGATTAATAGGCTTCTTATTAAAAGAAGACTGTGCCAATAATGTAATGAGCGCACCTTGCAGCTCTCTGATGTTGGAGGTAATGCTGTAAGCTAAATATTCTGCAACATCTTTCGGCATTTCTATGCCATCCATTTTTATTTTGGTATCCAGTATCGCAATTCTTGTTTCCAAATCTGGAACTTGAAGGTCTGCGGATAATCCCCATTTAAATCGTGACAGCAATCGCTGCTCCATGCCCTGCATTTCAATAGGGGGTTTGTCAGCTGTTAGTATAAGCTGTTTACCGGTTTGGTGCAGGTGATTAAAGATGTGAAAGAACACGTCCTGAGTTTTTTCCTTCCCTGAAAAGAATTGAACATCATCGATAATCAAGAAATCGATCATTTGATAAAAATGAACAAAATCGTTTTTGTTGTTGCTTCGAATTGCATCGACAAACTGGCTTTGAAAGCGATCAGCTGTTACATACAAAACTGTCTTTTCAGGATAACGTTCCTTCATTTGTATACCAATAGCATGAGCCAGATGCGTTTTTCCAAGCCCTGCGCCACCGTAGATGAGCAATGGGTTAAAAGATGTTCCACCGGGTTTTTCCGCAACAGCATATCCAGCTGATCTCGCCAAACGGTTACAATCACCTTCAATGAAGTTGTCAAGTGTGTAAGCAGGATTCAGCTGTGAATCAACTTTGATCTTTTTCAACCCCGGAATAACAAAGGGGTTTCTGATAGTATCCTTGTTGAGATCTATCGGCATGGCAACAGCTGGGTTTTTAATAGGAGTCCTGTCTACCGTAGGTATTTTAATCGTATATGGATTACTGCTCGTAGAGGAGCTTTCCATAATAATACTATACTCCAACCGACCTTTCGGACCCAATTCCTTTTTTATGATCTTCTTTAAAAGCGTGATGTAGTGCTCTTCAAGCCACTCGTAGAAAAACTGGCTTGGCACTTGAATTGTGAGAATCCCGCTTTTAAGCTTCACCGGAATAATAGGTTCGAACCAGGTTCTATAAGCTTGAGAGCTCACATTGTCTTTGATAACCTTAAGACATGCGCCCCAAACGCTTACCTGATCTCTTTCTTTCACCATTATTTTTGTGCGAGGATTAAAATTATTTATTTTTTTTTAAAATA
>DTRI01000110.1 GCA_012966015.1 Flavobacteriales bacterium | reverse complement strand
TACTATGATTAATATGAACTTTAACATTTTTGTTGTCCAATCGTTGTTGCACGCTTTTACTTACTTACTTACTTACTTACTTACTTAAATATAAGTTTCGCTCGGAGTATATTTTTCTAAAAAACTCGTCCTCCAAATCTTCTATAAAATAGATCGCCTCACCGGTAGATTTCATTTCAGGTCCCAGCTCCTTGTTAACATTTGGGAATTTATCAAATGAGAAAACAGGAATCTTTATAGCATACCCATGCTTTCTAGGTTTAAACTCAAAATCAGACACTTTATTTTTTCCCAGCATGACCTTGGTTGCGTAGTTCACGTATGGTTCATCGTACGCTTTGGCGATAAATGGTACCGTTCTGGATGCCCGGGGATTGGCCTCTATGATGTATACTTTATCATCCTTGATAGCGAATTGAATATTAATCAATCCTTTTGTCTTTAGTGCCAGGGCTATCTTCTTCGTGTATTTTTCAATTTGACCAATGACATCCTCGCTTAGGTCAAAAGGTGGTAATACCGCATAGGAATCACCAGAGTGAATGCCAGCGGGCTCTATATGCTCCATTATGCCAATTATATACACATCCTTTCCATCACAAATTGCATCTGCCTCTGCTTCAATTGCATCTTCCAGGAAGTGATCCAATAATATCTTGTTGTCGGGCATCTTTCTAAGAATATCGACCACATGCGTCTCTAATTCCTTCTCATTGATTACAATCTTCATATTCTGCCCTCCCAAAACATATGACGGCCTCACTAATAATGGAAAACCGATTTCCTTACTCAATTCTATAGATTGGGATGCATCCTGTACAACTCCATAGTTTGGATACGGAATTCCCATCTCCTTGAGCAAATCAGAAAATCTCCCTCTGTCTTCTGCTACATCCAGCGCTTCATAACTCGTGCCGATTATTTTTATGCCGTATTTACTCAGCTTTTCTGCAAGTTTCAGCGCTGTTTGTCCACCCAGCTGTACGATAACCCCAACCGGCTTCTCCAACATGACTATCTCGTAAATATGCTCCCAGAATACCGGCTCGAAGTATAGTTTATCGGCAATGTCAAAGTCTGTGGAAACCGTTTCAGGATTGCAATTGATCATAATTGCCTCATATCCGCATTCCTTGGCGGCCAATACGCCGTGTACACAACAATAATCAAATTCAATGCCCTGACCGATGCGGTTTGGGCCGGATCCAAGTACTATAATCTTTTCCTTATCAGATGGAATTGATTCATTTTCACCTTCAAATGTGGAGTAGTAATAGGGTGTCTGTGCTTCAAATTCCGCTGCACAAGTATCTACCAGCTTATACACCCTGCTGATGTTCATTTCTGCCCTTTTATGGAAAACTTCGCTTTCCAACGCACCGACCAAATGGCCAATTTGCCTATCTGCATATCCCTTCTGTTTTGCTTCGAACAGCAAATCACGCGGCAGAGAATCAAGCTCATAATTCTGAATCTCCTGTTCCAGAATTAGCAAATCTTCTATCTGGTACAGAAACCATTTGTCTATTTTGGTAATATCGTGAATGGTCTGAATTGGAATGCCCAGTTTCATTGCATCATAGAGGTGAAACAATCTGTTCCAGCTGGGATGCTCGAGGCTAAACAGGATCTCTTTCTGGTTTCTCAGCTCCTTGCCATCTGCTCCCAACCCATTCCTATTTATCTCAAGCGACTGACAGGCTTTCTGTAGCGCTTCCTGAAATGAACGCCCAATGGCCATTACCTCGCCCACCGACTTCATTTGCAATCCCAGTTCTTTGTTGGGCCCCTGAAACTTATCGAAATTCCACCTTGGAATTTTGATGATAACGTAATCCAATGTTGGCTCGAAATAGGCTGAAGTGTTCTTGGTGATTTGATTTTCTAATTCATCCAGGTGATAACCAATGGCCAACTTAGCTGCAATCTTAGCGATAGGATAGCCTGTAGCTTTTGATGCCAAAGCGGAAGATCTGGATACACGAGGATTAATCTCAATAGCAATGATGTCTTCATCCTCATCCGGACTCACTGCAAATTGCACATTACACCCCCCTGAAAAGTCACCGATAGACCTCATCATCAAAATGGCCATATTCCGCATTTTTTGATAAGTAGTATCAGATAATGTCATTGCCGGTGCGACGGTTATGGAATCTCCTGTGTGGATTCCCATAGCATCCATATTCTCAATAGAACATATGATAATGACATTGTCGTTCGCATCTCTCAGCAACTCCAGCTCATACTCCTTCCAACCTATCACAGCCTTCTCAATAAGAACTTCATGAATTGGCGAAGCGTGTAAGCCTCTTGTTAGGAGTTTATCAAATTCTTCGGGTGTATGTACAAATGATGCACCTGACCCACCCAGCGTATAAGAAGGGCGAATGACCAATGGAAATCCCAATTCCTGTGCATCTTCTTTTCCTTTTAGGAAGGAATTCGCTATTTTGGAAGGGGCTACTCCCACACCAATTTCTATCATGAGCTCTTTAAACAGATCTCGGTTTTCCGTTACCTCAATAGCATCAATATTGACACCAATTATCCGGACATTATGAATCTTCCAAATGCCCTTCTCATCAACCTCCTTGCAGAGATTTAATGCAGTCTGGCCTCCCATAGTCGGAAGAACTGCATCTATATCTCTTTCTTCCAAAATCTTGATAATTGATTCGGCTGTTAAAGGGAGTAGGTAAATGTTGTCGGCTATGACTTTATCAGTCATAATCGTAGCCGGATTTGAATTAATCAATGTCACCTCAATTCCTTCCTCCTTTAACGACCTCGCCGCCTGGCTGCCTGCATAATCGAATTCACAAGCTTGTCCAATTACAATCGGACCACTTCCGATGATCAATACTGATTTTAAGGAATGATCTTTGGGCATAAGAGAAGTAAATATTAAGGAGAATCAGATGTGAAATTTGATATGCGAATTTACTCACTATGAATCAATATTGCTAAGGGCTAAATAAAAATTATAGCATGAAAAAACCCCGTACTGCGCACATAAATTATATGGACGGTACGGGGTTTAAAATTTAGCAGAATATGCTAATTCTGAACAATGAATTTTCCACTCATCATTTCTCCTGAACCACTGATAATTCTGTAGTAATAAATACCTCTTGATAGATTGACAACACTCAAAGTGGTGATATCTTCTGACATATCTACCGCCATTAGCTGTTTTCCGGAAAGATCATATATATAAACCGTTGGCCTATCAATATTTCTAACCTTAAAATTAATTAGCTCGTTCGCTGGATTCGGATATACAATTACCTCTGCCAATCTGATTTCAGGTGCATCGATACCAACAATAGGCCCACCAGCTACATTATAAGTACCTGCTCCAATACAACCTGCAGAATCTGTGACGCTTACAGAATAACTTCCGGGAGCTAACCCAGAAATTGTTGACGTTGTATCCGATGTGATCCATACAATTGTAAAGGGAGCCGTTCCGCCGGTAATACTTACCGTAGCCGAACCATCGTTAGCGCCCGCCTGGGATTCTGCAGTACCTGACACCACGACCGTCATGTTACACCCAAGTGCATTTACCGCCACTGAACCAGTAAAAGTACAGCTGTCAGCATCCGTCACCAAAACACTGTATATCCCCGGAACCAATCCGGTAATACTCGAAGAGGTACTACCATTGCTCCATAAATATGCATAGGGTGTTGACCCTCCGGTTGCAGCTACACTTGCTGTTCCGTTCGTTAATGTAGTATCTGTATTAGTACTTGACATGGAGCCAGTTAAGGTACATACAAAGGCTTGCACCACAGTGGTGCCCGTTACAATACAGCTATCTGCATCTGTGACAACAACACTGTAAACACCTGGTGCCAATGAAGTTGCCGTAGAGGTAGTTTGGCCATCAGACCATAAATATTGATAAGGTGTTGTGCCATTCGTAGCTACCACTGTCGACTGCCCGTCGTTTGCACCCAACCCTGTTTCATTTGTTGTTAAAAAGGAAAGGCTTATGTTACAAGCCACAGAACCAGCATTTATTAATACGGTTCCAGCTTCCACGCAGCCTGCAGAATCAATTACCGTAACAGTGTATGTGCCTGGCGCCAAACCTGTTGCAATAGCATTTGTCTGAGTTCCGGGGTCACTCCAGGTATACGTATATGGCGCCGTTCCCAGCGAAGCAACTGCCGTACCTGTTCCGTCATTTGCACCAGCAGCTGTTTCATCTGTACTCGAGGTGCTCACTTGTAAATTACAGCCCACCGAGCTAACTGTCAATGTCTGACAACTCGTATTGATACCGCAACTATCGGTAACAGTAAGACAGACAATGTATGTGCCGGCTATTGAATAAGTATAAATTGGATTCTGTATATTGGAAGTGCCTGAATCTCCGAATGCCCAGGCATAGGTGACATTACCTGTTGTTAATGAGCTATTCGCAAAAGTCACAATCAAAGCATTCGCGTTGTAGGTGAAATTTGCCACGGGTGCTGGACAACCCCCGGAAACAACAGTTACAATCTGACAAAAAGTATTCGTTCCACAGCTATCGGTCACAGTTAAACACACATTGTAAGCCCCGGCTGAGGAGTAAGTATAGGTCGGATTTTGCAAGGATGAAGTTCCTGATGTATCTCCAAAATCCCAAGCATATACAACATTGCCCGTTGTAGAGGATGAATTTAAAAATATCGCAGACAAACCACTCGACGATGCACCAAAAGACGCTGTAGGTGCAGGACAACCTCCAGAAGTTACAGTTACCTGTTGGCAAATTGAATCTACGCTACAACTATCAATAACAATCAGGCAAACTGTATAAGTTCCCGCAGTAGAATACGTGTAACTTGGATCCTGTGCGGTAGAAGTACCTACACTATCGCCAAAATCCCAGAAGTAAATAAATGGTGCCGTACCAGTTGTAGTATTTGTAAATGATGCGTTCAATAATGTTGAACTGGAATTGAAGCCGGCTGTTGGCCCGGTGCAAGGAGGTGCTCCAACATTTAATACAAAATCATCAACCCACAAAATGCTGCCTGGCAATGCGGTGGGTGTTCCCAAATACAGGGCTTGGCTTGACATTGCGATAATAGTCAAGGTATCAGGGGTAGCGGTCGTAAAATAATTAAATGGAACATTGGCTGATGTCCACGTGTTTACCACGCCACCCAAAGAAATCGATCCCTGAGCATCAATAACCCTTGCAGTACCTGACCAATGAGATAACTGAACAAGCACCGCGCCTGTATCTCCGGCAAGAATGTTGGACTTGTATATAAAATCAAGAGATGTTGGCATCAACGTGTAGGCTGTTCCAAGTGAACCTACAAGAGGTGAACCACCCAAAGATATCAAACCAGGTAGGGTATCCAGCCCAGAGCCGGCGCCAAAAACCAGATCATGCCCGCTTTTGGTTTCCAATCTTGCCGAACTAAGCAGCTCACCAGGATCCGCAATTTCCTGCGTTGCGGTGGCTGGAAGGCCAAGGTTATCCAAATTTACCGTTCCCCAACCTGTTGGCTCACTGACACTGTAGTTCGCTGGGCCCCACAATTCCATATTCATATTTGTAGGCTGCGCCTGTGTAGGAAATACAAACAGGGCAACTGCTGCAATTAAAAGTATGCTCTTAATTTTCATAATATGAGTGTTTAGATAATATTTAATGATTGGGTTGGATTACTTTACAATACTCATCTTTCCGTGATGAATTTTCATTCCATCCAAAGTGGAGATTCTATATAAATACATTCCTTCCTTGAATGAATTAACATCCAATATTATTTTGTTACGCATTTCCTTTCGAACAATTTGCTTTCCAACTAAATCTATAATCTCAAGAACCGAAGTTTCATCGTAGTTAATTTCAATAGTAATAAATTCGTTAGCTGGGTTTGGATAAAACTTAACTTCAATGCCTTCAATCATCTCAGCTATTCCTACGCCAACCCCAACAGAAGCGCTATCAATGGCTGAACATCCATTGGCATCTGATACCGTAATTTGATATGAACCGGTAGATAAACCCGTTGCGACTGCCGTGGTTTGTCCTGGTGTTGAAGACCACCCATAGGTGTATGGTAGTGTTCCACCAGATGCAACCACTGTTGCGGTGCCATCTCCCGCGCCTGGAACTGACTCTATAACAGATGATGTATTGGTAGTTAATGCAGCTGGAATGATGAGGGTCATTGCACTTCCCGTATCTGTGCATCCAGAAGAGTCCATTACAATAATATTATATGTACCTCCTGCCAAGCCTATAAAACTACCTGAGCTAACATAATTTGCACCTCCGTCGATTGAGTAGGTCAGGCTCCCAGTTCCTCCGGCTGCCGTGATTGTTATGGTACCATCACTCAATCCAGAACAAGTAGGTCCGCTTCCGCTTTCACTTGAAATTAACACTGCCGATGGCTCAGAAATTATAACAGCAAGAACTGTAATACATCCCAATCCATCGGTGACAGTCGCATTTGTGGTTCCGCCACACAATCCAGTTGCAGTAGTTCCAGTCTGAAGGGGGGTCGTGCTCCAAGAAAATGTATAAGGAGTAACCCCTCCAATGGCACTTACGGTTGCTGTGGCATTACAATCATCATAACAAGTAACACCAGAAGAACTTTGCAAAGAAATAGAAGGTGCACCCACATCGTTAACGCCGATGCTTGCCGAATCCTGGCATCCATTGCCATCAGTAACAACAACAATGTAGACGCCTGAAGGTAAAAGAGCAGCTGTGCTGTCAGTTTGCATACCCGGATCATTCCATAAATACGTGTAAGGCGTTGTTCCTCCAGCTACCTTTACGCTCGCTGATCCATCAGAATTACCGCAGGTAGCATCTGTACTATTCATCGTTAATGCAAGTATTGCAGGTTGCGTTATGAGTGTCGAAGAGGTATCCATACAGCCACTAGCGTCGGTAACGGTTACCATATAGGTTCCGGTGTCGAGATCAGAAGCTATGGCAATAGTATCTCCTGAAGACCACATATAAACATAGGTTCCAGTTCCTCCTGCCCCAAATGCTGTAGCGGTTCCGTCCATCTCACCATTACAGGTAACATTTGTAGAACCAGATATTGTGGCTACAACAGCCGGCGGATCAACTAATTCGAAAGATTTCATCGACACACAACCAGCGCTATCTGTTAATGTAACCGTATAATTTCCAGCACACAACCCAATTGCCGGATTTGTAGTCTGTGCTGTAGAATCATCCCATTGATAGGTAATTGGCGGTGTAAGAGCTGGGTGCAACACTGTTATGGTACCCTGGCACTCACCGGCACACTGATTTGTAACCGACGTGAAGGAGAGTGGAGAGCTAACCACTACCTTATACCCAGCAAAGGGTTGAACTAAAGGCGAAATGCCCGTGCAAACTACCGACCCCGATAAGTATGTGGTGGTACTAGCCGTTAATATATAAGTACCAGTGTCCGTTGGTGTTCCATAAACCAACCCGCATCCACTAGTGCCTCCGGAAAACCCACATGAGGCGGGGCTGCATCCATAACTCAGTCCAGTGGGCAATCCACTTAAGCTGTTTAATACGACAGAGTCAATCGTACAAGTAAGCGTATCCGTTGGTACCACCATTGTTAAAAGCTGTTCGTAGTAAACACACTGAATTGCCGGTGCAAATCCCACGGAGGTATCAGGATAAATTCCCGGGGAAGTGTATTGGCCATCTGGCACACAAATTTGGGCGTTAGCGTGAAGGATAGACAGCACAACAACCATAACTGCTATGATTGTATGGAGTACTACTTTTATCACGATAAGGAATTAGTTAAGGGTGGAAATTAATAGGTGAAACTGTTGACGCACAACAGGGTAATGAATACTTACTTAGCCCTATTCGGCCTATATTCATCCGATACAGTAAGCTTCTTTCGACCTTTTGCCCTTCTTCGCTTGACCACATTCTGGCCACTTACTGAGGCCATTCTTTCCCTAAAACCGTGTTTATTCTTACGCTTTCTTACCGATGGCTGGAAAGTTCTTTTCATGTGTTTATAATTGATTTATCAGAGGTCACATCAACCAACTTATAATTATTATCCAGGCTCATGAAGAAACCCTCACATGTTGGTTTCATTCTTAAAAATTTAGATGGCAAAGGTAATTATTTTTTAAGTAAATCAAATTTTTAAAAATGTAATTTTGAAACATGAAAATGAGCGAATTTCTGGATAAGTTCAAGCAAAAGTGGGGCATTTCCAGTACGGTAGATATCATCCTGATTATGCTGGCATTTTCCCTGGCCGGTTTGTCCATAGTGCAAGTGAGGGTGCCCGTTTTTCATCTGTTGGATATACAGGATGCGAATATGGGAATTAAAACATTGGTCTATTTAGCCATCGTTTTTCCGGCATATCAGGTCTTTTTACTGTTTTACGGATTGATACTTGGACAATTTCACTTCTTCTGGGAGAAAGAAAAAAAGATGGGAAGATGGATTATAAATTTGCTCTCAAAAAATTCTTCTTCAAAAAAATCAGATAGCTGAATTTTTGTTGCTCCCTTGTGTGTTTTGCCCAAATTTGGTTCGTCGCCTCTCAAATATAAAAGTCCATTGGGCAGTTTGTTTTTCTGATCTTTAGAAATAATTTTCCTGGCGTATTCAATCATTTTCGGTAGATCTGCCACAGCTCTGGCGACTATAAAATCGTAACGACCTTTTAATTCTTCTGCACGTATTCTTTCCGAGGTGACATTTTGCAGATCCAAGTCCCTGATAATTTCCTCCACAACCCTTATTTTCTTTGCTATGGAATCCACCAGGTGGAAGCGACAATCCTGAAGATAAATAGCCAGCGGTATTCCTGGCAAACCCCCTCCAGTTCCAATATCCAGGAAGGTGGTGCCTCTTTTGAATTCCAGTGCTTTTGCAATAGACAGTGAATGCAGAATATGCCTCAGGTACAGATTGTCAATATCCTTTCGGGAAATAAGATTGATCCGGGAATTCCACACTTTATAGAGCTCACCCAATCGTTTATACCTCTCTATTTGCTGCTCGGTAAGATCCGGAAAATATTTTAATAAGATTGAATG
Organism: Flavobacteriales bacterium; assembly: GCA_012966015.1. Taxonomy (GTDB): domain Bacteria; phylum Bacteroidota; class Bacteroidia; order NORP154; family NORP154; genus NORP154. The sequence continues at coordinate 5,176 of DTRI01000110.1, read as the reverse complement.
GTCAGGACTCATACAGCAAACCTGTCATCATCTATATCTTATCCTCTACGTTTTTTAGCACATTGAACAGGAACTCGCGCGCTCTAAACAATTGGGCTTTCACCGTACCGAGCGGTATGTCGAGCTGATTCGCGATTTCCTCATAGGATAGCTCCTTAAAGTAACGCAACTCTACCAAAGTCCTGTACCTTGGCTTCAATTTCTTCACAAGCTCGTGAAGCATTTTAATCTTCTGCTTTTTCACAAACTTCTCCTCAGGATCGAGCGTATCCGATTTTAGATGTATGGAAGCCTCATGGCCATCTTCGGTCTCCTGTCGCTTGTCAATGGATAGCATCTTCTTCTTTTTCCTTCTTATAAAGTCGATACAGTTATTCGACGCTATTTTGAAAAGCCAGGTGCTAAATGCAAAATTCGGTGTATACTGGTGCAAATTTTTAAAAGCCTTACCAAAAGCTTCGATGGTCAGATCATCTGCGTCGTCTTTGTTGTTGACCATCTTCAGCAGCAAAAAGTAAATTGAGTCTCGATACCGCTCCATTAAGCCTGCATAGGCCTTTTGATCACCGTCAATAGCCCTTTGAACAAGCTTATAATCTTGCTGCGCCTTATCTGATAAATGATTTTCTGAACCTAGTTCCATTCGGGCCTTTTAAAGAAGAGATTTGACAGGGCGGCAAAGAAATTAAATACTGAGATAAACAGTTCCAAGATGGGCGAAAATAACAATAAATCTATCTCTCCCAACTTATCCGTGCATTTTTTAAGAACAAGGAACTGTGTACTATACTTCATGAGAATAAGCGCTACCAATAATGTACTGGCGCCCGAAGAGAATAGCAGGGTAAAAATCGAAACATGAAAAGCCATCAAACTCACGTGAAAACCAGCCAGCATTACCTTCTGTTCAAACGTATAATGACCTCCCGTAGTATAATGTCTTCTTTTCTGGTGAAACCATTTTGCCAAATTTTCAGGCGCCTGTGAGAACGTCTTGGAATCACTGCCAATTTCCACCACAATATTTTGATCATTTGCCACCTCACTGATAAACAGATCATCGTCACCGGAAATGATATGGCAATGACTTGAAAACCCCTTATTTTCAATGAACAAAGACTTTCTATACGCCAGATTTCGGCCCACACCCATATAAGGAATTCCTTTCAAAGCAAAGGAGAGGTATTGCAAAGCAGTGTAAAACACATCATACCTCTGTAATAAGTTGAGCATCCCTTTCTCTTTCTTGAAAGGGCTGTATCCAAGTACAATGTCCCGGCCTTCAGTAAAATTCCCCATCATTCCACTGATCCAGTCTGGCCCTACTGGAGAGCAATCGGCATCCGTTAAAAGGAGAATTTCATGGTTTGTGCTGGCAATCCCCGTGGTAAGCGCTGCTTTTTTGCCGCCATGCTCCACAGCAGAAGGTGAAATACTAACTACCTTGAGATTCTCATATTTCTTCTGCAAACCAGATAGGATGGCTGCCGTTTTATCAGATGAGCTGTCATTGACAACCACCACTTCAAAATCGGGATAGTTTTGCTCGAGGATAATGGGCAGGTTTTCAGACAAGTTCAATTCCTCGTTTTTTGCACAGATAACTATCGAAACTGAATTTCCCGGGCTCTGCGTATTGCCTGTTGAATTTAATTTCCCCAACCTGGAGAACACCACTAAATAGTACCATAACTGAACCACAACGCTTACAATTAGCGCTGTCATTATATAAAAGTCTATGCTCAGTACAGGCATAAGTATAAAAATTCTTTAAAAGATACGTACTCCCAAATTTACGCATCTCTAGCAAAGCTATATGAACAATTTTATCATACCAATACATATCTTTGAAGCAGCGTTATCTGAGAATAAGCAATAGAATAGAGGATGAAGTTCTCCCTAATTAAAGAAGACACCCAATCAAATGCACGCATGGGTGAGATGGTGACGGACCACGGTGTCATTAAAACTCCATTTTTCGCACCGGTAGGAACCCTGGCTTCGGTTAAAACTATTCACACCCGTGAATTGGTTGAAGATATAAATGCCTCCATGATACTTGGAAATGCGTATCACCTCTACTTGCGGCCAGGATTGGATATCATTAAAAAAGCCGGAGGTCTTCACAAATTCATAGGTTGGGAGAGGCCCATATTAACGGATAGCGGCGGTTATCAGGTATATTCATTATCAGCCAACCGAAAAATATCTGAAGATGGCGTATCATTTCAGTCGCATATTGATGGCTCCAAACACTTTTTTAGTCCTCAATACGCCATAGATATCCAGAGAACAATAGGTGCTGATATTATCATGGCTTTTGATGAATGTACTCCCTACCCTTGCGAATATGACTACGCCAAAGACTCTCTGGCCCTTACACACTCCTGGCTTAAACGCTGCTGTGAACATTTTGACGATACCCAGCCCGTTTATGATTACAACCAAACATTGTTTCCAATTGTACAGGGCAGTGTTTACAAAGACCTGAGAATCGAATCTGCTGAGTTCATAGCTAGTATGGACAGGGAGGGTAACGCCATAGGAGGGCTATCGGTTGGCGAGCCACACGAGATGATGTATGAAATGACCGCTGAAGTTTGCAATATATTGCCGAAGTCGAAACCCAGGTATTTGATGGGTGTGGGAACTCCCGCTAATATTCTGGAGTCAATAGCGTTAGGGGTGGATATGTTTGATTGTGTTTTGCCCACCAGAAATGGGAGAAACGGCATGCTGTATACCCAAGAAGGTGTGATTAATATTAAAAACGAGAAGTGGAAGGAGTGCTTGGATCCTATAGATTCGAACGGTAATACATTTGTAGATAGCACGTATACCCTAGCCTACCTAAGACACCTGTTCATGTCAAATGAATTTCTGGGAAAGCAAATTGCGAGCATTCACAACCTCGGATTTTATATGTGGCTCACAACTGAGGCAAGGAAACACATTGAAAATGGCGACTTTGCCACATGGAAAGACACAATGGTGCCGAAACTTGAAGCAAGGCTGTAAAAGTGAAGAAAATTGACTGGTATATAATTGGAAAATTCCTGGGCACTTTCTTTTATGCCATCTCCCTGATTGTAGTGGTGGTCATCATTTTCGACATCTCTGAAAAAATTGATGATTTTATTGAAGGACAGGCTCCATTTAAACTAATTGTCACTGAGTACTATCTGAACTTCATTCCGTTTTTTGTAAACCTCTTCAGTCCATTATTCACCTTTATTGCGGTCATTTACTTCACCTCAAAAATGGCCTCCAACTCGGAAATAGTTGCCATATTAAGCAGTGGCATGAGCTTCACAAGAATGCTGCTACCTTATATTATTGGTGCTATTGTGATTACCATCCTTTCTCTGGTATTGAACAATTTTGTAATACCGGATGCCAACAAAAAAAGACTTGCATTTGAGGAAACGTATATAAGAAGCCGCTTTCACAATGTGGACCGCAATATTCATAAGCAATTGGATCCCACCACCTTTGTTTATTTTGAGAGGTATGAAAACACCAGGAATATTGGCTACAAATTTTCTATAGAAAAAATTGAAAACGGAAAATTAACCTACAAGCTACTTTCTCAATTTATCAAATGGGATTCAACCAGTAATAAATGGAGAATTGAAGATTATTATATCAGAGAAATCAACGGATTGGAAGAGACGCTGACGAGAGGTGCGCAATTAGATACAGCGTTGGACATACACCCGAGCGAATTTGCCAGGCGCATCAATACAATAGAGACAATGGATTATTTCAAGCTCAATGAATTTATTGAAAGTGAGAAACTAAAGGGCTCCGAAAAAGTTGTCTTTTATGAGATTGAAAAACACAAACGCTTTTCACTACCATTTGCGACCATCGTGATGACCTTAATTGGTGTAAGCCTGGCGAGCAGAAAAGTGAAAGGCGGAATAGGGCTTCACCTGGGTTTGGGTTTACTTATTAGCTTTTCATACATTCTTTTCATGCAAGTGTCGCTCACCTTTGCCACCAATGCCAATCTCTCCCCGTTCGTGGCCATGTGGATTCCAAATGTCCTCTTTGTTGGACTGGCTTTATACCTCTTAAAATTAGCCCCTAAATAGGGTGTGCGGTCTCTAAAGAGGTATGTTCCAAACTGTATGATTCTCAAACTGAGCCTTCAGGTCGGTAACTCGAGTAAAAATTCCATAAACACTTGATCCGCTTCCTGATAGAGATGCATATATGGCTCCACTATTATAGAGCGCCGATTTAATTTTTCCTATTTCGGGAAATGAACTAAATACAAAATCTTCAAAATCATTGAATATACTATCTCTCCAGTTTTCGATATTTTCATTTAAAGGGTCAATACTCCCTGATTTTTTTGAACTCTGAATTTGTTTATAGGCCTCTGCAGTATTGATGTGAATGTCCGGATATACCAAAACCAGAAAGTGGCCTTCAAGATTCAGCTCCGTTCTTTTCAATTCATCTCCACGCCCAGTGACAATAGCCGGCTCATTGCCAATAAAAAAAGGGCAATCACTACCGAGCTGCGACGATAAGCTTTTCATTTTGTCTTCGGTGAGCCCCAGCTCAAAAATCTCATTGAGCATTAATATTGTATTACTTGCATCAGCAGAGCCACCACCTAAACCAGCACCTATTGGAATTACCTTGTGCAAGTGCATTTGTACCGAACCGAGGTTAAATTCAAGATCCAGCATTTCATAAGCTTTCATGCACAGATTATCATTACCGTCCATCTCGATACCCGTAGTTAACAACTCAAGTTTCTTCTTACCTGCGCCACCGCGCACTATTTCCAAGCTATCACAAATGGAAATTGGATAGATAGTAGATCGTATTTCGTGGTATCCGTCATCGCGCAGTCCGCGATTTACCAAGCCAATATTTATTTTAGCATTTGGAAAGCAAATCATAATATCTACGAATAACGAATCAGCCTGCCTACAGCAGGCAGGTACGAATATACGAATTGGGCCTTTTTATATCATTCAAATATAATGGGCTAAAATTTGTTTAGCACAAGCTTTTTAATAAAACTTCATCACTATATAAGGTTACACTTATGTTATTACAATTCCTTTTAAATTCATAGGTTCGATAATCCTATTATTCATTTATTCTCAAACATTCGCAATTCGTAGATAAATCGGTATCATCTCTGGGTTATGAT
>DTRI01000109.1 GCA_012966015.1 Flavobacteriales bacterium | reverse complement strand
CCCATCACTTAAACCGCTGAACACTTTATACAAAATAAGCCCCCACACAATTAAAACAAGCGGTAACAGGACGTAAATTGCCTTTTTACTCTTTAGCATTTACTGTATGATAATCTTTCTGAATAGGCTATAGTCGCTCTTGTTCCCTGCAGCATCAAATGACCTTACTCCCCAAAAGTAATCGCCGGCACCTGCAGTAATGGAATCATTGAGCGAAGTATTGGTGGTAGAATAGCCCTTTATTAAATTGGTAAAAGTAGTGTCGGAATAAATGAGCAAACTATCTGTAATTGCAGAACCGGTTACAGCTCCACGGTCCCAACTGAAGTCAATGCTGCTGCTACCCGGCACTGTGTCATTAGCTAGCGGCAAGCTCAAGTCCGGTACGTTTGGAGCGGCGGTGTCAATTTCGAATGTATAAGTGGTATAGGGAGTATTGGACAAATCGTTCTGTCCGCGCACCCGCCAGGCATAATCTCCCTCCGCTGTAAACAGGTGAGAGGTACTATCATTTATAGTTATCTCTGCAGGTATTACTTCAGTTCCATTAAAATCAGGAGTATAAAGCTCAAAACGATAGTCATCTGCGTTTGGAATTGTCTGCCAATAAAATTTCATAGCTAACTGATTGGTCGCCAGGTTATTTACTGGAGAATCCAGCACCATTACCTGCGTAGAGATGTCGGGAGAGTTGTCAATTGTCAGTGCCCATGTAACATAAGCTGTGGTACTGTTCCCATTGTAGGCCCGGAGTCGCCACTCATATGATCCAGGTGATAATGTAAAGGTGTACACATTATCTGTGGTGTTGCTGTCGAGTACCAATGCTTGAATATTGGAAAAAGATGGAGACACAATCTGAATTTCATATCCAGAGGCTCCCTCCAGCTCCTCCCACCAAAAGGTATGGGTTAAAGTGGAGGTTTGATACCCATTTTGAGGTGCTAATAAAACTGGAAGTTGATCCGTTAGGTCAATGGCAACAAAATCTAGTTTACAAGTATAAATCAGTGTCAGGAGTGTGAATAATCCCAATATTTTAGCTTTATGCTTCATCACGATAGCTTCTTTATATTTTGTAAAAAGATAGTCGCCTTTAGCTCAAGACGTTTAGTTCTCAGGTTCTTTTTTGATTTGTAATCTACAGAAACGATTTTGCCGACACTCTGGCTTTGTTCCAGTTCATATACTAATTTAAGAATTTTTACAAAGTTACCCTTTACAATAAATATGTTGGTTTCAATTGAGTAGTCATCTGCAGCATGTGACAGGGGCTTGGGAAACTCTACCAATGTAATTTTTTCTGATTCGCAATAGTTACTCACAAATTCCAGCAGCTGCTGCTGAGGGTCGATGCCACTGTCCGTCTGACTTCCAATAACGCGTTCTATGGACTGCAGCTTGGATTGCAATAAGGCTATCTGTCCTGGCGCATTGACTGCCAATTCCAATTGCTTTTCCAGCTCCGAGCACGAATTGTTTACTGCCATGGTTTTTTCAAATGCCAGCTCATAGGACAGAAATAAAAAAATCACTGCAGTGACAGTTAAAATGATGTTCTTTTTCTTGTATGTAAGGCTATCTAACATCCTATTCAATTGTAATACCAATTACAAATTCCCCGCTGGCCCCTCTTCCGGTACTGCTGTAATCTTCTACCACAACTTCTGCTACCCACTCCTGAGACTTAAGGGCCTTTACCCATTCATTCAGCTGCGTACTCTTGCTGCTTTTTCCTATTAATATAATCTCTCCAGTAGAAAATACGGGTGCCTGCTTCTCATCCATTCTCTTGTTCGCAGGATTAATAGACATGCCTGTGAGCACAATACTCCTGGGTACAGACTGTGCAATTTTATCTGCGTACAGGGAGGTACGGGAAGTCTTCAAAAGCCCCGTTTTCTGTAGGAGGGCCTCCTTACTTTCAACATCTTTTTTCAATGTACTCAAGTGCGTTATCTGATCACGGCCCATAAATGCACGGCTATCCAAATCCTGATTTATGCTGGAGTAATAGCTGAACAAAAAGAAATTGGCCATAAGTGCCACCAAGAAAAATCCCAGCACTCCCCAGCCCGCCATTTTAAATATCCTCTTTTGGGTGAATTCTTCACGATTGCTAATTATTATTGCTGAGCTTACAGGCTCTTTGGCAATACCCGAGAATAAATACCCGAATGCCGCTGCAAATGGAATAACAGCTTCCTGACTTATCAATTCTCCCCCGATGCTCACCTGCTCTGTCGCCGTGCTTTCACCTGATTCAAAACTTCGAAGCTTTCCCTCGGCGTATTGCAGCTGATAAGGCCCAACATTTATACTGTAGTCGCTACCCGATGCCGTGCTGAGCAGGTGCTGAATCCTGTTGAGGCCAAAAGGCCCAAAAGACAGGGATACCACGAACAGTCCCATTTTCTTGAATGCTTCCAGTATTTCATCCACTTTGTCCTTTCTCAGCACAGAGACCCTTGCACTGCCATTGCCGGAATGCTCTTTTTCAAAGTAAAAGTCATCTGATTTGGCATTTGGAAATACCTTCTGAAGCAGGGTGGTATCGTTATCACCATCGTCTACCTGAACCATTTTATGGATCAGGCCCCTGCCATTGAATACCAGGTTAATTGGAATATCTGCATCCAGCTCCTTTTTAAGAATTTCAAGTTCAGAAAAGCTCTTTCCGGCATTTATTATTTCCAATTTAGACTTTTCTTCCTGGAGAATGCTCAAGTTGAATTTCTGCTCTCCATTTTCGGCAAAAATTATCTCAACACCGGCGGCAATCTTGCCACTCAGGATCTGGTTCAGATTGAATCCACTGCGCATTACAACGAATTAATTAAATTAATTAACTAGCTATCTAGTAAATAATGGTGGGCTTGATAAAGATGGTAAGCTTGTTCTTGCTAGTGCTCTTACTTCTGCTGCTGAAGAACCATTTAATGATCGGGATTCTGGATAAAAGTGGAACGCCTGATCCGCTATCGCTTATTGTTTTGTCTTCCAAGCCGCCCAGAATGATCATTTCTTCATTCTTAACCCTTATCAAGGATTGAAAATTTCTCGTAATGGTACCATAGGGTGCTTCATTGGAGATGCGTTCACCAAAGCTGGACTGCTTCACATCAATTTCCAGTGTTACCTGCTCGTCACCTGAAACAATGGGGTTAATTTTGATTGACAGGTCTGCGTTGACCGATTTATATGTTTGTGAAACTGTAGAGGTAGTGGAGACCGATCCTTGCAGCGTAGTTGACGTTTCCAGGTAGAACCTGGTTTCACCTATACTCATATTCGCTTCATGTCCATTGAGTGTTGCCAGCTGTGGCGTAGAACGGACATTAATGGAACCCTGGGTTTCCAATGCCTGTAGCGTCAGATAGAATATAGGGGTTACCTTTCCCAAATTAACAATACCAAAACCGTTTATTCCATCTATCACCTTGTTGATGGCAGCTGAGCTCAAGGTAACGTCAAGCCCTGGAAAAACTGTACCGCTTGTTTCAACAGGTGATTCACCCAAGCCAGCTTTAATTCCCGTTGCCAGGCTCACCGTATTTCTTACATCAATGATTATCACCTCTATCATCACAACGGGTACCAGCTTGTCAACATCTTTTAAAAAGCTTTTTATCTCTCTTATCTTAGGGTGCGAACCGCTTAAGATCAAGCTATTTAAATCTGTGAATTCCTGAATGTTCACATCCTTTTTAAGTTCGGGTGGTATAAATTCCAGTACGGATTCAACAGTTCTGTATTGAAGCTGGACAAGCTCAGTTGTGCGCAGCCGCTCCAATTTTCTCTCTCCAATCAGATAGACGCCATCGTCGCTTTTAAAAGTGAAGTTGGTGCCATTGAGTACATAGCTTAAAAAATCCTCATAGGTGGCATTTTCTATATACAGGCTGGTGGTTCCTTCCGGATCAGAGAAGATGAAATACTGCTTAAAAAGTTCGGCTGAAACACCCGCTATTAAATCCGCAATAGGTACATCTTTGGCGCTCACTGTAATAAACGCATCGTCACGCACGGAGATGTCGAGCTGGCCCGTTCCCTTATTTCCCTGGCTTTTACCGTTGCTTCTTCGTGATGAGGATGATGTAGACCTGACAGACTCCACATTTTCGAAATAGTAGAAATTATCCGTT
>DTRI01000108.1 GCA_012966015.1 Flavobacteriales bacterium | reverse complement strand
AAATGGCATATTTACCCACAAGCTTCCTTTTAGAAGGTAATTTAGATTTCTGAAAGTTAATTGAATATCCTACTTTTAATTTTCTTGTTTTTAGTAACTGGAATCTTTGCCCAAAATTCAGGATTATTTCCGGTTTCCAATAACAGAAAGTACGGATATATCGACAAAACAGGTAAGATGATTATCAAACCACAGTTTGACTATGCAACTGTTTTTTCAGAAGGAATGGCGCATGCAAAAATTGAAGGGAAAAGAGGATTTATTGACAAAACAGGAAAGTACGTGATCGACCCTATTTATGATAAGGTGAGAAATTTTAATGGTGGGTTAGCTGCAGTTAAGAGCAAGGGGAAATGGGGATTCATTGACAAAACAGGAAAAGTAGTTATCGAACTGCAATTTGATTATGCTTATAGCTTCTCCGAGGGATTGGCGAGAATTCAGCAGGGAGAACAATTTGGTTTTATTGATAAAACAGGCAAGTGGGTAATTAAGGCACAGTATGATGCTGCTTATGATTTTAAAGAGGGATTAGCAAGAGTTAAGCAAGGTGATTACAGAACAGGTAAATGGGGATATATTAATAAAACCGGAGCGTTGATTCTCGAATACAGATATGATGAGTCATTTGATTTTTCTGAAGGAAAGGCAAACGTAAGAATTGGGAATGAGCAATCGGGGAAATGGGGTTTCATTGATAAAAATGGTGGATTTGTAATCGAACCTATGTTCGATCGAGCGTTTTATTTTGTTGAAGGATTATCACTTATTCGTATCGGCTCGTTTAAGACAGGAAAGTACGGGTACATTGATACCAAAGGCGGAATTGCCGTAAATCCCCAGTATTATGGTGGACACCATTTCTCTGAGGGCCTGGCTTGTGTTAAGGAGACAAAGGAAGGTAAATGGGGTTACATAGATAAGACTGGGAAAGTGATTATTGGATTTCAATTTGATATTCCGGCGGATTTTGAACATGGCTTGGCAAAAGTCAGAATAGGGACTTATAAATCTGGCGTATCTGGATTTATTGACAAAACAGGAAAGTTTATCTGGCAGTCTTCTTAAGACGATCAAACCCACATAATACTAAGGCCAACCATCTTTACCGGGTAGTTGGCTTTTTCTTTAGCTTTCAGTATCTTTGCACCCCGAAATTACAAGACAAGTCAAAAAATTAACACATACAAAATGGAAAACACTACCGTGGATCAGTATACAAAGAGTAAAGTAAAGGACAGTTCTCTGGCAGAATGGGGAAGAAAAGAAATTACACTAGCTGAGGCCGAGATGCCAGGGCTAATGTCATTAAGAGAAGAATATGGCAGCGATAAACCTCTAAAAGGAGCTAGAATTGCTGGTTGTCTGCACATGACTATTCAAACTGCGGTTCTGATCGAAACACTAATAGAGCTAGGTGCGGAAGTTACCTGGTCATCATGTAATATATTTTCAACACAAGATCATGCAGCTGCGGCTATAGAAGCAACAGGTGTGTCGGTATATGCCTGGAAAGACATGACTGAAGAAGAATTTGATTGGTGTATCGAGCAAACATTATTCTTCGGCGAAGACAAAAAACCATTGAACTTAATTCTGGACGACGGTGGAGATCTTACCAATATGGTATTGGATAAATATCCTGAACTAGCAGCTGGTATCAAAGGGCTTTCCGAAGAAACTACTACAGGCGTACATAGATTGTATGAAAGGGTTAACAATGGCACGCTGCCAATGCCTGCTATTAATGTGAACGATTCCGTTACTAAGTCAAAATTTGACAATAAGTACGGTTGTAAAGAATCATTGGTGGATGCTATTCGCAGAGCTACTGATCTGATGCTCGCAGGAAAAGTAGCAGTAGTTGCGGGTTATGGCGATGTTGGAAAAGGGTCTGCTGCCTCTCTAAGTGGAGCTGGAGTTCGGGTGATTGTAACTGAAATTGACCCAATCTGTGCACTTCAAGCGGCAATGGATGGGTTTGAAGTGAGGAAAATGATTGATGCAGCTCCTCGCGCCAATATTCTTGTTACTGCAACTGGAAACAAAGACATCATTAATGCGGATGTGTTCAAAGTCTTATCAGACAAAACGATTGTTTGTAACATAGGCCATTTTGATAATGAGATCGACATGGCTTGGCTAAATGGTAACTACGGAGAATCTAAAGACACGATCAAACCTCAAGTTGACAAATACATTGTCGATGGCAATGAGATTATCATTCTCGCTGAAGGCCGGCTTGTAAATTTAGGTTGTGCAACGGGACATCCTTCGTTTGTAATGTCCAACTCATTCACAAACCAAACACTCGCTCAACTCGAGCTTTGGAACAACACAGATGCTTACAAGAACGAAGTATACACGCTTCCCAAGCACCTGGATGAGAAGGTCGCTCGTCTTCATTTGAAGAAAATAGGTGTTGACCTCGAAGAGCTTTCACAGGAGCAAGCTGAATATATCGGGGTAACAGTAGACGGACCTTACAAACCAACGTATTACAGGTACTAAATAACTTAGTTATATATTCTTAGAAGATTGCCATCGAAAGAGGTTTGATACCTCTTAAGGATATCCGGTGCCGGCCCTTCCAATACTGATCCATCGGTTAGAAGAAATTTCGAGCCACAGGAGTTATCAACTGCCGTAATCCCAGATGGCTCTACCTCGATAATCGCACCTGATTCGTTTGGCTGGTAGGTGCAGTTTCTATCATATGCCATAAATTCATCCTGCGACAATCGGTAAACGACAATACCTTGTGCCCCGCCGGTCAAATAAATCCAGCCCCCCACCGCGTTTAAGTCGGCAAATTCAGCATCCGTTGTATAAATGTAAATGTTTACCTCCACAGAGGGGACAACATCCTCATCCTTCTTGCAGCCGTTTGTAATTATCAGTAAACCAGCTAATGAAAAAAACAGTATTTTTGAGATAGTACCGAATACTTTCACTTCTACAGCATAAGTATAATTAACAGAGGGCCTTGGGCGTTTAGGTTTTAACGAAGTTATAGATAATTTGTTTTGAATTTGCTGAAATCCATATTGTCGATCTTGCTGTTGCTGTCAATTTTGGTACCAATTCACGTTAGCTCTCAACCTTCCAAGTCTTACAAAAAGGACCAAAAGACCAGAGATAAGTCAAGAGCAGGTAGTGAAAGTTTCGCCAATGATCAAGAGGCGGCAGCAGCAGTATTAAAGCACTATAAACAAGAGCTCACCGCGTTAGACCAAGAGAGATTGGACGCAGAAGCTTCCGGTGACATTGAAAAGCTGGCTAAAGTCGAGCAAAAAATAAGACAGGTAAAGGGGCAGATGCGCTTTACAAAGAATAAGATTGAGGAGGACATAGTAAAGGAGTATAACAAGATTCAGGAGAAACATGTTCGCAAACGCATGAAGAAGAACAAGAAAAAATCAAAACGTATCAATGAAAATAAAAGGGAGCCCTTCTTTAAGCGAATCTTCAAAAAAAAACGTAGATAATGGATAATATAGGTGACCTGATGTATGTTCTAATTGGAGTTGGCTGGCTTCTGTACAGCTTTTTCAAAAAGAAGAAGCCAAAACCTCAACCACAAAACACTGAGGAGCAAAATACATATGATGAGAAAGCAGAAAAATACGAGGAAGAAGATCAAATGTATGAACAGGAGCAAATCGGAAGAGAAGAGCTGCTAAAGAAGATCTTTAAAGCAGCAGAAATCGAAGAACCCATTGATGTCATACCAGAACCTGCCGTGCAATACAATCCCCCACCAGAGCCCCCTAAAGAACAATATATTGTTCCGGAGGTTCCAAAACCAGTTGAGGTAAAGGTTAGTACGCCTAAGGATACTTTTGCATATGAGATAGAATCTGAATCGACATCACCTGAAGAGGAAGGTGGTCCGATCAAATTTGATTTGAGAGAGGCAGTCATCAACAGCATTATTTTAAAACGACCGGAATATTAATCGGCAAATCAAGTCTATTATATATGTCTCAACTCTCGGCAATAATTGTAGATGACGAAGAATTTGCCCGTGAGAACATTAAAATACTACTGGGAGATCACTGCCCGGATGTTTCCATCGTAGGAGTAGCTGGTAAGGTAAACACTGCCAAAGCCTTGATAAGCTCTTTGAGGCCCGATGTTATTTT
>DTRI01000107.1 GCA_012966015.1 Flavobacteriales bacterium | reverse complement strand
TTAATCTTGGAAACCAAATAACGACCAGAAAATGTAACGTCCAATTTTCCGCCGCCTGCATCATTTTTTTCTTCAATTGCAGGAATACGAACCTCCACAATTTCACCCACATGACGCTGACTATCCCCCGGAACAACAATTTGCAATCGGATTGCATTAATTTGTTGAAGTTGAGAGTTTCTTACCAACATTGTATCTTCCAATTCGTCTGCATGATTTGTCTCTGTTCCAAAAGACCCGAAATGCTTTGGAAGAAAATATGTATATCCTTCTGGGCGATTGCTGTAATTAGGATTATTAAGAAGTGCCGTCGTTCCCTGACCAGAACCAGAAACTTCACTATAGTTTACTGATTTATACTTGGTATAACTCTCATCATAATTAAATGTCTTGTAGCCAATTTTTCGTTTCATGAGGTCATTGCTAATTATGGTTCCTGCATACATTCCGCGCTGAACATTTGAAACAATGTTCGGCAATGCCACTACCTTATAATTTTTCATTCTTACCAGACTCTCTGTGGCACGCAATCCTGGTGGCGGGGCATCATAAAAATAAGTAATGACAGGTTCGACTTCATCTGGGTCAACAAGACTTTCAATGGAGGTGAACATAAAAAGACCATCTGGATTTGGTCCGGTGGGGTCTACTGCCTTTTCAAAGAATACATAATTTGCACCAAAATATTTTTCAGATTTTGAAGTTGACTTGATTGTATTGAGAGCATCAATGGGACTTTTATTATTTATGACCAAACTTCCTTTATTTTTTGTTGTCTCGGCATATAATTTCTTTCCACTTATTTTATTTAACGGTGCGAAAATATCATTTGCCATATCCGAATAAAGAACTTCTCGATATGCCCGATTAAATTTCAATTGGTCTGCCACTATTTTTTCTACAGAACAAAATTTCAAAGTGATTGCCCGCTTTGTTTCAAATTGTGATAAATCAATATTATATACTTTTCCAATAAAACCAATTTCTGATTTCTGTGGAGTTTTGAAGGTCAACTCTATGACTTCATCTCCATGAAGTGCCATTTCGTTGAACAGATTAATCGCATCCAATATTACAATTTCACCAGAAATAAATTGAGGGTCGCCTGCGAGCAATCCCATACTTTCCGTGAGTACAATAGAATTCCAATTTGGTTCATCTCCACTCAAATCTTTAAATTGTTTTCCATTAGAAGATATGATATTAACGACAGAGACAATGGCATCCCCCTGCCCTTGATTTTTTTCAGAATCACTGGCCATTGTATATTAGTTACCTTCTCTTTGTAATTAGGCGGTCAAACTCGTCCACAAACTCATAGGCAAGATTTCTCCTGAGAAGAATAATATCCCGCTTTGCCTCATTCAGAGCAAGTTCATGGTCATACTTTTTGACTTCTTTTGTTGTCTGAAAGTTAGAGTATCCCATCGTATCAGATACGGCATATGCAAAATCACTCTCTACGATATGTCCGGCTTTCAATACGACATCATTAACGGCATACCCGGCTTCGTTTCCTGTGGCTTTTAATTCATTTGTTTCATGATGGGAAGTGGTCAGCTTGGCAGTCTCTATGCTTCCATATTTTTTGATAATATATTTATCAAATGCCCTCATATTGAGCGGCCAGTCCCATTGCGGGTCGCGCATTTCATTCAAAAAAAGAATCAGCCAATGAAGCTGTGTGCTATCATAATACTTGTATGCCAATATCTCTGGAGTTTCAAGATCTCTTACTGTATATTTGTAATATATTGTCTTGTCTGTTCTTGCCTGAAGGGTTGCCCTGACTCGTTTGAATATGTCAGTTACAACTTTCTTTTGACCAGAATCATCAAAGGCATCATATGGAAGAGACGGAAGATATTTAAAATATCGTTCGCGTGGCATGTATTAGTAACCTCCATCGTCGCCGGATGTAAAATCATCTCGTGTGAGCAGAACGCTTTCCATGAATGTCAACGACAGGTCTGTCTGGATTGGATACCCATCATAGAAGGTATGATTTGTTCCTGTTGCAGTATAATTGATTGAAATTTGAGTCAGGGCACATGGTTTAATTTTATGAACTTGGTCTGCATTCCAATATTCAATTTCAAAATAATGAGGATATGTCCAGTATCGGGTGCTGTCTTTGTTGGTTCCTGGGGCAGCATTTATTTTGAACGTTCTACATATTGCCTGAATTGCCTGTGCTTCTGTGGCATTTTTTGGAGACATCTTGAAGTCAAAAGTAAAACTTCTTGGATTGACTCCTTCAAAGAATAATTCCCAATGAGGATTAACTGCCAGGCCTGCCACTTGCAATGCCTTCTTTGCAACGGCATCATTTCCGAGTGCCTTGCCCAACAACTTTCCACCAATCTCCATTCCAGCACCGAGGGCATTTTGATTGATTTCTTCCAAAATTTGTTTTCCGCCTGCACCAATTCCCTTCATGATGTTCCCGGCACCCCCGGCAGCAGATGCAACCTTTCCTATTGATTCCGCAGCAGCACCAACGGCACCCAATTCTCCTCCTGCCCAATTTGCACCATAGGATTCGCTGACGCCGAAGGGCATGAACAGAATAATATCTCCGACACTTTCTGAGGTTCCTCCGACACCATCAGAAATGGAATCGGCTTCTCCTCCACTACTTCCAAGAAATCCACCCAGGTTCTTCAGAGCATCCTCGGCAATGTCCACAGTCTGTGTGACTGCATTTAAAATTTCTCCAGGGGCAGATGAAAGGGCACCAAAGGTTTCCGATGCCGCTGCTTTAATTGACCCATAGGCATTATCCAGGGCATCAAGAGGATTTGGAAGTTCAATATTTATATCGGAAAGACTAGGGAGGTCACCACTCAATAAATCACCAACACCACCAACAAGCCCACCAGCCAAATCTCCTGCCGCGCCAATCACACCCCCGGCGAGTCCTTCCGCTGCCCCAAGGACACCATCAAGCCCACCAGAAATTGCATCTGCGGCGCCTCCAACTGTTCCGAGAACATCTGATGCCACGGACTCTACCCCGCCCACAATAGAGCCAACCGCACTTGATACACCAAGAGCATCCGATGCATTCCCTGCGATGTCTCCTACGATGGACCCGAGCAAAGCTCCACCGACACCGCCGCCTACTGCATCGGCAACAGCCGCTCCTGTCAAACCAGAAACAAGTTCTCCCACACCATTTTCATCTGGGGAAATAGAGCTTTGTGATTCAACCCGTTCAAAAGTAGTTCCGGTAATCTTTAAAATATTAAAACGAATAAAATGTCGTTGACCGACACCCTCTACGTCCGAAGGAAAGCTAAAATGTGCCGTTCCATGCCTGTCTCCAAAAAGTGCCCCGAGCGGCCCAGAAGCACCAGATAATAATCCGCCCACTACAGAGGTTCCCATATCTCTAAATGATGTTCCCATATACAAATATCCTATTCTATTTAAAATAACTATATTTATTTAGGTGATATATATAAACATATGGCATACAAAGGGAAATGGAAACCAAAGAATCTTGAAAAATATGAGGGAAATCCCTTTAATATTACCTATCGCTCCCTATGGGAACGCAAGGCGTTTAAATGGTGTGGGAGAACTTGTTTCTGGTGTATCATCTATTTCTCTCAAATGCCCACTATCGGACTCTTCTACAGTATTAAATGGATACTGTGCCGCAAATGGATTTGGAGGTTCATATGATTTTGAACCATCTGGGCGAGTAATAATAGACCGGGCAAGAGCATGGGCAGCAGTCATGGTTCCCTGCGGAATGCCCCTTTGCAGCCTCGGTGTATTTATTTCATTTTCTTGGAGGGCACCATAGTCAGAAATATCTTCATGAACTAAATGTCTTGTATCAGGGTCAACTGTGACCTTTGTCTTTTTGGGTTCTGTCGGAATTGGGCCACCAGTACCTTCACGGTCATCAACAAATCCAAGTGGTCCGATTCTTGGAGTCGGTTCTGCCAAGTTTATTGTGGTAACAGGATCTTCATCTTCATTATAATTGTCATACTTCCCGGGACTCTCGTATCCAATGTTAATGGTTCCTACCATGACCAAATCCTGGCCAAGAGTACCATCACGATAGAAACCAAAAACTCTTGTTCCGGGTTTCAGGGCAACGACTTTGCCGTGCGGACTATTCAGCGGCATTACTGGA
>DTRI01000106.1 GCA_012966015.1 Flavobacteriales bacterium | reverse complement strand
GTTTTAACACCACCTGATGTTTACTTTCATCAAGTGTAGCGAATATCTTATTCTTTACCCTAAATGAGGTCTTTTCAAAGTGCGGCTCTTCGGTCGTGTCTTCAAATTCAAGTGCCTGTTCTCTTACCGTTGCTGATGTTACCATGGGAAGCAGTTCGTTTATCCAAAATAAGCTTTCATAGGAGTAAAGTAATGATCATCCCAGCCCTGATTATAATCCGGCTGATTGTCGGGAATATTTGAATGAGCGAGCGTTAGCTCGCAGCCTTCATCAGTCGGGGTTAAGGCAATTTCAATTTGTGAGTCCTCATCCTCGTCGGCAAACTCAGCGGTGCGCCAGGACTGAACAATCTTTGATTCTGGTAGCAGTTCAAGATTTTCACCAGAGATATAACCACCCCAGGCTGTGAATGAAGCGCCCACTTCAGCCGTTCCGGATGCTTCGCCTCCGGTCATTGCTTCATGTTCTTTAGCATCTAGCCAGGCACTATAAATTCTCTCGGGAGAGACAGAGAACCTAGCTGATGTTTTAAAATCAATTGCCATACTTTATAAATTTTGAATTTTAACTAAATTAGGCTATTCTTCCTGCAAAAGACAAAGAAATTAGATCTAAAAGCCGCTATGCGCCAATATAGAAGACATTCGATTGCAGCTTTGCCTTTACTTGATTAACATTTTCCGCTCTGGCACATAGCTTAGCTAGCTAAACTTAACTTAGGATTGTTTAGCATGTGGTTTCCCTGAACCAACGATGTTGAATGTTGCGGTAGCCATCGCACTGGGTTCCTCAGCATTGTTGGTGTATATAAAACCATGGATGACTCCTAGCTTCTTTCCTCTGAATATTACCGAGGTCTTTGCCAACAGCTCATCTCCGAGCTGTATAGGTTTCAAATAATTAACCTTGAGCTCTACCGTTGAGCAGAAATCTCCTTTGCTCATGGTGGTAAAAACGGCGGCACCGCAGGCAAAGTCAAAAAAGCCAGATATGACGCCTCCATGTACTGTTCCGGCAGGCGAAAGATGATCTTTTCTGATTTTCAGGGCTGAGTTGGCAAATTTACCTTCCTTGCTAAATTCTGTTATTGAGTAACCCATCCATTCCCCAAACTTATCGGGGTGTTGAAATTGGGTTAAATCTAATGCTGATGTAATCTCGCTTGCATCCATATTTTTAAGAATTCAATTGTCCTTTTAGTTCCAGAATATTTTTCAAACCATTTTCCGTACAATAGGCCTCTAGTTCCTGCAAAATATCAACTCCAATATTCGGATTGATATAGTTGGTTGTGCCAATTTGTACCATATGTGCTCCTGCCAGGATGAACTCCAGCACGTCTTCCGCAGAGGCAATACCTCCCAATCCCATGATAGGAATACTCAGTACCTTATAGAGCTTGTGTACATTTGCCAGGGCTATGGGCTTGATGGCGGGCCCCGACAATCCCCCGAATACTGTGTGGAGCTTCACGCATCGTTTTTCAACATCTATTCCCATTCCAACTACTGTATTGATAGCGCTAACTGCATCGGCGCCCCCATCTTGTGCTGCCAATCCTATTTCCGTAATTGAAGTGACGTTGGGGCTCAATTTCATGATCAAGAGCTTCGATGTTCGCCTGCGCATCTCTTTCGTTAGCTTTTCAGTCATTTCGCAGCTAACGCCAAACTCCATCCCCCCTTCCTTTACATTCGGGCAGGAAATGTTAATCTCATAACCAATATGGTTTCCATCCGCCTCTTCCAGCATGTCCATTGTTTCCAGGTAGTCACCCATGCTTGACCCGGCGATGTTTACAATGACTTGAGTTTTCAGCTCATTCAGAAAGGGAAGCTTCTCTTTACAATACATCTCAACACCCACATTGGCTAGCCCGATGGAATTGAGCATGCCTGAAGGGGTTTCTGTAATTCGTGGCAATGGATTCCCTTCACGGGGATGTCTCGTTACGGATTTCGTGACAATACCGCCCAATCGGTTTACCTCAGCCAGCCCCTCCACTTCATTGCCATAGCCGTAAGTACCGCTGGCAACGGTAATTGGGGAAGCAAATGTAATATCGCCTAGTTTAACTTTTAACACTGGTAGCACTGCTTAAAGCATAGATCAAAATGCAAAAATAAAAAATCAAAATGTTGTTAATCATAATTTAGATTTACTCGTTATCAGATCAGCCTTTTTGTTAAGCGTAACCAATACAAGGGTTCTTTCAATTCTTTAAGGCTTATTTGTAGTTTATGAATGAAGCCCTTTCTGCTTTCCCCGGATTGTGATTCTTCATAATTAGCACCAGCGCCAGTAGAAGACCTAAACAGTTGCCTATACACATGCCCTCCTTCAAATAATTTATTCAAGTCATGTCCAAGCTTGATCACGTCTGCGGCGAACTCCACAAATCTTTCTGATAGATTCCTCTTAACTAGATTTCCATTCTTATCCACTGCTTCCATCAGAAATTTGAGTATTCAACGTTGACTTTTGCTTTCATTCTTTTGGATTTTGAATTTACAAGTAACATGTTTTTATCTCTTTCGCCTTAAATATAGGCCCATCCATGCAGACGAGTCCATATTTTTCCCGGTAAGAGCTCTCCTTGCTCTCTTTCGGCACATATTCCATACTGCAACCCTGACATATTCCAATTCCGCAAGCCATTACCGTTTCCAGGGCAATGTCGCATTCAATGTTCTTAGCCAGTGCATAATCTTTCATGGCTTCCATCATGGGGGCGGGACCGCACACAAACAGCTTTGTATCAGAAAGGTCCAGATTTTCTGCTATGGTGTCCACTGCTGCTACTACGTTGCCATGAATGCCATAGGTCCCATCATCAGTAGTCATCAGAACTTTTGCAGGGAGATCGTGCTCCAGAAAATGCTCGTTAGCAGTTCGTGACCCCATGATCATATAGTGTTCTATATTATTTGATTGAAGCGTATTGTGAAGAAAGAATATAGGAGCAATGCCAACTCCACCTCCGATTATGATGGGTGTTTTAGAAAAATCCGCCCAGTAATTGCCCAATGGGCCGATGATATCTACTTCATCTCCCTCTGCCCAGGAATACATCTGTTCTGTTCCAGTTCCCACTACCTTGTAGATGATACTGAGATTATCGCCTTCCGTACCTGACACACTCATCGGCCTCCTCATTACCTTTGGCCAATCTCCGGAAGGCAGAATATTGATAAACTGACCGGCTTTTACCAGAGAGGCAATTTGAGGGGCGTGAAGGGTAGATTCGAAGGTGTTTTCTGCAATTTTCCGGCTGCCGGTAACTCTTGATATTTCCCTTAACGACATCGCGCAATAATTAACCCGTAAGTATCTATATATAAATTACTTACAGCTGTTATTTGATTGTTACATTTAATATGTAACTGCAGGAAATAAATGGCTTGTAAAGATGTTTCAGGAAAGAAATAAAATGCGGTAATATCTCGACTCATTCTGGGGTGCAAATATAGGTACAATAAAGCTGGGAATTGCACTCATTTGCGCTAATTACCTGCATAATATCATTACCTCATATCTGCCAAAGAAATAGCGGTGTTGGCGAAAGGGTATAATTTTGCCTCCACCACCCTCTGAATATATGTATTTACAAATGGTGATTATTATGAAATAAATATATATTTTTGCACCCGCTTAATTATCAGATAACACATATACTATATAACATTCAATGTCATGATTCTATCAGACGATCCAACAGATAAGCAGGACGAGCAGGAAAACGAAGAAAATTCTTCAAATACGGAAGAGTCTAATGATGCTCCTGAAGGGAAAACAGAAGAGACCAGCAACGAAGAAGGGCCTGAAGAGGAAGTAAAAGCAGAAGCTACACCCCAAGAGGAAGCGAAGGAGAAAGAAGCGGCACCTGCAGAAGAATCATCAGAAGAAGAGAAAAAAGAAGAACCTGTTGCAGAAGACGAAGTAAAGGAAGAGGCGCCTGCTGAGGAGCCTGTTGCTGAATTAAAGGAGAAAGAAAAAGCTCCCAAAGAGGAACCAAAAGGTGAAGCAGCTGCAAAAAAGGCAGACAAGTCTCCTGAAAAAGACACTTCGGCAGGCTCAGGGAAAGAGAAAGAGAAAGAGAAAGAAGAGCCAGCTCCTGTGGTAGATGAGGAGATGTCTGAACCTCAAGAAAAATTTGATGTTTCTATCAAGGACGGAAAAGTAG
>DTRI01000105.1 GCA_012966015.1 Flavobacteriales bacterium | reverse complement strand
AGCCGGGCAGGGAGGCAAGTCCCATTTACCAAACCCCTGGCGGGCTCCGGGTACTAAAGAGTAAAAGCCAGGACGAAAGTTCTGGCTTTTTGTTTAGACGAACGTTTAAAGCGAGCTTTAAAATGTGAGGATGAACAAAATAGCCAACGCGCTAGCGTGGCTTTTACTTAGACTTCGACCTTGTTGGACTCGCCGACCGAACGGCGACAGCCGGGCAGGGAGGCAAGTCCCATTTACCAAACCCCTGGCGGGCTCCGGGTACTTTAAAAGATTTGTATATGAAGGTCTATGAGAACTTAATGCTATTAAAAGCAATAGTGCGGTAACCACAAAGGGTAAACTTGCTATTCCTGTGCCCGCTACAAAGACAGAAGAGAGAGTGAGAGCACGAGCGACTCACTTTTTTTGGCGTTCACTCAAATTTCACACGGTGATCTTATTACCGTGATTTAACAAACTTAATGGACTGAAAGCCGCTTTTTGAGCTTAAACGAACAATGTAAATGCCCGGCTTTAAGTTTTGAAGAGGTAAATAAGTGGTGTTGGTTGTCATCGTTGTATTCGTTACCACTTGTCCAATAGAGTTGGTCACAACTATGTTGAAGGCAGTGTTATTGCGTTCATTCCAATTGAATACTAAGTGGTGGCTTATGTAGTCATACCAATACGAATGGCTAGTTGCATTATTTTCTTCAAGAGTATTAGTATTCATCCCTAATATACATTGCATTGCTGCCTCGGCATTGATTACCCCTGCACCCATCAGTGAGGAAAAAGCCAATGTTGCGGGAGTCGCGGTACTTTTAATGCAATTTTCTATCTCACCAGGTGTCAACGTTGGATCTTGAGATAGCATTAACCCACATAATCCGGCTACCATCGGTGTAGACATTGAAGTCCCGGACAAGTTGCTATAACTTCCAACACTTACGGGTCTAAGACTATGAATTCCTGTTCCAGGAGCTGATATATCAACCCACCCCGTACCATCATCATAATTCGAAAGCGCCCATTTACCATACACTGAGTTACTGGCCGCAACACATATCACATGATCATAAGCTGCCGGATACAATTTGGTATCCACACCATCATTACCAGCAGATGCAATTACTATAATACCAAGAGAATCCGCATAGTCAATTGCATCTTGATACAATTGCGAGTAGAACGTATTCCCCATAGACATACTAATGATATCTGCTCCATTATCAATGGCATAGGCAATCCCTTCAAACAACCCAGTTGCCATGGCATTGGCATTTGAAACCCGAACCGACATCAATTTAACACCATGCCCAAGAGCCGCCACTCCGGTAACATTGTTTGTTGTCGCACAAGCAATACCAGCGACATGTGTTCCATGTTGAAATGAGCTAATTGGTGTGCCTGGCATTGGGTCTCCTGTTCCTGCAGCAGCATTTACTCCATATACATCATCTATATATCCATTGTTATCATCATCAATTCCATTGTTTGGAACTTCATCACCATTAACCCAAAGGGATGAAGTCCATAAGTCAGGATGTGTGATTTCGACTGCATCATCCAAAATCGCAATGGTCACATTAGAATCTCCAAGACCTATATCCCAGGCTCCTTCAGCAAAAATATTTCCAAAATACCATTGATTTGACTGATAAAGCGAATCGTTGGGCGCTAAATGATATTGAAAAACCGGAACCCTCTCCACCAATTTTATTGCACTATTTTGTTCTAACTCTTCTACGACTAACCGCAGCTCTTTTGAAGGATCAAATTCCAATTTATACAGGAACCGGAACATTCCTGATGGTGACTTGACCAATCTTTTCACTGAATATGCCGAACCTTCCAAAGAAAACAACACCAAGTCTGTTACCGGATCAAAATCAGCACTCGGTTCAATTTGAAAGTGCAATCGTCCATCTACAAAGTTTTGATCAACGTTCTGGGCTGTACCTATCAGAACAAGGCAGATTAGGAATAATATTGTGCACAATAAGCTTCTGTATTTCATTGGAGTATCTTTTACTTTATTACAAGGTAAAATTAAAATCCCCATGTCCACTAAATTCCGAAATGAATTAAATCATATATAATAAGCTGGTCTTAAACATGTTATATATCTTTTATATTTATTTTGATTAAGACCTATTGGCATGTTGTAGTTTATGAAAACGAGGAGAAAACTTGAAATACCGAAGAAAAACATCCCTCCCTTAATGAGGTAGCATGAAATGGCGGTTGGTCAATCGAAAGCTTAAGGCTGTTCTTCCTTCAATGTTCTTTTTCAAACATTATAACATCGGTGTATACTTGCTCCCCAGCCCACGCTTGAATGGATTTGGAGTTATATACCTAAAGGAAATTTCAAAACCACCAGCTCCTTCACTGGCTTCTGTTAATGACGATATATTAATATCATAAGAGATGCCCACAGCATAATTTGCCATTTCAAACATAAACGACGGAATAATGGCATCGCCTACTCGGTAGTATACACCTAAGAGTATGGCCGTTTCCTTCAAAAGCCCGGTATATTTGGATTCCTCCTTGATCGTATGCCTTACCATTAATCCAGTGCTGATTTCATTTAGTGGGCCCTGCTGAAGATAAAGCAGCGAAGGCATCAACGAAAGGGTCGTTGATTTTACCCCAATTTTGAACCCAGCATGTGCTATAAATTCCCTGTGAAGCCTATCGTGGCCAAGACCTTGTTTAGGAGTATTCAGGTGAAATAATGCAAGTCCGGCGTTGGCAACGAAATGATCGTTACTTGACATATTAGTTGACGTTTTTCCATAGCTCCAGGAGACACCCATGGAGAAGTCCCCAAAGGCATAATTTTCAAATACACTTGATTCGCCGGCTCCAATTTGTGAGGCATAACCAGCCCCATCATATTGTATCCCCCACTCTAATCCAGAGTCGTCCATTGATCTTTGGGCAAAACCCCCTTGAAGACCAGCAGAGATACTGTGCTGCTTGTTAAGTATAATCACACTCGAAAGAGACAGGTTCACTTGAGTGGTCCTCAGTCTTGAATCTCCAGCGACATCCTGGAAGACAAACAACCCAGCTCCAAGATACTTGTCAGTAAGTTTTTTCTTAAATAGGCCCCCGTCAATACCTAAGCTGTAAGTTTTGTAAGGTGCAATGTTGACCCATTGATTTCTGTAATTCAAGATCGCTCTGAAATCCCCTCTAAACACCCCGGCAAGTGATGGATTCACCAACTGAGGTACCTGATTAAACTGCGAAAAATGAATGTCCTGGGCATATCCGTTACAGAACAATAGAATGCAAAAAAGTGTAAACGCTTTTCTAAGAATATGAAGCTCTAATATTGTTTTCATGATATTTTATTTATTTAATTAAAGTGATATTTCCTGATTCGATAAACTCTTTTCCATTAGAGAACAAGCCGGTCAGCTTATACACAAATACAGCAGAGTTCAATGGCTTGCCTGTTTCTTTATAAGTTCCATCCCATCCAATACCGTAGGCACAACATTGTCCATCACTTCGTGTTGTTGCGCTTGCATCACTTGATTCGTATACTTTCTTTCCCCATCTGTCATAGATAATTAGCTCAAGAGACTCAACACCTCTTCCATATACGTATAATCTCGTGTGCTCCAAATTCACACTGCTAAGCGATAAGACATTTGGTACGTAGACCAAATATTCTGCAGGCAAGACTGTTACTGTTACTTGCCCCGTGCCAAGACATCCAAGGGAATCGCTAACATTAACCCAATAGGTGGTAGTAGATGTGGGGCTAACCGTCACGCTGCTACCGGTGTCTCCTGTGCTCCATAAATAACTGGCACCACCTGAAGCTACAAGGACCACCGATCCTCCAGTTACTATTGTTGTGTCACTGCTTAGCTGAACTGAAAGTTGGCTGGATACGGTCAGGTTCGTGGTCACCACGCTGTCACACCCTCCCGCATTCGAAAAGGAATCAACATAAGAACCGGCCGTAGTTTGATAGGCCCCTTGGAGGAGCATGCTGTCTCCAAAACATATAGATGCAGCAGTTAAAGATGAATCCGAAGAAGCGAATGTTAAGATCGTCGTTATGATACTGTCACAGTTATTGCCTCCTGTAAGTGTATCAAAATAAGTTCCCGCAGAATATTGATAAGCACCTTCGAGGAACACACTATCTCCAGAGCATATAACAACAGAAACAGAGGA
>DTRI01000104.1 GCA_012966015.1 Flavobacteriales bacterium | reverse complement strand
ACTTCTGTTGAACACATTGTCTTTCCTGAGTAATTTTAGTTGATAAATTAATCCCTCACCCTGTAAATCGTTAATATTATTTTGCGTACTTTGTTTGAGAACGAAAATACCCATGACACATCTTAAAATCGGCGATAAAGCACCTGATTTTCAATCAGTTGATCAGGAGGGAAATCCCGTAAATCTAAAGGGGTTTACAGGTAAAAAAGTGATACTTTACTTCTATCCAAGGGATAATACTCCAGGTTGTACGGTGGAGTCCTGCAATTTGCGAGACAATTACGCTGGACTGAGGGAAAAGGGATATGAAGTAATTGGCGTGAGCGCGGACACAGAGAAATCGCACCAGAAATTCATAAAGCTGTTTAAGCTTCCTTTCACCTTGTTGGCGGACACCGATAAGGAGGTAATCAAAGCTTACGGTATTTGGGGTGAGAAGAAATTCATGGGCAGAACATACCATGGCATTCATAGAACAACTTTTGTAATTTCTGAAGATGGAATTATTGAAGATATTATTACCAAAGTAAAGACCACGAGTCATGCAGATCAAATACTAGGGAATGCTCAGAATATTGAAACGACAACAAATTAATTACATTACAAAAGCAATCATTTAATACTATTGAATTATGGAAAAAGAGGCAAAAGATACAGGCAAGGAGAAATTAAAAGCGCTACAGCTTACATTGGATAAATTGGAAAAGACCTATGGAAAGGGTACAGTTATGAAGATGGGGGATTCGCCAATAGCTGACGTATCCGCGATACCTACCGGGTCAATCACGTTGGACATGGCCCTGGGAATAGGAGGCCTTCCAAAAGGTCGAGTTGTAGAGATATACGGACCAGAATCATCAGGTAAAACAACTTTAGCAATTCACGCCATCGCAGAAGCTCAAAAGGCGGGTGGTATCGCTGCATTCATTGATGCTGAACATGCATTTGACAGATTCTATGCTGAGAAGCTAGGCGTAGATGTAGAGAATTTGCTTATCTCACAACCAGACAATGGAGAACAAGCATTGGAAATTGCGGATAACTTAATTTGCTCCGGCGCCATTGACATCCTTGTTATCGACTCTGTGGCTGCACTTACACCAAGAGCTGAAATTGAAGGTGAGATGGGCGACTCCCAGATGGGATTACAGGCTCGTTTGATGTCAAAAGCTTTGAGAAAGCTAACGGCGTCTATCGCGAAAACGGGTTGCTGCTGTATTTTCATCAATCAAATCCGCATGAAGATTGGTGTTATGTTCGGCAACCCCGAAACGACTACCGGCGGTAATGCATTGAAATTTTACGCGTCCGTTCGCCTGGACATCAGAAGAATTGGCCAGATCAAAGATGGCGATGTCATTACTGGAAACCGTACCCGCGTAAAAGTGGTAAAGAACAAGATGGCACCACCGTTTAGAACCGCCGAATTTGACATTATGTTCGGTCAGGGTATCTCCAGAACTGGTGAATTGGTAGATATGGGCGTGGACAACAACATCATCCGAAAAAGTGGATCCTGGTTCAGCTATGGTGACACCAAGCTAGCCCAGGGCAGAGATGCTGTAAAGCAGCTGCTGATGGATAATCCAGAATTAATGGAAGAGATTGAAACAAATATTCAGGAAGCAATTGCTGCAAAGAATTAAAGCCGCTTTTGGGTTTTGAATATTTTCTAGTTCTTTCAAATCATACATCTCCACTGATCGATGCTTTCAGCAAATAGCCCCTTTGGTATTTTGAGGTACAGAGCATGGGGTATGCTTCTATTAAGCCTTTGGGCGTTTTCCTGTGGTGACAGTGGCGAAAAGAGGGTACGGGAAGCTTCCGTTCAAACTCCAACATCGGAAATAGATTTACTTACCGCAAAAATCAGTGAGGATCGATTGAATGCAGAACTCTTTCACAGCAGAGCCGTTGCATATATTAAGGCTGGTAATCTGGAATCTGCGATGACCGATGTGAAAATTGCAATCGGAATTGATAGCACAAAGGCAGAATTTCATTTTACACAAGCGGAGATTCACTTTGCATACCGAAGAGTGGTTGAATCGATCAAAGCTTTAGAAAGGTGCGTTGCGCTGGATGAGGAGCATATAGACGGCTTTGTAAAGCTTGCCGAGCTAGAGTTCTACATAAAGAATGTGCAAAAGAGCATATCCTATCTGAAAAAGGTCAATGAGATAGATCCATACAATGCGCAAGCTTATTACATTCATGGCCTTGTATTAAAGGAAATTGGTGATACCACAAGAGCCTTGAGCAGTTTGCAAACAGCTGTTGAATATGATCCTGATCATTACGACGCCTATTTGCAGTTGGGGCTTATTCATTACGGCCTGAGAGAAAAAATCAGTGAACACTATCTTAAAAGTGCCATTAATCTGATACCGGAAAGTACAGAAGCGTTGTATGCGCTGGCCATGCACTATCAAAACAGTGACAATATTGAAGGTGCTATGGATATATATTACAATATCATTGAGTTAGATGTGAGGTATGTAAACGCTCACTACAATTTAGGGTATCTGGTGTATGAAGAGCTGAGAGACAACGAGACAGCCCTCAAGCATTTTGAGAACGCGTTGACCTGTGATAGCACATACGCAACGGCACATTATATGATAGGATTAATCAATGAAGAAATGAAAAACTATTCCCTGGCTCAGGAATCTTATTCCAAGGCGCTAAAATTCGAAACCAACTACGATCTAGCGATAAAGGGACTTAATCGGCTGGACAGAGCGCCAAGATAGCCCTAGTTCTTGTTAAAGTCTATATTCTTGCCTCTGGTTCCATTCAGTCTTTCCAAGAGGCTTTCACGATTCAGTAAAGAAACAAAGCTGGAGTCGTAGGCCGATGAGGGATCGAGCACAGGCTCTATTTTATCGTAGGTACTCATTGTATCAAAGTTTAGTGGCAATAATGCAATTGGCAGCTTGTGCTTTTTTCGAAATCGTCTGATCATATTTATCTGAAAAGGATCTGTTGCGAGGGCAATTTTCTTAAATCCATGTTTCAGAGCGATTTTATACGAGTAATACAAATTCTCGGTGCTGTGTTCAGCCTCTATCTCCTCAAAAATATGTTCCGTTGGAATTCCAAGAGCAGCGCCATACAAAGCCATTATCCGACCTTCATAGTAGGGAGAATAAACGGCTGAGCCTGAGTATATGATATTTTTGGCAATGCCTCTATTATACAGATGCAGAGAATAGTACACGCGCAATTTCATCACATCGCTCCAGCTATTGCCATCGAAAGGAACTCCAGGAACTATAATTACATCAAACGGTGCATGCACCATGCTCCTTGCGTACACCTTATCAGAGCTGGGATAGAATTTAGCTACCAAAGCACACCCACCCAGGAATAGGAGCCCCGCCAATAAGCACAATCCAATAACTCGCCGATATTGCCTAGATATCATATTTGTATATAAAAAAGAAATCCCGCACATATGCCTATGTACGGGATTCCGATATGAAATATATAATACTCTATTATTTTACTTTTTCCGCAACTGCTTTAAAAGCTTCAGGATGATTAGCCGCTAAATCAGCGAGCACCTTTCTGTTGAGCCCTACATTTTTGGAGATGACCTTCCCCATGAACTCTGAGTACGACATACCGTGTAACCTGGCGCCAGCGTTTATACGCTGTATCCACAATGCTCTGAATGTTCGCTTCTTTGCTTTTCTGTCACGATAAGCATAGGTCAAGCCTTTCTCAACTTTGTTCTTAGCTACTGTATGTACATTCTTTCCTCTTCCCCAATACCCTTTGGCTTTTTTGAGAACCTTCTTTCTCCTCTTGTGAGCGGCTACTGAGTTTACTGACCTTGGCATAACTTTATACTTTTATATAATTATTTTCTGGCGGACTTATTTCATCATCATTAACCTCACCTGCTTTACATTGGTCTTGTCGATCAAGCCAACATGGGTAAGAGCACGTTTTCTCTTCGTAGATTTTTTTGTGAGAATATGACTTTTAAACGCGTGCTTTCTCTTGATTTTTCCCGTACCAGTTAACTTAAACCTCTTTTTAGCGCTGGATTTTGTCTTCATCTTAGGCATAACTCCAATTTTATATTATTTCTTTTTAGGCACTACTATCATTATCATCCGCTTACCTTCCAGCGTGGGCATTTGCTCAACTACACCACATTTCTCCAATTCCTGAGCCAGCCTTAATAATAATATCTCTCCATC
>DTRI01000103.1 GCA_012966015.1 Flavobacteriales bacterium | reverse complement strand
TATTGGATTCCATTTATGGCTCCTTGCCTGGCTTCAATTTCTAAAGCTGCGCGCAGACATGCAAAAGTTGTTGCTATTGCCGACAATGTCATTCCACATGATAAAAGGATGGGCGATAAAATGTTGACGGGCTATTTCGTAAAACATGTAGATGGCTTCGTAGTGATGTCAAAGTCAGTGGTAGAGGACTTGAAACCTTTTACAAACAGCCCTTCTGCCTTTCTGCCCCATCCAATATATGACGTGTATGGTGACAAGATTTCCAAAACTGAAGCGCAGAATAAGCTTGGAATCAGGTCAGAAGATAAGCACTTATTGTTCTTCGGCTTTATCAGAAAATACAAGGGACTTGATCTTTTGCTCAGGGCTATGGGAGATGACAGAGTTCAGGCTTTAGGTGTGAAGTTGATCGTTGCCGGTGAGTTTTATGACGATCAACAATACTACATGGATTTGATCGATGAGTGCGGTATTAAAGATCAGGTCATCATGAAAACCGGGTTCATTCCTGAAGAGGATGTCAAGAACTATTTCTGTGCAGCGGACATGGTGGCCCAGCCTTACAGAAGCGCCACACAAAGTGGAATTACGCAGATCGCATATAATTTCGAGCGCCCAATTCTCGTTACCAATACGGGTGGACTCCCGGAAATCGTTCCGGATGGCAAGGTGGGATACGTGGTAGAGCCCGAACCCAAATCTATAAGCGACGCTGTTGTGAAATTTTACCAGGGCAATATGGAGAAGGCGTTCACGGAGGCCGCCGCGGTGGAGAAGGAGCGATTCTCCTGGAAGTCATTTGTAGGCGGACTGGAAAAGCTGGCATCTGGCTTGTAGCAAGAATGCTTAATTTTGCACAAAGCACGACCTGTCAGGGAGCAGGAGATTAATGACCATTTAATCAATGGTAGACCTATGAGAATAGTGATTGGGACAATATTAGCTCTTTGCGTAACATGCGGTGCCATACTCGCACAGACTGCGGGCGATTCTATTAATCAGGTAGATGCCCAGGGATTGAAGCAAGGTTATTGGATAAAGAAGTATAGGAATGGCAAAGTTGCTTACGAAGGCCACTTCAAAGATGATCGACCGGTGACTCTACTGGCAAGGTACTATGAAAACGGTGATATCAAATCCACGTTCGTTTACTATGATAATAATAAGGCATGCGCTGCCCATATCTTCTATAAGGACAGTGTACTAATGTCTCAAGGATTGTATCGAGGGGAGAAGAGAGATAGCACCTGGTTATTTTACAATGGCGGGGGAGTTAAAGTGTCAACTGAGAATTACAAGCTTGGTGTTAAACATGGTACCAGCACGGTATTTTACGCGTCAGGTACGATCTATGAGCAGGTGACCTGGAAGGATGGTGATAAGATTGGAGCTTGGAAACAGTTCTTTGAGTCTGGGAACAAGAAAGTAGAGGGCAATTATATCGATGACAAGCTCGATGGGTGGACCAGATTTTACAATGTCAATGGAAAGGTTTCTCACGAAGGTCTCTACCGCAACAATGTCAAGGATGGTCCCTGGAATCATTATGATGACAACGGTGAACTCGATATCCAACAGCGCTACGACATGGGACAACTGAAGAATAAGAAGGAGGTCAGCGCTTATATTCAGAAAAAGAGCGAAGAGAAGAAGTAACCTGGCATCAAATATCAGCAGTTCTGATTCCACGGACGGAATTTAGAATATCCTAAGATGAGTAAGAAAGGAAAGATACTAGTGGCTATGAGTGGCGGAATTGACAGTTCCGTTGCAGCCATGATGCTGCATGAAGAGGGGTATGAGGTGATTGGTATGACCATGAAGACCTGGGAATACGCTTCGTCGGGTGGCAATAAGAAGGAAACAGGTTGTTGCAGCCTGGATTCAATTAACGATGCCCGCAATCTGGCAGTGAAGTATGGGTTTCCGCATTATATAGTGGACATACGGCAGGAATTTGGAGATTATATTATTGAAGACTTTATTGGTGAGTATATGGCGGGCCGTACGCCAAATCCTTGTGTGCTGTGTAATACACATATTAAATGGGAAGCATTGCTGAAGAGGGCTGATCAGCTTGGGTGTGAGTTTCTTGCCACCGGGCACTATGCGCAACTGAGAGAGGAGAACAACAGACAGGTGGTATCTACCGGTACAGACAAGAATAAGGATCAGTCTTATGTATTGTGGGGAGTGAGCCAGAAGAATTTGGCGCGCACAAGGTTCCCCCTTGGCGGCTTTAAGAAGGATGACATAAGGCAAATGGCGATTGATGCCGGATTTTCAGCGCTTGCGAAGAAGCCTGAGAGCTATGAGATATGCTTTATCCCTGATGATGATTACCGCGGTTTTTTAAAGAGAAAAGTGCCTGAAATGGATGAACTGGTTGGTCAGGGGGATTTTCTGGGCGTGGATGGCACTTATTTAGGAAAGCATAAGGGATATCCGTTTTATACTGTAGGTCAGCGCAAGGGCCTCGAGATCGCTGTAGGAATACCTCAGTATGTTACAGAGATCCGTCCAGACACAAATGTGGTGGTCTTGGGGGATGAAGAAGACTTGCAGCAGCAAGAGATGATGGTTAGAGATTGCAATTTCATCAAGTATGATAAAATTAGAGGTCAAATGGAGGCTCTAACTAAGATACGATCACATGACCCTGGTGCCATGAGTACAATTTCAGGCAAGGGTAAGCGCGTTAAAGTAGTGTTCACGCGAAAGGTGAAGGCTATTGCACCTGGGCAATCTGCAGTATTCTACGAGGGGAATGACCTCATTGGTGGGGGCATCATTGAATAAGGTCTTTCCAAATACGTATGTGCAACCGCTTAGCCATGCGAATGTATCAAGGGGGAGCAATGCATCGTCGAATGTGTACATTCGTATTCATAATAACAAAACACCACGATTTCCGTTTAATTGCGTATGATAAGCTATAGACTCTCCATCCTAGCTTGTGCTATCCTGATACTTGTGTCTTGCAAAAAGGACGACCCGGTAAAGATAGATGTGGGGCATAGCTACTTTCCTGTGGAAATAGGTTCCTGGATCATCTATGATGTGGATTCAACGGTGTGGAATGATTTTGATGTTCCGTCTGTAGTTACCAATTACCAATATCAAATAAAGGAGGTTATCGAATCTGCCTTTATCGATGATGAAGGGCGAGAGGCATTGCGCTGGGAGCGCTACAAGAGGGATACTGTAACCGACCCGTGGGTCATAAAAGACGTTTGGATTGCCAACAAAACAGTCTCAACTGCGGAAAAAGTGGAAGAGAACGAACGCTTTATTAAACTGATATTTCCAGTAAGACTGGCGAAAATATGGGATGGTAATGCAGCTAACACTATGGATGAATGGGACTATCAGTACACCGAAGTTGATGCTCCCAAAACAATAGGCGGGCTGTCATTCGATTCTACGTTAACCGTGGCCCAACAGGATTTCAATACCTGGGTGACTTATGATTTCTTTGAGGAGTATTATGCCAAGAACGTGGGTATGGTCTATAAAAAGGGACTTCACTGGGAAAAAGGCGATGCCAATTTGAACTGGGATGTAGACTATAAGGCCGGTTACGAGTACACCATGACCATCAACTCCTACAGTAATCAATAATCGGCGAATCCCAAATTTACGAATTGCCACTACGACTTGCATTAAGTTCATGTTCGAAATAAATTTGAGACGATACGTTCGAATTTGCTGTACGGTATTATTCCTCTCCATACCTGTCCTAACCCTGGCCCAGTTGGCACCCTCAAAGTACCGGGTTACGTTTAGCGACAAGGCCAACACCCCTTACAGTATTGCCGATCCACTGGATTTTCTATCCCCCAAAGCAGTAGATAGAAGAGACAAGCAGGGAATTTCATTGGAAGAAGAAGATTTGCCGGTTGATCCCGTCTACACAAATGCCATTTTGAGCTATGGATTTGAGCTATTGAATAGATCTAAATGGTTCAATTGCATCACCGTTTATACACAAGACTCTACGTTATTGGATAGCATCAAGGCCTTGCCCTTCGTTTTGGCAATAGATACCTTGGGAAAGGTCAAGTCAGGGCATCCAGTGCTTCAGGAAAAGACGGCGATCACAGATAAATGGGAGAGTGAACAGATGGGCGCGGCAAGTAATGAGGCTTCGTCTACCAATTACGGGCAGGGGTTTAATCAGATCTCCATGCTCAGAGGGGATATTCTGCACGGCAT
>DTRI01000102.1 GCA_012966015.1 Flavobacteriales bacterium | reverse complement strand
GTAGCTTTTTCTAAAAAATCTGCCGTTTTTCGCACTCCCATAAATTGATTAGAAGATGAAAATTCAGCTGACAAACCACCTCCCTTGGGATTTTGAATAAGCACAATTGCCACCAATAAGAAGCAGGTAATCAATATTAATACAACGATAAAAGATCCCATTATTCAGTGCAGTTTCTTAGTCTTAGTGTTATTCTTTATTTAATTTCTCCTTCAGGCTTTTAATTCGGGTGGCAAAGGTATTGCTATTTTTTGGATATTTCAAGCTAAGCAACTCATATGCTTTGATGGCTTTCTCATAAAAATGTTGGTTTTCATATATCTTAGCCAGCGTTTCAGTTACAAATTCTTCATCATCAATAATGCTCAAGCGGGCCGTGTCGATAGGAGAGAAAAAAGCTTCTTTTTCAACTGTTTCTGTCTTAAGAGAATCGGACAAAGTAGGTTCCTTTTCAATAAAACGGCTAATCAATTCGCCTGAGCTCTGATCCACTGTTAAATGTTGCTCACCCTGACTTATTTTGGTCAGCCATTGGTTAAAAGTGAACTGACCTTTGTTATCAGGTTCTTTCCTTCTTTTGATCTGCTTTGCTGGCTGGAATTTCGCTTTCGGAGGGTCTTCTGCTATTTGTTCTGCCTGAACTTCCATTTCTATAGAAGCACTCACAGCTTCTTTCAAAATTTGCTGTTCAAGCGGACTCACTTCCGTTGCTGTTACCTGTACATGGTCTTTAGACGTAGATTGGTCGACAACATGAATCATAGACCTAAGATCATTTTGCATGACCAATTCATATAATTTTTTCCTGCTATTAGCATATACCGCCGCAACTTTGAGCTGTCCTGAATAGCCGATATTCTTCTCATCGTAAAGATTTTTTAAATAGAGTAGATGAGCCGTTTGGAAGTAAGGATATTGTAATATAAGATCTTTTAACCCGGAAGTGCTGCCGGCATCCATTTTAGAAGGATCAGTTACATAACTGTTAAAAACATCTTTGTTCATA
This sequence comes from Flavobacteriales bacterium, assembly GCA_012966015.1. Classification (GTDB taxonomy): domain Bacteria; phylum Bacteroidota; class Bacteroidia; order NORP154; family NORP154; genus NORP154. The sequence continues at coordinate 13,507 of DTRI01000102.1, read as the reverse complement.
GTCTACCAGTTAATCACAGCTTTATTGAATATATCAATAACCAACTGATCATTAATTGAGTTTATCAAATCATTCTCCACCGCCGAAAGATCCTGAGAACTGTCATAGTCTTCATACCTGGAAAATTGGGTCTGATAGCTCTGCTTGGTGTCCACACTATTTGTGAAGCTAATGCTCACCGTAACAGTAAGCCGATTTAAAGCAGCCGTCTCATTTCCTTGTATAGCAACAGGAGTAACTACGTAATTGGTGATGGAGCCTTCAAAATTAAAATCTCCGTCTTGTTCTACTAATGTCAAATTTGTTTCTGATAAAAAGCGATCCTTGAGTGCTTCCGTAAGTAATTGACTTAAGGAAGGCTGAACCAGCTGTGCATTGTTGTGCAAATATAAAATAGAAACGGTTTTGACTTCAGCAGGAATTGAGGCTCCTGAGAGAGAATATTTAACGGTGCAACCTGCTAAAGACAGCAACAAAATGAGAAGAGAACAAATTACTGTTAGATTCTTTACCAACTGGGTGGAAATTATTTGATGTTGTACTCCTTAATTTTTCGATACAATGTTCGTTCTGAGATACCCAACTCGTTGGCGGCACTTTTATTGCTCTTGTGCTTTACCAATGCCTTTTGAATAAGTTCTATTTCCATGTCTTGAAGTGAAAGAGATTCTTCAATTATTTCCTCCACCTCCTGCATTTCCTCCAAGCTTTTGTTAGGTGAAGGATCTTCTTCTCTAGCTGGAACCGATTGCTGAAACTCTTCTGGCTTTAATACCTCTGCTGATGAAGATTCAGCATCTGTTGCCTTGATCATATCTTTTAGTATTTCTTGTCCTTCCTGTGAGACGCCCTGCGACCCATCTCTACCTTGAAGCATTCCATACACTAATTTCTTAAGATCGGTTACGTCATTTTTCATGTCGAATAGAATCTTGTAAAGGATCTCCCTATCAGATAGGTTTCCCGTTTCGGCCCTGCTTTTGCTAAATAATATGGGCAGATTGTCACCTTGACTTTCAGGAAGATATTTCGACAACACTTCCTTGTTTATATTTCTATTTTCTTCAATAACCGAAATTTGTTCAGCTACATTTTTTATTTGCCGAACATTGCCAGGCCATCTATAGGAGCTCAACATCCCCTGTGCTTCTTCATTGAGCTTAATGGTTGGCATCCGATATTTATCAGCGAAATCCGCAGCAAATTTTCTGAAAAATAAATGGATGTCTTCCTTTCTTTCTCGCAGAGGTGCTAAGTTAATAGGCACCGTATTTAACCTATAATATAGGTCCTCTCTAAATTTTTCGCGGCTGATCGCTTCCGGAATGTCTACATTGGTGGCGGCAACAATTCGCACATCTGTCTTTTGAACTTTTGATGAGCCAACCTTTATGTACTCTCCAGTTTCAAGTACACGCAACAAACGCACTTGCGTTTGTAAAGGAAGCTCCGCCACTTCATCTAAAAAGATGGTTCCGCCATTAGCTACCTCAAAATATCCTTTTCGTGCTTCATGTGCACCAGTGAATGATCCCTTTTCGTGCCCAAAAAGCTCCGAGTCAATGGTCCCTTCCGGAATGGCACCACAGTTAACAGCAATGTATTCGCCGTGCTTCCTCGCGCTAAGCAGATGAATAATTTGAGGGAATACCTCCTTACCCACACCGCTCTCACCTGATACAAGCACAGAGATATCCGTAGGGGCCACTTGCATTGCAGTGTCTATTGCTCTATCGAGCAATGGAGAGGTACCTAATATTTCAAATCGCTGCTTTATTTGTTGAATGGTCATCGCTTTATTTATTATAGCACTTCCCCAATCAAGGTTGCTGAAGTGCAATCCACTATCTTAACTTCTGCATAATCTCCGGGTTTCAGCTCACCTTTGGCAAAGACAACCACATTGTTCTGAGAATTGCGTCCAAAAAGCTCCGCATCTGACTTCCTTGAAGTTCCTTCTATTAATACTTTATAACTGTTTCCTACATGTTTCTGATTAGCTTCAAAAGAGTGTTTTTGCTGTAGCTGAATTATCTCGTTTAATCTCTCTTTTTTGCTCTTTTCATCGACATTATCTGTCATTTTTCTCTCAGCTTGCGTATTTGGCCGTTCAGAGTACTTGAACATATAAGCAAAGTCGTATTTAACCGACTCCATTAGAGACAAAGTCTCTTTATGGTTCTGCTCTGATTCGTCGCAAAATCCCGTGATAAAATCTGATGATATGCCACATCCTGGAATTATTTCTCGAATAGACTTTATTCTGTTCAGGTACCATTCCCTATCATATCCCCTGTTCATATTTTGCAATACTTCAGAGCTTCCTGATTGAACAGGTAAATGAATGTAATCGCAGATATTTTCGTGTTTTGCCATCATGTGTAGTACCTCATCCGTCATATCTTTAGGATGAGAAGTTGAAAAACGCACCCTCAGTTCTTTGTTTACACTAGCTACCTTCTCCAATAATTGTGCAAAATTTACGCTCTGTAACTGCTCATCTGGTGACAGGTTCTTAAATTCTTTCTTAAGTCCACCACCGTACCAGAGGTAGGAGTCGACATTTTGTCCCAATAAAGTAACTTCTCTAAACCCGTCTTTGTATAGCTGTTGCGCCTCATCAATAATGGTGTCAGGATCCCTGCTGCGCTCCCTGCCTCTGGTAAAGGGCACTACACAGAAGGAACACATGTTATCGCAACCTCTCATTATTGAGATAAAAGCGGTAACACCGTTTTTACTTAATCTTACCGGACTAATATCTGCGTAGGTCTCTTCCTTTGAGAGTATTACGTTCACCGCTTTTCTGCCATCCTCAACCTGGCTGAGCAGATTGGGTAGATCACGATATGAATCTGGTCCGGCTACAATATCAACCAACTTTTCTTCTTCTAATAATTTGGACTTAAGACGCTCTGCCATACAGCCTAAAACCCCTATTACAACTCCCGGATTTTTCCTTTTGATTGCGTTATATTCCTTAAGCCTGTTTCTAACCTTGGTCTCCGCATTTTCCCTAATAGCACAGGTATTAACAAAGATCAGCTCCGCTTCTTTATAGTTATCCGTAACGGAGTACCCCTGATCCTTCATAATAGAAGCAACAATCTCACTATCAGAAAAATTCATTTGGCATCCATAGCTCTCCAGATACATTTTCTTAGATCCGGTACTATTATTATCCGAACTCAAGGCTTGCCCCTGAATAGCTTCATCCAACACAATCTCGCCGTTTTTCATGATTAAACTTTAAAAAATCGAATTACAAAGGTATATATAAATGTGTTCATGACAAAATGGCATAAAACAGCAATTGGTTACAATCGTTTAAGCGAAACACATTCGTCGTTATTTTAAGTGTATTCAAATAATAATTTGGAAAATAGAGCTTGATTTCATTTCCTTTGCACTCTTTGTTTTGAATGTTAGGCGTTGGATTCTCCAATATTTGGTGGGATCTTTATCAGAATAAGTTGCTACAATCAGTCATGATGTTGCCGAATGACAAAAGATAACCTTTAATGAATAATTTACGTTAAACGGCAATGCTTTCAACAAAATAGGCTATGGAAAAGAACTTGGTAATCGTTGAGTCCCCGGCAAAAGCAAAGACTATAGAAGGGTTTTTAGGTGAGGGATATGTAGTTAAGTCTAGTTTCGGACACGTTAGAGATTTGCTCACAAAAGAGTTGTCTGTAGATACAGAAAACAACTTTGATCCAAAATATGAAATTCCCGCCGATAAGAAAAAAGTTATTGATGAATTAAAAAAGTACGCCGATAATGCTGAAACTGTGTGGCTTGCAACTGATGAGGACCGTGAGGGAGAGGCAATTTCCTGGCATTTAAAGGAAGCGCTGAAGTTGGATGAGAGCAAGGTGAAGCGAATTGTGTTTCATGAAATTACAAAGACAGCGATACTAAAAGCCATTGAAAATCCACGTGGGATAGATAAGAACTTGGTAGATGCTCAGCAAGCGAGACGGGTGCTGGATAGATTGGTGGGATACGAACTCTCTCCAATTCTTTGGAAGAAAGTAAAGCCATCACTTTCTGCAGGACGGGTACAGTCAGTGGCAGTGAGATTGATTGTTGAACGAGAACGGGAAATCAATGCCTTTCAAAATGAATCATTCTACAAGGTGGTTGCTGAATTTGCAGTGCCAGAAGGTGATAAGATCACACATTTGCAGGCCAACTTATCAGAGAGATTTAAGTTAGAAAGTGAAGCTCATGAGTTTTTAACCAAATGTCAGGGTGCAACTTTTAGCATTAAAAATCTTGAAGTAAAACCATCAAAGAAATCACCATCTGCTCCGTTTACCACGTCCACGCTTCAGCAGGAAGCCAGCCGGAAATTGGGATATTCTGTGGCACAAACGATGGTTGTAGCGCAAAAACTATATGAAGCTGGAAAGATCACTTACATGAGAACGGACTCAGTAAATTTATCTGACTCCGCCAGCGAAGCGGCACGAAAAGAAATCGAAACATCTTATGGTGATCAGTATGTTAATATTCAGAAATACCAAACAAAGTCGAAAGGTGCGCAGGAAGCTCATGAGGCTATTCGACCCACCTATTTGGATCAGCATACGGCAGGTGGAGATAACTCGGAGCAGAGACTATATGAATTGATTTGGAAGAGAACTATTTCTTCTCAAATGAGTGACGCGCAGCTGGAAAAAACTGTCGTGACTATTGATGTTTCTGCTGCAGAAGAGAACTTTATTGCAAATGGTGAAGTTGTTAAATTTGATGGTTTCCTAAAAGTGTATCTCGAGTCAACAGACGAAAGCAACACAGAAACAATTGGAAATAGCGCAAAAGCTGAGAAGCCGTTGTTGCCAGCCGTTACATTGAATCAGATTCTAAATTTAAATGAAATAACTGCGTCGGAGCGATTTACCAAACACCCTCCTAGATTTACCGAAGCAAGCCTGGTAAGAAAACTGGAAGAGCTTGGAATTGGACGGCCGTCTACATTCGCGCCAACAATTTCCACCATACAGAAAAGACTGTACGTTGTTAAAGAAGATCGGGAAGGTGAGGAGAGAGATTATAAACTGTTACACCTGAGAAACGGAGCAATAGAGACAGCCGTTAAACAGGAGATTACCGGCGCCGAGCGTGCAAAATTATTTCCTTCAGACATAGGAATGGTTGTAAACGACTTCCTGGTGGAGCACTTTCAAAATATAATGGATTATAACTTTACAGCCAACGTCGAATTGGAATTTGATGCAATTGCTCAAGGACAAAAGCAGTGGAATAAAATGATTGATGAATTCTATGGTCCGTTTCATAGCAGTGTCAAGATCACTGAAGAAACTTCCGAAAAAGCATCGGGCGAAAGAATGTTGGGTGATGATCCTGAAACGGGAAAGCCGGTAATTACACGAATTGGAAGATATGGGCCAATAATACAGATTGGTGATCGGGATGATGAGGAGAAACCGAGATTCGCGAGTCTCAGAAAAAATCAGTCTATTGAGTCTATCACGTTCGAAGAGGCTATGGATTTGTTTAAGCTGCCGAGAACAGCAGGAACTTATGAGGACAAAGAGATTATAGCTGCGATTGGCAGGTTTGGGCCTTACGTAAAGCATGATGATAAGTTTTACTCGATAAAAGAAGACGATCCTATGGAGATAAGCGAAGAAAGATCCATTGAAGTTATTGAGGCAAAGCGAAAAGCTGACCGTGAACGTGTTGTGAAAACATATGAAGAGAATAAAGAAGTGCAGGTGCTCAAAGGTCGCTATGGCATCTATATATCTATCGGTAAGAATAATTACAAAATACCTAAAGACAAGGAGCCTCGAGATCTTACACTTGAAGAATGTTTGGAAATTGCTGCCAATGCACCTGCCAAGAAAAAAGGCCGGTTCACAAAAAAGAAAAGTTAAATGGATATCTCCCTCTATTTTGAACCAATTGATACCACAAATTTCGATAACAAAGAAGATTACTTGTCAACCAGCTTAGGGGAAATCCTAAGCACCTATACCTCCGACACATCTTTCCCTGACTTAAAGGATACCGACATCGCAATTATTGGCGTATCAGAAGATCGAAATGCAGTCACTAACGAGGGCTGTGCCGATGGACCTGATTATGTTCGGAACAAGTTGTACCAGCTGTATCAGGGAGCATTCAAGGTGCGGATTACGGATCTTGGCAATATTGCCAAAGGTGATAAAATTGAGGATACATATTTTGCCCTTAGTACTGTTATTGGCGAATTGATAAAGGAAGACATAGTGCCTGTTATAATTGGAGGTAGCCAGGATCTCACTTACGCCAATTACGCGGCTTACGAAAATGTAAAGCAGACCATTAATATGGCCGTTGTGGGCTCAACTTTTGATTTGGGTGTGGCCGGGCAGGAGCTCGATTCAAAATCTTTCTTGAGCAAAATAATTCTTCATCAGCCAAATTACTTGTTCAATTACAGCAATATTGGATACCAGAGTTATCTGGTCGATCAGAACGCATTGGAGCTGATGAATAAACTGTATTTTGACGTTTACAGATTGGGATACGTTCAGAATAACATTCAGGAGGTAGAGCCAATAGTGCGAAATGCCGATGTGTTGAGCTTTGATATTTCATCAATTAGGCAGTCAGACGCACCGGGAAATAAAAATACATCACCAAATGGTTTTTACGGCGAAGAAGCATGCCAGATAATGCGGTATGCGGGCATGAGCGACAAGCTCACAACGGTGGGAGTCTACGAATTCAACCCCGACTTTGACCATCACCACCAGACAGCACATCTTATCGCACAAATGATCTGGTATTTTATCGAGGGCTTTTACAATCGCAAGAAAGACTACCCAGTTGGTGATAAATCAAAATACACGAAATACAGGGCGATTATCAAAGATGGAAACCATGAGATACAATTTTACAGAAGCAATAAGAGCGACAGGTGGTGGATGAATGTTCCCTATCCGGCCAATGAAAAGGTAAAGTATGAAAGGCATCATTTGATCCCATGTTCCTATCAGGATTATGAACTTGCTTTGAAAGACGAAGTTCCCGATCGATGGCTTCAGGCCTATAAAAAACTCAGCTAGGAATGGAGAAGCCGCCCTACTGACCAATTACAGAGAAATATTTCAGGTTGATAAATGGGATAATTTGGGCATAAATTTGGTTTATGCATTAGTCATTCGGGGGCAGCTAATGTTAAGTTATGGTGATAAGTGTTAAAACTTTCGTATAGCTATAACAAATAATTATACTTATTTTAGCGTTTTAATTCCAGATCATGATACGGTTTGCAAAAAGGTTTATTGTAATATTCTTTGTAGCATCGCCACTTCTCGGTATTGCGCAGCAGGAGCCGCAGTTTAGCCAAAATATGTTCAATATTTTGCCTGTCAACGCGGGTATTGCAGGAATGAATGATGCGATTTGTGCAAACGTCTTGTATCGAAATCAGTGGACGGGCTTTGTAGGTGCTCCGAAAACAGGACTATTCAATATCGAGGCTCCGATTAAATTTCCGTTGATTGCAGGGTTGGGAGTAGGTGCAACTTTATGGACTGATAAAATTGGGCTTTCTAACCAGTTCGGTGCAAAGCTAGCGCTAAATTTTCGCTTCAACGTTGGGCCAGGACAATTGGGCGTTGGTTTGCAAGGAGGATTTTTGAATCAATCGCTTGATGGAAGTCTCCTGAACCCATTTGTTAGCGATGGTAGCGATGAGTCTATACCAGCTTCTGGTGTAAGTGCAGGCGCAGGAACATTCGGCATAGGTATCATGTATAAAACGGATATGTTTTATGCTGGCATCTCTTCTACACAATTAACAGAATCGACATTAAAATATGCAGGCATAGCATATAATCTCAAACGGCACATCTATGTCACTGCCGGAATGACCAAGAGGTTGAACTCGACACTAGAAATAAAACCTTCAATTTGGTACAACTACGATGGTGCCGTGGCGCATCAAATTGATCTGAACGTGTTGCTCATGTACAATAATCAGTTTTGGGGCGGCGTTTCCTATAGGATGCTCGATGTCGACGCTTTGGTTCCAATGATTGGGATTCAGTGGAACAACCTAAAGGTTGGATATTCATATGACATTATGTTGCAACGATTGCGCGGATTTAGCACGGGCACTCACGAAATAATGATAGGATATTGCTTTAAAGTGGCGGAAAAAGTAACCGCTCAGAAATATAGAAATGTCAGGTTTTTGTAACCTTATGGTGATAGCTAGCGTTATAGTTATTCATTTGAATTTTTAAAAGAATACGTAAATTCACAACTTTAAACGGGAGATAGTCATGAAAAAGAGAGTTCTTTTTATATCACTTATAGCTGTAGTGGCTTGGGGATGTGGTGGCGGTGGCAGACAATCTGGCGAACTTTTAGGTGTTGCTGGTAGAGGGTTATGGTATCAGCCAGATCCCTATGGAATGGTGTATCTTCCTATGGGAAGCTATCACATGGGTCCTAGCGATCAAGATGTTCCTTACACACAAACTGCCCAGGCAAAGACGGTATCAGTACAAGCCTTCTATATGGATATTACGGAAATTACCAATAATGAATATCGTCAATTTGTTCATTGGGTACGCGATTCACTGGCCAGAAGAATTCTAGGTGAAGAGGTAAGCGAGGACTACCTTATTATGGTGGATAAATATGATGAAGAAATAGATCCACCTCAGCTAAATTGGGATATTCCGATAGAATGGGAATCTGATGAACAGCGTGAAGCCTTAACACAGATGTTTTATCCAGATCACGAGCGATTCTATCGCAGAAAGAGAATAGATACACGTAAACTCAACTTCGAGTATTATTGGATAGACCTTCGTCAGGCAGCTAAGAAAACAAATAGAGAGCAAGGCATGACGGACAGATCGGTATTTATTATAAAAGATATTATATCTGTTTATCCAGACACCTTGGCTTGGGTTCATGATTATACATATTCTTTTAATGAGCCGATGACCAGGATGTATTTCTGGCACCCAGCTTATGACAACTATCCTGTTGTTGGTGTTAACTGGAAACAAGCCAGGGCATTTAGTATATGGAGATCGGAGTTGATGAACAGCTTCCTGTATAGGAATGGTGGAATTATGATCAACGATTTCAGGCTACCTACAGAATCAGAGTGGGAGTATGCTGCCAGAGGTGGATTGGACCTGTCTCCATACCCCTGGGGTGGTCCTTACATCAGAAATAGTAATGGTTGTTTCTTGGCTAACTTTAAGCCGATGCGTGGGAACTATATTGATGATGGTGGATTTCACACTGTAATAGTTACTTCCTATTCTCCAAACGAATTTGGCCTGTACTGCATGTCTGGAAACGTTGCGGAATGGACTAGCAATGCATTTGATGAGTCTGCGTACAATTTTGCGCATGACTTAAATCCAGATTACCTGTATGATGCTAAAGATAGTGACCCTCCTGCATTGAAGAGAAAGGTGATTCGTGGGGGATCATGGAAGGATATCGGTTATTACCTGCAGAACGGAACCAGAACCTATGAGTATCAGGATACTGCGAAGTGTTATATTGGGTTCAGGAATGTAATGACCTTTTTGGGAAGAGCAAAGGGTGATAATATTTAAGATTCACCCAGTTATCCAGAAATTTTCGATAATATCCATTGGTTTCTAAGGACTTTTGATAGTTTTGTGAAACTTTATCATAAGAATAGTTAAATAATATTGAGATTTAAATAGAATCTAGTTATGGGAATAGTTGATAGACTACAAACTTCGCAGGGAAAAACATTCATGGCATACTTATATGGATGGGGTGCATCTGTTGTAATTTTAGGAGCACTTTTTAAAATTCAGCACTACCCTGGTGCTGGTGCTATGCTTATCATTGGTTTGGGAACGGAAGCAATAATTTTCTTCTTTTCCGCCTTTGAACCACCTCACGAGGATATAGAATGGGGGTTGGTTTATCCTGAATTGGCCCACATGGAAGACCCTGATGATCTTGAAACTGGTGAAGTTGATGACGCGGAGTATCTACCTAAAGGACCTATAACCGAACAACTCGATAGAATGTTGGAAGACGCGAAAATTGGGCCGGAGCTTATCAGTAGTTTGAGCTTAGGGATGAAAAGTTTGAGTGAAAGTGCACATAATCTCACAGACCTATCTGACGCAGCAGCAGCAACAAATGACTATACCGACAAGGTAAAGCAAGCATCAACGTCTATCGATTCTATGAGCGATGCTTACTCAAAGGGAAATCAAGCGATGGATGATTTGGCTAGTGCATCAGCTAGTGTGAAGGATAATTTAAGCAACATTGCAACTTCTACCGATTCTTATAGCGCAAGTATGGAAACGGCGGCAAGTAAGATGAACGAAATGAACAGTGCTTATGGTCAGGCCGTGGGCGCGTTAAGTGAAATTGCGTCATCTTCCGGTACAGCCAAAGATTATAACGATCAGATACAAAAACTTACTGGAAATTTGGCAACGTTGAACTCCATGTATGAATTGGATATGAAAGAGTCAAACGAGAAGCTAATTAATACTATCAACTCACTTGCCGGAACTTCTGAAGCAACTCAATCAATGACTGAGCAGATGAAGCAATTAACACAGAGCCTCTCTACTCTTAATTCTTCCTACGCTGGAGAAGCACAGGAATCTCAGCAACGAACAGAGGCTGTAGCTGGATTCTATCAGGGTGTTACTGAAGTAATGGAGAATCTTAAAAATTCTGCCGAGGGTGCAAGAAGGTCCAGAGATGAAGTTTCTAAGCTAGGTGATAACCTGGCCGCATTGAACAGTATTTATGGTAATATGCTTGCTGCGATGAATGTTAACGTCGGCAGCGTCAGCGCTGGCGGCGGAGGTTTGTCCTCAGCAGAATAATGCTGTGGAATAAACCCATTCGTAACAACACAGACGTTTTAATAATAAGCACGAATAAATAAACGATAGACTATGGCCACTGGTAAATTATCCCCAAGGCAGAGGATGATCAATATGATGTATCTAGTGCTTATTGCTCTCTTGGCACTGAACGTTTCAAAAGAAGTGCTGGACGCTTTTGTTATCATTAATCATGGATTGGTGAAGACCACTTCAAATTTCGCCAAGAAGAATGAGAAAATCTATGCAAATTTTATTCGAGCTGAGGCCGAGAATCCTGTAAAAGCGGGACCATGGAAGCGGAAAGCATATACTGTTAAAACACAAGCTGAAGCCATTTACCAGTACATAGAAGACATTAAGATTAACATAATCATTTCAATTGATGGATTGGAACCAAGCGACAGGGAGGAAGCCGAAAGGAGAATGTCGGTTAAGGAGGGCGTGGAGAACAAATCTGATCTTGAGATTGTAGCAAACCTCATGATGAATCAAATGAAAGGAGCCAAACTGAAAAGGGAGATGGAGTCCTTCAAGAATACTTTAGTTGACTATGTAAAACCGAAGGATGAAGGGTTCAAGATGGCTATTCTCAATTCACTGGATACTTCCGATCCTCCTATGGATGCAGAAGGAGTTCAGCACTCCTGGGAATCAGAGCACTTTGAGCACTTGCCGGCTATCGCTGTAATCTGTAACCTCACCCAGATGCAGAGTGCCGTGAGAAATGCGGAAGCGGAGATTATAGCATATCTTGAATTGGAGATTGACGCGGGTTCTATTCCGTTTAACAAGGTTCAAGCAATTGTTATTCCCGAGAAAACATATGTTACTAAAGGAGATACATTCAAAGCAGATGTATTTCTCGCGGCATCTGATTCACTTACTGCTCCTGTTATTTTAATTGGTGATGTCGATACGGTAGGTTCAGGAGATTATGAAATGGCTGGAGAATTTGATTCACTGTTCATAGAATCTGGTAGAGGAAAGATGATAGCTGCTGCTACTACAGTAGGAATTATAGAATGGGAGGGTATTGTAATGCAAAAGACTACGCAGGGTACCAAGGAATATGCGTTCAAGTCAGTATATCAAGTTGCCGAGCCTAGTATAAATGTGTCTCCGGATAAAATGAACGTTTTTTACATTGGCCCTGATAACCCTGTGACCGTTTCTATTTCAGGTTTTCCTCCTGACCAGGTAAAACCCAGTATAAGTGGCGGTGGCGGGTCAATAAGAAAGGGAAGGAAGCCCGGCGAATACACTGTAGTGGTTAGGACTGCTGGAAAGTGTTTTGTGAGTGTGAGCGCGGAAATGGTGGCTGGTAGTGGTAAATTCAAGAACATGGGTAAAAAGCCATTCCGTGTTAAGAGAGTACCTCCACCCATTGCCTCGTTTATGGGTATTGAAGGCGAGGGTAAAATTACAACAGGTAAGCTTAAAGTGGCCAAGGGGGTATTGGCGAAGATGAAAAACTTTGACTTTCAATTGCCATTTAAGGTGATATCATTTGACATGTCTATTAGTGTTGGAGGACTTTTTGTTACGGAAAAGTCTAACAGTAACAGGCTAACCACTAATATGAAGAAGTACTTGAAAAAGGCGAAGAGGGGCCAGAGGATTATCTTAGAAAATGTTAGGGCTAAATCGCCAAAAACCAAGGCGGAAAAGATTACTGGTGTCACACTGAAGGTTGTGTAACCAATTCTTGCCTGAAAACGTATAAAAATTTCAATTACAACGTAGGATAATAAAGTTAAACACATAAACAGATGAAAAACATGGTGAGATTGGTTTTGTTTGCATTGGGGTTGTTGTTTATTATACCTGAAAATAACGTCAAAGCACAGGATGTACTGGATGGAATTTACATACCTGAACATTCGCCGACAAGAAAGGTAATTTCTTATGCCTCGCTCAGGGAAGCAGATGTAATGTGGAATAAGCGAATTTGGCGAACCATTGACCTAAGAGAGAAGATCAATCACCCGTTTTTTTATCCGCTTGAAGCCAAAAGCAATTTTAAGTCATTGTTTAAGGTTGTTCAGGACGGTATCAATGAGGGTACAATAACCGCTTACGATGTGATTGACGATGAGTTTAAATCGCCATTGACAAAGGATGAGCTTCTGGCGAAAATGTCTTCTGTAGATACACAATACGTGGAGAACTTTGAAACTGGTGAACTGGAAGAGCAGGTGATAATACAAGAGATAGAGTCTGGAGACATGAAACAATATCAGCTAAAAGAAGACTGGTTCTTCGATAATCAGCGGTCTGTCATGGAGGTTAGGATTATTGGAATTAACACAATAACTGCCAAGAAAGATGACTCAGGTAACGAAGTAGGTAAAACTGCTTTATTCTGGATCTACTATCCGCAGGCGAGATATGTTTTTGCAAATCAAGTAGTATTTAATCGCCAAAATGATGCTGAGCGCAGAACCTTTGAAGATATCTTCTGGAAACGCATGTTCAACAGCTACATTCATAAGGAGAGCAATGTATATGACAGAGGGTTGTTTGACTACACAAAGGGTTTGGCCTATCAGCTGGAGGCTGAAAGAATTAAGAAAGATCTCTTTGTAATGGAACTGATGAGAAAGGCCGTGAATTGGGTAATG
>DTRI01000101.1 GCA_012966015.1 Flavobacteriales bacterium | reverse complement strand
ATACATCATTTTTATTCGGGCTGCGAAGATACTTATTAATTGGGCAAATACAAATTAATGATATCTTTGTAATCCTTTGATTTTAAGAGGAATTTGATGGAGAATTTCGTTGTTTCTGCAAGAAAATACAGGCCGGTTACTTTTGAAAGCGTTGTTGGCCAGGATACCATTACATCTACCCTTATCAACGCCATCAAAAACAACCATCTGGCACAGGCTTTTTTGTTCTGTGGCCCCAGGGGGGTTGGAAAAACCACCTGTGCCCGCATTTTGGCAAAGACAATTAACTGCGAAAACATATCCGACAATATTGAGGCATGTGATAAATGCGAATCATGCACTTCTTTTATCGCGTCACATTCTTTCAATATTCATGAGCTGGATGCAGCCTCAAACAACCATGTTGAGGATATTAGAAACCTGATTGACCAGGTTAGGATTGCCCCGCAGGTTGGTAAATACAGCATCTATATTATTGATGAGGTTCACATGCTGTCTTTACCCGCATTTAATGCCTTTTTGAAAACACTTGAAGAACCACCACCCTATGCCATATTTATTTTAGCTACCACATCCAAACAGAAGATTATCCCTACTATTTTATCACGGTGTCAGATATTTGATTTCAATCGAATTCGAGTTAGTGATATTGCCGTACACTTGGAATATGTTGCAAGGAGCGAGGAGATTAACGCCGAGCAGGATGCATTACATGTAATAGCTCAAAAGGCTGACGGCTCCTTGCGTGATGCGCTTTCTATTTTTGACCAAATGGTGACCTCTGGGAGTGGCATGATCGACTATGATACTGTAATTGAAAACCTAAATATTCTAGATTACGATTACTATTTTAAAATCAATGAGGCGGTACAGGCCAATGATATTCCTTTAGCTCTATTGATTTTTGACGAGAGAGTGAATAATGGATTTGATGGGCACAATTTTATTACTGGGTTGGCGGAGCACTTCAGAAACTTATTGGTTTGTAAAGACAGTAAAACTATTCTGCTGCTGCAGGTGGGAGCCAGTATTGGAAAAAAGTATGAGGAGCAGGCAAGATCTTCCTCCACAGAATTCCTGCTGGATGCCCTGACTATTACCAGTAAAGCCGATATAACTTATAATAATACGATCAATCAACGGCTGACAGTTGAACTTGCATTGATGCAGCTCTGTTCCATAAATGAACGCAAACAAGAAGAGGACAAGGAATATTCCATTAATAGTCCGGATGAAAGCGTTCAAAAAAAAACAATCGCTGAGCCAAAGTCGTCCTACGATTCGATAGCTGCCAGATCATCGAGCAAACCAGAAGAGGATAAGAAGATTGATGCTAAGGAGGAAACGGCAAAAACTGATCAGCCAGCCCTACCGGACGGACAGGTTGGTGAATCGGAGAAAGCTGAGTCGGAGCTACAGAGTAGTGAAGAAGAGAAACCTGTAGCAGCAAGCACGAAAGAAAAACAAGAGCAGGAACAAATTTCTGAACGGGTAACTGAGGAGGATGAAGAGGAAAAGCCCATCCCTGATGACAAAACAAAATCAGGTTCTCGAACCGTCTCGTTAAGTGGTTTAAGTAAGAGCGCCAAGAAGGAGGAAGCTAAAAAATCAAAGGAAGTAGAAAATAGTGAAAGTACGGGTGCTGGAGTAGAATCGAAGGAGGAAGTGGGCATTGATTTAAAGACTATCGACATTGAAGATTTGAAAAGAGTATGGAGGGAATATGCCGAAGAAATTCAGAAACAAGGAAAGCATTCTTTATACAGTACGTTAACCAAGAGGGCCCCTGAGATTCGAGACAATAATGAACTTGAATTAACCATTGACAACAAAGTTCAGGAGAAGGAGATTCATGAAGAAAAACAGAATCTATCCTCACATTTAAAAGAGCATCTGGGCTTGGCTCAAATAACGATATCAACCATTATTGCCCAAAGTGATGAAGCAAAAAAGCCATACACTTCAATAGAGAAGTTCAAGAGGATGGCCGAAAAAAACCCTTCAATCTCAAAACTTAAAGAGCAGTTAGATCTCGACATCGACTTCTAAGCAGAATAGCTAATTTATTATCAGGCCCATTAATGAATCAATAATTTATAGGATGAGAAAATTCAAATTACCCGTATTGCTGCTTGCAGCATTGGCAATTGTTGCATCGTGTTCAACTAAGGAGGAGGAAAAATATGTGGTTAAAACTGCCACTGAAAACGGATATACCTATGAGTATGTGACAAATGATGATCTAAATGTTAGAATTTACACCTTGGAGAATGGACTTACAGTATATATCTCTGTAAATAAAGATGAACCCCGCATACAAACGTGCATTGCGGTGAAAGCAGGATCTTCATATGATCCACCTGAAACAACAGGGCTTGCGCACTATCTGGAACACATGGTATTTAAGGGTACCGACAGAATTGGAACAATTGACTGGGAGAAGGAAGAGCCGCTCATTGCGGAGATATCGAATTTGTATGAAATGCACCGTTCAACAAATGATAGCTTGGAGAAATCTATAATCTACCAGAAGATCGATAGTGTTTCTACATTGGCTTCCAATTTTGCCATTTCCAATGAATACGACAAGATGATCTCACAAATAGGAGGGGAAAACACCAATGCATTTACCAGCAATGAACAGACAGTTTATATTAACAATATACCTACCAATGAATTCGAGAAATGGTTAAAGATTGAACGAGAGCGTTTTGGGAAATTGGTTCTGCGACTATTTCACACGGAATTGGAAGCGGTTTACGAGGAATTTAACAGGGGACAGGACAGTGATGGCAGAAAAGTGTGGAGGGCGCTTTTTGAAGGACTTTTCCCCAATCACCCATATGGCACCCAAAGTACGATTGGAGTTTCAGAACATCTCAAAAATCCGTCAATGGTGAAGATACACGAGTATTTTGACACTTACTACGTACCGAATAACGTGGCAATTTGCCTGGCTGGAGACGTCAACCCATCAGAATCCATAAAATTGATTGATCAATATTTTGGTGACTGGAAAAGAAAGGAAGTGCCACCTTATAAGAGTATTGAAGCTGGTCCTATAACAGGGGAAATAGTTCGTGAGGTAAATGGGCCCGACAAAGAGAGTATTCGCATAGGCTATAGGTTTAATGGTATTAATAGTGACCACGAAATGATGGTAACCATGATAGACATGCTGCTTAGCAATCGTCACGCTGGAGTTATAGATTTGTCTCTTGTTCAACAGCAGAAAGTACTGAGTGGCGGCTGTTCGCCTGTGTTCTTAAAAGACTATGGTGTACACTTTTTCTACGCGGAGCCTCGAGAAGGGCAGTCACTGGAGGAACTTAAAGACCTCTTATTAGGATCAGTTGATAAAATAAAGAAAGGTGACTTTGGAGATTGGTTGTTACCAGCTGTGATAAACGATCTCGAGCTGGATTTGATCAAGCGAGGAGAAACCAACTGGGTGGCATTTACATATGTTGACGCATTTGTTCACTCTATCCCCTGGATAGATCAGGTTAAAAAAATGGATGGTATCAGATCCATAACCAAAGAGGAGATTATAAAATTCGCGAATGAACATTACAACGATAATTACCTGGTTGTTTATAAAAGAACTGGAAAAGACAGCACCATTGCCAAGGTAACGAAGCCTGCCATAACACCATTGAAGCTGAATCGGGAGGATAGGTCTGAATTTCTACAAGAGTTTGCCAAGATGCAGCCACCCAGATTAAGCCCGGCTTACCTAAACTTTGATGAAAGCGTAAAAAGAAAAACGCTACGCTCTGGTATCGACTTAAACTACATTGAAAATACCACGAATGAACTTTTCGGTCTCTATTATGTTTTGGATATGGGCCGAGACCACAATAAAAAACTCGGACTGGCAGTAAACTATCTTCCATACCTCGGTACAAGCAAATATACCCCAGCCCAATTGCAGGAAGAGTTTTATAAGTTGGGTATTACCATGGATGTACATGCCGGGAGTAGGAGGTCGTACGTTTACATCAGTGGGTTAGAGAGAACAATGGTAGAGGGAATGAAGTTGCTGGAGCACGTTATGGCAGAAGTGAAGGTGGGGCAAAATGCCTTCGATGACTATATTGACGGCATTATAAAAAAGCGAGCCGACAACAAACTCAATAAGAGAAGAATACTGAGTGGCGGCTTGAGGAATTTCGCAATGTATGGACCCAGCTCAGCGTTTTCAGACAATATATCTAATAAGCAATTACGCGATATTGATCCAAATGAGCTGGTGGAGATGATCAGGGGAATTTATGATTACAAGCATTATGTATTCTATTATGGTCAGAACAAAATGAGTGAGGTGGGAATGCTGGTAGAGAAACATCATTTGATTAAGCCAGAATTGCTGGACTATCCCAAAATGAAAATCTACAAAGAACTCGAGGTTACCAAGAGCAAGGTATACTTTGTTAACTATGATATGGTGCAGGCGGAAATGCTGATGATAGCAAAGGATGAAATCTTCAATAAAGATTTGTTGTCATATGGCAGAGTCTTCGGAGAATATTTTGGTAGTGGTTTGTCATCCATAGTTTTTCAGGAAATACGGGAAGCTAAAGGACTTGCCTATTCAGCCTATTCATATTTTTCAAGTCCGGGTTTACCAGATAGATCTCATTACGTTGCTGCCTACGTGGGAACACAAGCTGACAAGATCAGGGAAGCAGCACCTGCGCTCATTGAGCTTATGCATAATATGCCTGAGGCTCAGATGCAATTCGATGGGGCCAAGGAGGCAATATTAAAGAAAATTGAGTCAGAGAGAATTACCAAGAGATCGATATTTTGGACCTATCTGAACAATAAAGAACGAGGAATAGATAATGATTACCGGAAGGAAGTTTATGAAAAGGTGAAGAACATGAGCCTGGAGGACTTCAAGACCTTTTTTAATACACACATAAAGAAGGACAATTACACCTATCTTTTAATTGCCAATAGAGAAAATATAGATTTCGATGAGATTGGGAAATTTGGTGAGGTAAAAGAACTGACGCTGGAGGAAATATTCGGTTATTAACCTAATGATCGCATAATTAGACCAATCTGTACTATTATAAGATGAACTGTGGCTTAGGGGGATGGATAGTAAGCATAAACGTCATACTTTTGCTGTCCCGTTAAAAACAACTAACAAATAGAAAATGGCCGGAACTAAAATTACATCAGAAAACGGAAAATTAAATGTACCCAATGATCCTATTATCCCATTTATCGAGGGTGATGGTACTGGCCCTGATATCTGGGCTGCAGCGGTTCGAGTAATAGATGCTGCTGTAGATGTTGCTTACAATGGAGAAAAGAAGATAGTTTGGAAGGAAATTCTCGCAGGAGAAAAAGCTTTTAAGCAAACCAACAGCTGGCTGCCCGACGAAACCACAGAGGCGATCAAAGAGCATCTCGTGGCAATTAAGGGGCCATTAACAACACCTGTAGGTGGCGGCATGAGATCGCTGAACGTTGCGCTTAGGCAAATTTTAGATTTATATGCTTGTGTACGACCCGTTAGATGGTTTAAAGGAGTTCCCTCACCGGTAAAAAGTCCGGAGCTGGTAGACATGGTGATATTTAGAGAGAATACTGAAGATATCTATGCAGGAATCGAGTGGTTGGCAGGAACACCTGAAGCGGATAAAATAAAGAAGTTTATGATGGAGGAGATGGGTGTAACGAATATTCGTTTTCCAGAATCTTCATCTATAGGTGTTAAGCCGGTTTCAAAAGAAGGTACAGAGCGTTTGGTTAGAGCTGCAATTCAACACGCCGTCGACAAAAAGAAACCATCCGTAACATTGGTTCATAAGGGAAACATCATGAAGTTTACCGAGGGGCAGTTCAAGATTTGGGGATATGAACTGGCAGAAAGAGAATTTGGTGACAAGGTTTTTACCTGGTCTGAATATGACAGAATTGCCGAGAAGGACGGATCTGATGCTGCGAACAATGCGCAAGATCAGGCGCTAAAAGCTGGCAAAGTGCTCATCAAAGATGTGATTGCCGATGCATTTTTGCAGCAAATATTGTTGAGACCCGCTGAATATTCGGTCATTGCTACACTCAACCTCAATGGCGACTATATCTCAGATGCATTGGCGGCGGCTGTAGGAGGAATCGGTATTGCTCCTGGTGCCAATATTAATTTTGCAACTGGCCTTGCAATCTTTGAAGCTACACACGGTACCGCGCCCAAATATGCAGGCTTAGACAAAGTAAATCCAAGCTCTGTAATTGTTTCTGGCGTAATGATGCTGGAGCATTTGGGCTGGCAGGAAGCGGCTGATCTGGTTATCAAAGGAATTGAAGAATCTATCAGCAATAAAAGAGTTACCTATGACTTTGAAAGGCTTATGGAAGGAGCTACACTACTGAAATGCTCTGAGTTCGCTGACGATGTAATCGGTAACATGAAAGTGAGTAGCGAGGTAGAGGTATAGTTACTTTTTTTCTGCAATTCTTCCGTGGAGATCGTAGTCCTCGGCGCCTGTAATTTCGATATTGGCAAAATCTCCGATTCTCAAGTATTGATCAGTTCCGTTTATTAGAACTTCATTGTCAACTTCTGGAGAGTCATGCTCGGTGCGGCCGATAAAGTAATCACCTTCCTTTCTGTCTATGAGAACTTTGAACGTCTTACCAACTTTTGCCTGGTTTAACGCTAAGGAAATACCCTGCTGGATCTCCATAATTTCATCAATGCGTTGTTGTTTGGCCTCCTCAGGAACATCGTCAGCAAGTTTAAAGGCGTGGGTGTCCTCTTCATGCGAATAGGCAAAAACGCCAAGCCGGTCAAAGCGATACTTTCTCACAAATGCCTTAAGCTCCTCAAAATCCTTCTCAGTTTCTCCAGGATAGCCACAGATTAAGGTGGTGCGGATGGCAATGCCGGGAACTTCCTTCCTAAATGTGCTGAGCAACTCTTCCGTTTTTTTGGCGGTAATTCCCCTGCGCATAGACTTGAGCATGCTGTCACTCGCATGTTGCAATGGGATATCTATATAATTGCAGATGTTTTCCTTTTCACGAATTACTTGTAACACATCCGCAGGAAAACCAGAGGGGAATGCGTAATGCAACCTGATCCATTCTATTCCTTTAACTTCAGAAAGTTTCTCCAATAAGGTGGCAAGCTTCCGCTCTTTGTAAATATCCAGCCCGTAGTAAGTGAGGTCCTGGGCGATTAATATCAGCTCTTTGGTACCGTTTTTTGCCAGATTTTCAGCTTGGGCAACCAACACTTCGATGGGCTTGGAAACGTGTTTTCCACGCATTATGGGAATCGCGCAAAAGGAGCAAGGGCGATCACAGCCTTCAGCAATTTTTAAATACGCATAATGAACCGGAGTGGTCAGCAAACGCTCTCCAACCAACTCGTGTTTGTAATCAGCGCCGAGTACCTTGAGCAATCTCGGCAGATCGTGGGTTCCAAAATATTCGTCTATATCTGGAATTTGATCGATGAGATCATCTTTATATCGCTCCGACAAACATCCGGTAACGTAAACTTTTTTAACCAATCCGGCTTCTTTGGCCGCGGCATATTTCAAAATTGTATCCAATGATTCCTGCTTGGCGTTTTCTATAAATCCGCAGGTGTTGATCACTACTGTCTCAGTGGGCTCATCCGACTCATGGGTTACATCCAGCTTGTTGGCCTTCAGTTGACCCATTAACACTTCCGAGTCTACGATGTTCTTAGAACATCCAAGAGTTATTACATTGATTTTAGATCTCCTCGCAGTCTTAGATTTCATATGACCGAATCAGTTAGTAAAAAGGGTATCGACGAATTCTTTTCTGTTGAAGACCTGCAGGTCTTCGATCTTTTCGCCTATGCCAATATACTTGACGGGTATTTGAAATTGGTCAGAAATCCCAATCACCACTCCTCCTTTGGCTGTTCCATCGAGCTTTGTGAGCGCCAATGCATTTACCTCAGTAGCTTTGGTGAACTGTGTTGCTTGTTCTATCGCATTTTGACCTATTGAGGCGTCCAGCACCAACAATATTTCGTGCGGAGCGTCGGGAATAACTTTCTGCATTACATTCCTGATCTTACTCAGCTCATTCATCAAGTTTATCTTGTTGTGTAGCCTACCGGCTGTATCTACAATGATCACGTCGGCATTTTGCGCCAGGCCTGACTGCACGCTGTCAAAGGCCACCGATGCCGGATCAGCGCCCATGTCTTTTTTGATAATTGGAACGTCCGCCCTTTCGGCCCATATTACCAACTGATCAACTGCCGCAGCCCTATAGGTATCAGCAGCTCCCAAAACCACTTTCTTTCCCATTTTCTTGAATTGATGCGCGAGCTTCCCGATTGTTGTGGTTTTTCCCACGCCATTCACGCCAACTACCATGATTACATAAGGCCCATCTGTTTCGGGAATGCTAAACTGGGTCTGATCTGAAGATTGGTTTTCTTCCAGCAAGGCCGCAACCTCATCCCGTAATATTGAGTTGAGCTCTGATGCGCCTACATATTTATCCTTTGCTACCCGCTCCTCGATTCTGCCGATGATCTTGATTGTCGTCTGTACACCAACATCAGAAGAAACCAGTATTTCCTCTAGATCGTCCAGAACAATCTCATCAACTGTCGACTTGCCAGCTACAGCTCTCGATATCTTCTGAAATATACCCTGGCTGCTCTTCTCAAGACCCTGATCTAACTCCTCCTTCTTTTCTTTGGAAAATATGCCGAAAAACCCCATGCTAACTAAAACTTAATTGCATAAAAAAGCTCCCTTCTAATAAAGAAAGAAGCTCAATAAATTTTCACTTTGTATCCCTAACTTATTTGGCTTGAAAAAATTTTTGTACCCTGTCTTTGTGAATTATTTCTTCTCTGAACGAGTAGGCACCAGATTTTTTTGATACAACAGTTTTAATCACTTTGACGTAATCCTTGCTCTTAGTGGTATTTCGTATTGGGTTTACCTTCTTAGCCATGATAATAAATATTACTTGATCTCTTTATGTAGCGTCATCTTGTTCATGATAGAATTGTACTTTTTCAACTCAATCCTATCCGGTGAATTCTTTTTGTTTTTAGTGGTGATGTACCTGGATGTTCCGGGTAGGCCACTATCTTTGTGCTCCGTACACTCTAGAATAACCTGAACTCTGTTTCCTTTTGCCATTTTATATTTATTTTATCGGGGTGCGAAATTACAAAAACACATAATATTTTCCTAATAATAAAAGCCGCTTTCCTCAGTTTATAGAACGCTGTTCTTCAGGATTGAAATAAAGTATTTAATATTGCGACCTCACAGAGAGATAAATGAGTGATACTAAGAAAAAGGTAGGTGTAGTTGTGATAAGCTACAACGGTGCCGAATTGCTGGAAAAGTTTATGCCGCCTATCCTGGCCAGCGATTACGATGACTTCGAGGTATATGTAATAGACAATGCTTCAGAGGATAATACCCAAGAATTACTGAAGGAAAGATTTCCTGAGGTAAAGATCATCACCCTTACCGAGAACAAGGGCTTTACCAATGGATATGTTGAAGGCCTGAAACATGTATCCAATGAATACTATGTGTTGGTTAGCTCGGATATTGAAGTATCCCACAACTGGATCCGGCCCATTATTAAGCTCATGGATTCTGATGAGACTATCGCGGCCTGTCAGCCTAAGGTTAAGTCCTGGGACGATAAAAGCCGCTTTGAATACTCAGGATCTGCAGGTGGATACATAGATCGCTTCGGATATCCTTTTTGCCGGGGACGAATGTTCTTTACTATGGAGGAGGACAACGGCCAATATGATGATACGCGGGAAACATTCTGGGCCACCGGCGGCTGTCTCTTTATCAGATCAGAGCTTTACCACCGTTCAGGCGGATTGGACAATAACTTTTACGCGCACATGGAAGAAATAGACCTGTGCTGGCGCTTGAAAAATATGGGATACAAGATCATGGTTTGCCCCGAATCGGTAGTATATCACGTGGGCGGACATATCATTGCTTATGGAAGTCCGGCAAAGATCTACAGAAATTTTAGAAACAGCCTGATCACAAACTTGAAGAATATGCCCATGAGTGAGCTTATCTGGAAGATACCATTCCGCATGTTCCTCGATCTGGTGTATCAGGTAAAAGTCCTTCTCTCCGGAAATTTTATGGAGTACATCAACATAGCCAAAGCGCACCTGCATTTTCTTATCTACCTACCCAAGTGGTGGGCCAAGCGGCGGGAGGTTCAAAAGCTGGTGAATAATCCCAACAAAACGGGTGTATATAAAAGGAGCGTGGTATTCGAATATTTTATCAAGAGGAAAGAGCGATTTTCAGAGCTGGATTTTCATTGATTGAAGTTGTCTGATATTTTTGTTTTTAGCCGAAAAATGAGGACTTTTTGCAGGCATGAAGAAAAACTTTGGACAACTTCATACACTATATAGATCTACCGCACGTTTATGTGCCAACTTTTTTAACTTTGTCTGATACCCTTAATAATTAGGAAATGAAGGTTGTAATTTTTGCGGGAGGCCTGGGTACGCGAATAGCGGAACAGTCGCATTTGAGGCCCAAACCGATGATTGAAATCGGCGGCAAGCCCATTATATGGCATATAATGAAGCATTATGCGTTCTATGGCCACAAGGAGTTTGTGATTTGCTTAGGCTACAAGGGTCATATGATTCGCGAGTATTTTATGAATTACTTCTTGGTGAATTCAGACATTACTATCGACACTAAGACCAATAAAATGGAGGTGTTGGTATCAAAATCAGATGATTTTTCTGTAACTATGGTCCAAACCGGACTGGAAACAATGACAGCAGGCCGACTTAAGCAAGTGCAAAAGTATGTCGATAAGGAGGATTTTATGCTCACTTATGGTGACGGGGTATCTGATGTGAATATCGATGACCTTGTTAAGGAACATCGGGCCCATGGCAAGATTGCAACAATGACTGTTATACAGCCGGGTAGCAGGTTTGGGATTGTAGAATCGGATGAGAATAACGTGGTAACGAATTTTGTGGAAAAGCCTAAAGAGAGCGGTTCATGGATCAACGGGGGATTTTTTGTGCTCAAGCCAGATGTTTTTAAACATTTGAAGGAGGATGCCGACCAAACGATGTGGGAAAGACAACCGCTCATGGATCTGGCTACTGACAGGGAAATTGTGGTTCATAAGCACGAAGGGTTTTGGAAATGCATGGACACCTTGAGAGATATGGAGGAGTTAGAAGATATGTGGGAGAGCGATCCTAAATGGAAATGCTGGTAAACAACTTCCGCGATCCAGAATAAGGAACCGATTATGTTTGACATACTTAAATCCACTTACCAGGGCAAGAAAGTATTTCTTACAGGCCATACGGGGTTCAAAGGATCCTGGATGTTGGCCATGCTCAAGGTATTGGGGGCCCAAACCAAGGGTTATGCACTTGCACCCGAGGGAGAGCCCAGCGTCTATAATCTTATAGAAGGAGATGATCTATGTGAATCTATAATACACGACATTCTCGATGTAGAGTACCTGGAGAAAGAATTACTGGAATATCAGCCAGATTTCATTTTTCACTTCGCCGCACAATCCTTGGTAAGAAGATCTTACAACACGCCTCTGGATACCTTTGAAGTGAATATGCTTGGCACTGCCAACCTATTGAATGCGGCTAGAGAGCTAACACGGAAATGCAACATAGTGGTTGTAACAACAGATAAGGTTTATGAAAACCTGGAAAGGGATTACGCATACACAGAATCAGACAAGCTGGGGGGATTTGATCCTTACAGCTCTAGCAAAGCATGTGCAGAAATTACAACGCGATCATTCAGACAGTCTTTCTTCCATCCAGACAATTATGATGATCACAACATTTCTATTGCTACGGCTAGATCAGGTAACGTGATTGGTGGAGGTGATTGGGCTGAAGATCGAATTATTCCTGACATCGTACGATCTCTGGACGCTAGGGAAAAACTCAATTTGAGAAACCCTGCCTCAACCCGACCTTGGCAGCACGTGCTGGAGCCACTGTATGGTTATTTGTTGCTCGGTGCCAAGATGGATGAAGAACCACAACAATTTTCAGAGGCATTCAATTTCGGCCCATCACCAGGGGATGAGCTGTCTGTGGAGGATCTGGTTAAAATTACACTTGACAGATGGGGAGCCGGTGAATACGAAGTTGGCACTGATGCTGACGCTCCCCATGAAGCGGGGTTGTTGAAACTAGATATTTCCAAATCTCAAGATAGATTGGGCTGGAAGCCGAAAATGAGCTCCGCTGAGGCAATCAATAAGACAGTGGATTGGTACTCTACATACAAAGACGATCCCATTGGTATCACTGAACGACAAATAAAAGAGTATTTCGGTACAGAATGAAGCTAAACCGAACAGAAATATCCGGAGCATTTGTAATATCCCTTCCGTATTCAAAAGATGATAGAGGGGACTTTGTTAAGATTCTGCATAAAGACTCATTTACTGAGCATGGATTGGAGAGTGAGTTTGTAGAGAGCTATTACTCAACCTCTGTCAAAGGAGTAATCAGGGGTATGCATTTTCAGCTGCCACCTCACGAACATGCCAAGCTGGTTTATGCTGTTGAAGGATCCGTTACTGATGTCCTGCTGGACCTAAGAAAGAATTCGGACACGTACAAAAAGGTCATTGCGCTGGAGCTGAGTAAAGCCAACAGAAATGCAGTTTATATTCCTAAAGGAGTGGCGCACGGTTTTGAAGTTACTAGTGATTTAGCAACATTGGTGTATATGACCACAACTGTGTACAATAAGGAGTCGGATACAGGAATTTTATGGAATTCGTTCGGACACCAGTGGAATAATACAGATCCAAATATGTCGGAACGAGACCGGTCTTTTGTGGGCTTGGAAGATTTTAACAGCCCCTTTTAATTTAATAGCCTAATATGAATGTTCTAATTATCGGTGCTTCAGGTCTGGTAGGGGGAAATTGTCTAAAACATTTCTCAGAACAAGCCAACGTCCGTGTAATCGGTACCTACTTCTCCTATCAAACCGGAGAGCTGAGCTATTTTGACACCTTAAATCCTGAAAATCCTGAGAATTTTGATGTGGATGCTTTTAGCCCGGATGTTGTGGTGCACTGTGGCGCACTAACACATGTAGATTACTGTGAAGCTAACGTGGAGGAGAGCTATGAGAAAACAGTGAAATCGACGATTAATGTGATTGCCTTGTGCAAAAAATTCAACGCTAAAATGGTTTTCATCTCTACAGATTACGTGTTTGATGGAGAAGATGGACCCTATGACGAGGAAGCTGCCGTAAACCCGGTGAGCGTGTATGCCAAACACAAGCTCGATGCTGAGCGCGCTGTTCTGAAGGAGCTGCCGGAAAGCATTGTCATTCGAATAACCAATGTGTATGGAGATGAAGAGCGCAAGAAAAACTTTGTCATTAGAATTGTCGACCAAATCCTTGAAGGTCAAAAACTCACGCTAAAATTGCCAGTCGATCAGTATGCCACTCCGGTAAATGCCTGGGATGTAGCCAGGGCAATATTCTTGCTAATTACCGATTCTAAATCAGGCATATACAATATCAATAGTACAGATTTCGTGAATCGTGTGGAGCTGGTAGAGATTATTTTGGCTAGGTTTCCGGAGGCCGAATATGAGATGGAACAGCTTTCGACTGCCGAACTCAATCAGCCTGCAGCACGACCACTCATGGGAGGATTAATAAATGATAAATTCATGGGGGAGTATCCGGATTTTCATTTTTCAACTGTGAATGATTATTTAGATAAATTCGCAAACTGATATGGTGAAAGAAGATTATATCCACGTTCCCTACGGAAAAACTGTTCATGGAGAAGAAGAGATTGAAGCAGTCGTAAATGTCTTGCGTACATCGACCCAAATGGGAAAGCATGTGCGTGAGTTTGAGCGCAAAATTGCCGACCTGTTCTCGAAGAAGCATGGCATCATGCTCAACTCAGGTTCATCAGCCAATTATTTGGCGGTTGAAGTTCTGGGTCTTGAAAAAGGAGACGAAGTGATTACCCCGGCATTGACATTTTCTACAACCGTTGCACCCTTATTAAAATTTGGATTAAAACCAGCCTTTGTAGACGTGGTGCCAGGAACATACAACACGGATGTGAATAAGGTGGAAGAGCTGATTTCAGACAAGACAAAGGCCTTGATGATTCCTAATCTATTGGGCAACATTCCTGATTGGGATGTGCTCAAGGAGATTGCTGATAAACACAATCTAAAAATCGTTGAGGACTCTGCTGATACACTGGGCGGAACATTAAGGGGCAAAAGCACCGGTCAACATTCAGATATTAGCACTACGAGTTTTTATGGCTCTCATGTCATCAATTGCGCCGGCAACGGCGGATTGATGGCGGTGAACTCTGACGAATATCGGGAAAAAGCAAACCTGCTGAGAAGTTGGGGGAGGAGCTCTTCCTTGTTTGTGGAGTCGGAAAAGATTGAAAACCGCTTTAATGTGGATGTGGATGGAATTGGCTACGATGCCAAATTTGTTTTTGAGGAGGTGGGATACAATTGGGAGCCATCAGAAATGGGAGCAGCATTTGGGTTGAT
>DTRI01000100.1 GCA_012966015.1 Flavobacteriales bacterium | reverse complement strand
TTTATAAATTTGATATGGAAAAGGAGGAATTAACATCTGATGGTCCTTACTTGCACAAAGACGATGCCTATAATAAAATGAATGGCTTTTTACAAAAAGGTGTTTGTTCGTGGGTAGTTGTTTATAATGGATGATAAACCTTCATTTGGAGAATTAAGCGCCGCAGAACTAAAAATTGGTGATATTGTAGAATGGTCCAAGTGGCTGCGGGAAATTAATGATTGGGAAGCTCATTATGGTATTATTATGGAGATCAAAAACGAAATTAAAGGCAATCGCATGGTTTCCATATCTGTGGTAGTGCCTTTAGCCGGCTCCAAAACAGAAATGGAATTTTTCACTCCTAGTTTAAAACTAATATCCCGCGCAGGAACATTCGGAGATTAAACGCTGATATGGAGCCTATTTAGAATATGGACGAATTAAAAACTCTAATTCAGCAATTTATGCCGTTTGCTAAAAAACAAATGAGATTTTCACGGCCACCGCGCCTGTTTTTGCGCCAAGATGACGAGAATGCCTCTAATCCTCTCGGAAAAACAGGCTTTTATGATCCCCAGGGGGAATCGATTACAATATATGTTACAAATCGGCATCCAAAAGATATTTTACGCTCATTAGCACACGAATTAATGCACCATACACAAAAATGTAATGGAGATTTTGAAAATACCGAAGGAATGGGCGAACAAGGCTATGCACAGAACAATGCACACATGCGAAATATGGAAATTCAAGCATATCAAGCATCAATAGTTTTCAGAGATTGGGAAGACAGTCTAAAAGAGACTATTTATTATGAACATCTACAAAAAGGAGCTATAAAAACGATGTCTACGAAAGAATGGAGAAATGGAGAATTAACCACCCTCCTCTCAGAAGCCTGGGGATTTAATTTTGATCTTCAGCCTCTGAACGAAACCGGTGCTAAAGATACCGGCGCCTCTAAGGGCGATAAATCCAAAACCGATCCCGGTGAAGAGGATTATACCACCAAGAAGGGTGGCAAAACGAAGAAAGGCGAAAAGGCTTTCGAAGATCCCAGCAAGGGCGAGAAAATCACGACTAGTGGTAGCAAGAAGCGCGGGTCTAAGAAAGGTGATGAAGCCTATGTTAATGAAACCATTAACGAAGACGACGAAGACGAAGAACTTGAAGAGGGAGGCGCTGCGCTGCGCCAGGGAAACGAGGATCGCCTGCAGCAACGACATGCGCATGCTGATCGTATCCACGAAGAGGAAGAAGATCTTCAGGAATTCTATGCAGACGCAAAGTCACCTGATCCCCGGCAACCTCGCACAGGCAAGAAATGTTATGATTCTCAGAGAAACCGTGTTGATTGCATAGACCAGCAAGCAGCTAAAGCCGCCGCACTGCCAGTGAAGGCAGTAGGCGCCGGCCGACAGACAGCCGCCGAAGGCCTTGACCATGATACCCTTGTGGCAGAAGTGAGTCGACGCGTCACAGCGCGATTGAAAGGCTCAATGACTGATGTGGCAAGCACTCGCCGGGCAGAGAAGAACGCACTGGGCGGAAATCAAGTTACTGAAGAACAATTACGCACTGTGGCTCGTCAAGTCGTTATGCGCTTGAAGGAGACAAAGAAAAATGGGTAAAGTATGGAAAAGACACACTCACCATAAGAGGTGGCTTGCTGCGCGAGGAGAAGAAGAAGCTCCAGGAGTTGTTGCAGCAACACCGGCTCAAGAAGCTCAGCCAGCACCAGAAGCGCCAGTTGTGGAGGCTCCTGTTGAAGCGGTTCCGAAGAAAAAGACGCGTCGAAGTGCCAGAAAAAGCACCAAGTAAGAAGGAAACCGAATAATGTCTTTAAATAAAGATTGGAATAGGTTTCTTTTAGACGAAAGCCTCGATGATAGGAATATTTTTACCTATCTGCAAGGTTTACAGGAAATTATCTCCAATATTAAACCTAAATCTATAACTGAGGAACGACGTCTTGCGTTGGCGCGCCAGCATCTGAAAGAAGCTCGCAGATCTGCACGCAGAATGCAAAATGAACTCCAAGTTTTAGAGGAGAGGCTTAATATTTTGGAAGAAAGCCTGAATGAGGGCTCATAATGGGTGGTGCAGCGGGACACATGGCCCATCCTTTCGATTTAGGGTGGGTAAACTCGGGTTCTGACCTCCTAGACTTTTTTGATAAGGCTAGAACCTTCGTAGAAAAGAAAGGAGCCGGCGCCGTCAAGATAGATGGGGTTAATGTGTCCTTTAAAGTGGTCGGAGACGACGAAAACAAGCAATTTGCGGTTGATCGGGGCTCTTTAAAGCCAATAGACATCGAAGGAATCACAATGGACCGTGTTGATGACCGTTTTCCCGAAGGACATGGCATGAGACCGGCAATTCGGACACTTTTAACCATTTTAAACGTAGCATTGCCCGATATTAAGTCAGAATTGGAAGATTTAGGCCTTTGGGGGGGACCCAACTCGTTTTTTAAACACGGAATATGTCGAAGGAACGACAAATGTGACCAAATATGACGAAAATTTCCTTGCAATTCACGGATTAAGCCAATTTTATCACAAAATCCACTCCAGATCAGGCCAAGAACGCCCCGGTATGGAGCGTCCAGAGGGGGTTAAAGCCCCTAGTGTCGAAGTACCTTATGACCCTAAAGTAATGGAAAATTTAGTCAAAAAGCTCAATGTAGTAGCTCAAAGACATGGTTTTCAGGTCTATGGGTCGGTTCCAACCGAAAAAATGACTGATATTGACTTCTCAACCACTCTATCGCAACCTTTTACTGTAAGGGTATCTGATGACCGTGAAATTACCAAGTCTTTAAAAGATTGGCTCTCTGAAGCAACCAATCCACGTTATAAAGTCGTTACATTGAAGGATGGCAGTAAAACGCATGCGTTGCACAAGCAATTATACATGAATATCTTAAAGGGGGATACTCCTATTGTCGATTTAATCGAAGATGCTGATGCTGAAGCCGCAATTTACGGCGCCGTGCTTATGCACGCCACTAGAGTACTAGGAAACGATGTTTTGCAATCATTAACAAGCCCAATGGGGGATGTGATGAATCATGAAGGAGTAGTTATGCGAGATGAAAAGCTTTTCGGCTCAAATCCAGTCAAAATCACCGGAGACTTTATTGTTGGCAATCTTGCCGGCGGTTTTGGACAAGTGAATGAGGAAGAGGACGAAGCCGGCGCCGATCTAGAGTTTACTGACAATGAAGATGCGGATCCGGCAGGTGCCGCAGCAGGACAACAGAAAATCGCCCTTATTCCAGGTGCATTTAAACCTCCACACCGCGGCCACCTTGGAATGGTCGAAGAATATGCTGAGCGAGCAGATAAAGTGGTGATTTTGATCTCTTCTCCTTTAAAATCAGGTCGGAAGCTTCCCAACGGCCGCGAGATCACCGCAGAAGACTCGAAAAAGATATGGGATACTTTAGTTTCGCATTTACCGAATGTTGAAGTACAAGTATCTTCCCATGCGTCACCAATTACAGCCACATATGAATTTATTGGTGACGAAGGGCCTTTAGAGCCAGGAACAGATATATTCTTAGGAGTATGCAAAAAAGGAAAGGATGTGGAACGATTTAACCAAGCCGAACAATATATTAAGGAGGGCGTGCGATTAATGCCGGTACATGATTGTGCAATTGAACCTATTTCCCATTCTTCATATTATATGGACTTATTATCCCAATCTCCGCTAAAAGCCGAGATGCCCAGCTTGGAGGGTGTTGGAAAAGACCCACGCGACTTTCACGCCTCTGATATGCGTTATCTTTTAGGTAAAGCAGAAGAAGACGAAGAAGCGATTGAATTATTAGAAGATTTTACTGGCGAAGACAATGTTTTTGATGTATTATCTATTTTAGGTTTGAATACTGGCTTAAATGAATTGTCTAGCATGGCCGGAGGTAGTGTCGAAGGATATTCGGCACCATTAGGTTATCCGGAGAGAAAAAAAAAGAAAAAAATGATCCAACGTCAAGAAAATATGGATTTATCCGTGGCTGATGAAGTATTAACACTAATTATGGAAAGAGGGGTTTTACGATGAACTTAAAACAAGAAAAAGTACTAAGAGAGAATATAAAACAATTAATCGCAGTTGTCAAGCAAAAAAGAACAATTGATGAACAAACTTTGTCGGCCGAAGAAGAACGGCTTCGATCCATCGTGCGCAATTTGATTGATGTCGAAATTCAGAATTTAAATGAAGCAACCACTCCAGATAATGAGCCTACCCCTAATAAATCCACTGGAATTAATGTTTTAGAAGATCTTC
>DTRI01000099.1:29431-37887 GCA_012966015.1 Flavobacteriales bacterium | reverse complement strand
CGGTGAGATTGAAATGTTCTATGACAAAATATGCCTGGTTGCCTCTGATAGCGAACTGAGAGATAAGTTGTCCTCCATGGGAATAGCTACTGCCAGGAGCTTCAACCTTCCTGTGTTCACAGCTTCGCTCAATCAGGTACACCAACATTCGTCTCTGATTAAGAGGTTTAGGCGAAAAACTATTGACATTGTAACATAAATTTACAATCTTCGTAACAACATGCCCCTAAGCACCCTTTTTGACGATAAATTGGTTCAAGCTGAACGAAATATTATTTGGCAGGGCAGGGCAATAAAATTAGCTGGAGTTGATGCTATGCTATTAAAGTGAGAAACCGCACGTTCCATAATATAGTTGTTGGGTTATTGATTCTGTTGCCATTAGGTAGCTATGGACAATTTACCAGTTTGTTCACTGAAGATTTTGACGCATGCGGTCCACAAGCTACTCTTGCGGGTCAGTGTTCGTGGAATACGGTAGGATCAGGAAGTAGGTGGACCATCACAAACGGCGGAGGCTGTGCGATTAACGGCGCGTTCAGTTTAGCTGTTGGTTCTGACGCCACATATTGTCAATACAACAGAGATTTCGGAACAAGTAATCGTATTGCCTATCGGCAGTTTAACGCTGCTGGCTACCAGGCACTTAGAATATCTTTTAATTGGAAAAGCGTTGGTCAGACTAATGTGGACTATGGAAGATTGGTGTATTCAACTACGGGGAGCGTGTTCGGGAACTTTCTCGATGTAAACTCAACTAATTATCAGAATCAAGGTCCTACAGCTACTGTAAGTAATCTCGTGTTGCCGGGACCAATGAATAACGATGCCGTTGTGTATATCGGTTATCGCTGGATTGATAATGGCGGTACCGGAGCATTTCCTGGATTTACCATTGATGATATAAATTTGGAAGGGGAAGTGATGACCCCTGCTAATCCAACTGGGATAACCAGTAATTCACCACAATGCGGAAACGTAACATTGACAAGAGTGGGAAGCCCACCTTCACCTTCAAACGTGATATGGTACTGGCAGGGAACGGCATGCGGTACGAGTACCGTGCTCGGTTCTGGAGCTACTTTTAGCGCTCCCTCAACGGGTACGTATTATCTGAGAGCATATAATACGCTCTCAAGCACCTGGTCTCTTGGCTGCGTAAGTATTGCAGTGGTGGTTGACTCTCCTCTGCCCACGGCAAATGCTGGCGTTGGTGGGGATGAATGTGACCTCACATATCAGTTTAGCGGAGTCCCAAGTATTGGCACTGGAACCTGGACTCAGCAGGCAGGACCTGGAACCTCTTCATATGCGCCAAATGCTAATAATGCCATTGCAATTGCCACAGCGACGACCTTTGGAACCTATACCTATAGGTGGACAGAAGTCAATGGAGCATGTGTTGATTTCGATGATGTTGTTGTGAACTTTTATCAGGACCCTAGTGCTAATCCCGGAGCGGGATCTGCCGAGTGTGATCTTAATTATACATTTGGAGCAACTCCAAGTGTTGGTATTGGTACATGGACACAGGTGTCAGGCCCTGGAACTACAGGGTATGCACCGAGTGCCAATAGTCCAGCTGCTGTGGCAACGGCTTCTGCATATGGAGTTTATACGTACCGATGGACAGAGGTAAATGGCACGTGCTCGGATTTTGCGGAGATTACGGTATCTTATGATCAGGCTCCCATCGCAGATGGGGGGCCAAGTGGAAATGAATGTGACTTGAATTTTACGCTGGGCGCTGTACCGAGCATTGGATCCGGGATATGGACCAAACAAACGGGCCCTGGATTCGTTTCTTTTTTCCCAAATGCTTCTGCTTCTGGAGCTACTGTTACAGCCACTTCTTACGGAACCTATGTTTTTAGATGGACGGAGACAAACGGGCCCTGTACCGATTTTGATGATGTAACCGTCATATTCTCAGAAACCCCAAATACCAATGCGGGTGCGGGTGGTTTTGGCTGTGGGATTTTGGATTTTGGTTTTACAGCAATTCCAAGTGTTGGATCAGGGCTTTGGACAATTGCATCCGGTCCGGGAACAGCCATTTATAACCCTACTAACAATAGCGCAGGTGCCACAGCTACTGTTTCGGTTATGGGTGTTTACACCTTCCAATGGACGGAAACCAATGGAATTTGTTCGGACTTTGATCAGGTTGTTGTCGAGTTTGTCGGCCTGCCAGTGGTTAGCTTCTCTGGTTTGGGAGGGCCTCACTGTATTAGCGATACAGCCGCTGTTCCCCTGACGGGGGCGCCGCTAGGCGGAACTTTTTCCGGTAATGGAATTGTCGGCAACAATTTTTATCCAAATCTTGCTGCTGTTGGTACCAATGCCATCACCTACACGTATACAGATGGTAATGGGTGTACCAATACGGATGTTCAAAATGTTACTATTATTGGATTGCCTATCGTTAGCTTCACAGGGCTGGTAAATCCATACTGTGAAGATGATGCCACCCCGGCAGTTCTTACCGGAACTCCAGCTGGAGGAACCTTCTCTGGAACAGGCGTTTTTGGAAATACCTTCACCCCAACTTTAGCGGGCCCAGGACTGCATGCGATCACATATGTGTATGTTGATGGAAATGGTTGTTCAGGTACAGAAACCCAATCGATAAATGTCAATACGTTGCCATTTGTGACTTTTACTGGTTTGTCCAGCGACTATTGCCTGGACGATGCTATTGCAGTATTAACCGGAATTCCTGCAGGTGGAATATTTTCCGGTAACGGTATCACGGGTAACAATTTTGATCCAGCTGTTGCGGGAGTAGGTGTTCATAGCATAACCTATTCATACACTGATCCCGTGGGCTGCTTCAATGATAGCATTATGAGTGTTACCGTCAACGCATTGCCTGTTGTATCCTTTAGCGGACTAAATCCAACATATTGCATTACTGCCGGGAGCTCGGTTTTAACCGGCTCACCATTGGGTGGAGCTTTTGGTGGACCCGGAATAAGTGGGAGCTCATTTTTCCCTGCGATAGCAGATATTGGTACCCATTTAATTACTTATACATACACTGACGGCAATAGCTGTGTCAAAACGGACACCCAAACCGTAATTGTAACACCAATTCCGGTAGCTAGCTTTACGGGCTTATCAGCAACCATCTGTGTTGCGTCAATACCTGATACATTGGTGGGTTCACCGGGTCCGGGAACATTCACAGGTAACGGAATTATATTAGGTGACGTATTTGATCCAGCCATCGCTGGTGTAGGTAGTCACATCATAAAATTTGTATATGCTGATGGAGGGGGATGCTCTGACAGCACCACACAAACAGTTGTGGTTAATTCTTCCCCTCTGGTTACTTTTTCAGGTTTGGACAGCTTGTATTGCGCAGATGGAGATCCATCTGCTTTAACTGGATTCCCGGTAGGTGGAACTTTTAGTGGGCCCGGTGTAAGTGGAAGCGCCTTCGACCCAGTAGTTGCGGGGGTTGGAACACACACGGTACAATATGCATTTATTGATCTGAATGGATGCAGCGACAGCACAACTCTGATCGCTGTGGTTGTTGCCTTGCCCACGGTATCATTCAGCGGATTGAATGCAAGTTATTGCGTTGTTGCGCCCTCCACGCTGCTAACCGGCTCTCCTTTGGGAGGATCGTTTTCTGGAACGGGAATTAGCGGCAGTTCGTTTTTCCCAAGTGTTGCAGGTACAGGATCACACACTATAACCTACACATACACCGATGGAGACGGCTGTACGAATACACAAGGTCAGATCGTCACGGTTACCGCGCTGCCGACTGTAAGCTTTAGTGGCCTATCGGCTACCTATTGTGCAAGCAATTCACCAGATGTTCTAAGTGGTACTCCAGCTGGAGGAACCTTCAGCGGGCCTGGAATTGTTGGAAGCACTTTTGACCCTTCGTTGGCAGGAGTTGGAACACATACAATTCAGTATATGTACAGTGATGGGGGTGGATGTGCTGACAGCACAACACAGTCGGTTACTGTGAATGCGGACTCTCCATTCTTAAGTGTAGATTCAGTATCTACTACAGAAGCAGCTTGTGACAGTACATGTGATGCAACGGCAGAAGTGATTGGTTCAGGAGGCGTTGCACCTTACACATATGCCTGGTCGAATGGAGACGTTGGAGTGATCGCCGATAGCTTATGTGCATCAACCTTCTTTATTACAGTAACTGATGCAAGAGGATGTACGAGCAGTAATGACATTATGGTTGCTGGCCCGAATGGATTCATGAGCAGCATTACGAGTACAACCATGATAACGACTTGTTTTGGAGATTGTACCGGTGGGGCAACGGCTGGAGGAATTGGAGGTATGCCACCTTATACCTATTCTTGGGTTGATAGTACAGGTTTGCCAATTGGCGGATCGTCCTCGACCATTGCAGCTTTATGTGCCGGATCATATTATGCCATAGTTAAAGATGATAGTAATTGCGTTACGACTGCTCCATTTACCATAACACAACCTGATGTTTTGGTTCCAACAATTTGTAATCTTCAGAATGTTTCGTGTAACAGTGCATGTGATGGTGCTGCAACTGCCTGTCCATCAGGAGGAACAGGCCCGTTCACGTATTTATGGGATGATTCAGGAGCACAGACAACGGCTATGGCTACGGGATTATGTGCTGGTACTTATAGGGTGGATGTTACGGACGCACAGGGATGTACTAAAACAGACTCCACGGTGGTTGTTACAGAACCGTCACCTGTAGTTGCTACAATTACCGGAACAACAAATGCCAATTGCGATACATTGGCACCCATTGGTACAGTGACGGCCACTGCCTCTGGCGGAGCTGGAACATTCCAGTATGCATGGAATACTACTCCGCAACAGTCCAATTCGGTTGCCGTAGGCCTGTTAGCCGGGTCGTACACGGTAACCGTTACAGACGCAACCGGCTGTACGGATACTGCAATTGCCAATGTAGGCGATACTTCATCAATGACTGCTTCTATTACAAACCTGGTCCTGAGCTCATGTACATTATGCGATGGCAGCGCAACAGTAACACCCACGGGAAGCGTAGCCCCATACGTGTATGACTGGCTGGATTCTTTGGGAGCTCCTATTGGTGAAACAGATTCATTGGCCGATTCTCTTTGTGGAGGCCTCTATAGGGTAACGGTGATGTCGAGCGTATTTTGTATAAGATCCGTTCCAGCAAATACCGAGTCGCCTCCGCCTGTAGCATCTTTCACCGGGTTAACAACGCCTCATTGTACTGGCGATCCTGCAGATGTGTTGACCGGCACCCCTGTTGGAGGTGCATTCAGTGGGCCTGGAGTATCAGGTAGCAACTTCGATCCAGCGGTGGCTGGAGTAGGTTCACATGTTGTAAAATATGTGTTTATAGATGGTAGCGGATGTTCTGACAGCAGTATGCAAACTGTGGTGGTGAATGCGCTTCCGACGGTCTCTTTCACAGGACTGGATACCGGTTATTGTGTTGATGCGTCGCTTGTAGCTTTATCAGGAACTCCAACAGGTGGTATATTCAGTGGCCCCGGAATGAGTGGTGCTCTTTTTGATCCATCGATGGCCGGAGCGGGCGCACATACCATACAATATAAGTTTACCACCGTTGATGGATGTTCTGATAGCACAACTCAATCGGTGAACGTAAATGCACTGCCTACCTTATCAATCATCGGACTGAATCCAATTTACTGTGTAGATGCTCCTGCAGCAGTTCTTTCAGGATCTTTACCTGGAGGTATATTCACGGGGCTCGGTATAAGTGGTAGCTCTTTCTATCCATTCATCGCCGACACAGGAACGCATCTAATAACATACACCTATACAAGTGGTGCCGGATGTACCAATTCACAGATTGATACAGTGACCGTCACTCCAGTACCGGTGGTGAGCTTTACAGGACTTTCTGCACAAATATGTGCCGGTGCGGTTCCGGATACTTTAGTTGGCTCACCAATTGGAGGAATATTTTCCGGT
Organism: Flavobacteriales bacterium; assembly: GCA_012966015.1. Classification (GTDB taxonomy): domain Bacteria; phylum Bacteroidota; class Bacteroidia; order NORP154; family NORP154; genus NORP154. Next base: position 31,917 of record DTRI01000099.1, on the reverse strand, counting down.
ATTGGGGTAACAGGTTCAAATCTGTTTGACCCAGGTATTGCTGGTGCAGGGGTATTTACGGTGACTTACGTTTTTTCAGATGGAGTGGGATGTACGGATAGTTCATCGCAGCTGGTACAGGTGATGGCGCAGCCGGCAGTTGGATTGGCTGGATTGAGTGCGGGTTATTGCATTGATGGTTCAGCATCAACGCTAACAGGATTTCCGGCAGGAGGCACATTCTCCGGGCCTGGAATTACTGGAAATATATTTGATCCCGTTGTGGCAGATACTGGCACACACAGCATCACCTACTCATATACAGACGGAAATGGATGTACGCAGGACACCATTCAGATTACAACAGTAAACCCATTGCCTTCTCCTATAATTACAGCAGGAGGCCCGACAACATTCTGTCTGGGAAGCAGTGTTACCCTGACCTCTTCTTTAGCAGCAAGTTATTCCTGGAATACAGGTGATACAACGAGCAGTATAGCGGCGATGACTACAGGAAGTTATACTGTAACGGTAGTTGATTCGAATTCATGCATGGCTACGAGTGCGCCAATATCTGTTACAGCCGACCCTAATGTGTTGGTGCTGGCTACAACCAGTACAGTTTCGTGTGGAAATACGAGCAGTGGTACCGCAACAGTTACAGTTGTTGGGGGACTAAGCCCTTATAACTATGTATGGGATGACTTAAATACCCAAACAACGTCTACAGCAATCAATTTGCCAGGGGGAACATTTACGGTGATAGTAACAGATGCTAATTCTTGTGCTAAATCAACAAGTGCTTCAGTAACACAGATTCCTGGAATTGTGCTGACCATGGATTCAACAGATGCGAGCAGCGACCAGTTTAATGGATCAGCGAGCGTAACAGTGGCTGGAGGATCGGCGCCATACACCTATGAGTGGTCGGATGGTCAAAGCTCTTCAATGGCGACTGGATTAAGTGCCGGAGATTATTCAGTGACTGTTACTGATGGCAGTGGTTGTGTCTCAATCGGAATGGTAACGGTAGCGGAAGCCAAAGTGCATCCGGCTACAGCGTTCACCCCTAATGACGATGGGGTCAACGATGCATGGGTGCTGGAAGATATGATCTACTATCCGGATGCGGAGGTGACGATATTTAATCGGTGGGGAGAACAGCTGTATAACGCAAATGGAATGGAATACGCGGCGAATCCATGGGATGGTACATATAAGGGAAGAAAACTTCCATTTGGAGGATATTTCTACATAATAAATTTGAAAAATGGGGATAAACCAATGACTGGGTCGGTAACCATTCTTAAATAGATGGCGGTATGAGAGTATTTATAAAATATCTTTTCTTGTTCTTGTTTGCGATAGTTTCGTCTATGACCTATTCGCAGCAGCTTGCACAATACAGTCAGTATTTGCACAATCCTATTATTTTGAATCCAGCAACAGCCGGAATCAACAACAATTTCAATTTGGATCTCAGCTATCGAAACCAATGGACTGGGTTTAACGATGCACCGAAGACGTTCTATTTCAGTGCACACGCTACATTATTTAGAGAGAAAAGCTCCTCTTCACTCAGGCTTAGCAGGCCAGGCTATTCGGATGCGAAAAAATCAGAGAGAATGTTAACGCATGGGCTTGGAGGCTACATAGTAGCGGATACGTACGGTGCATTTTCTAACACATCGGGATACTTGTGTTATGCGGTTCATTTGAAGATTGCAAAGTCAGTGAAACTCGCACTTGGCCTTTCTACCGGGCTTTCGAACTGGAACTTAAATGTAACAGATTTAGATGTCTCAGATCAGAACGATGAAACCTATAATTATCTCTCCTCGCAGGATTTCTCTAAAACGTTTTTTGACGTTCAAGGAGGCCTGTGGATGTATTCAGATAAATTTTATATCGGATATGCTACTGCGCAGTTGCTTCAAAATCAAATACGGTCGGTTAATGTTCCGGCAGAAGCTAAAATAAATGTTCATCACTTTATAACAGGTGGTTATAAGTTTAATCTCAATGATGCGCTGAGCATCACACCGAGTGTTTTGGTAAAATACATGACTCCTACGCCAGGATCTTTTGATATAACTACAAAGGTAAATTTCAAGGAAATGATTTGGGGTGGATTGTCATATCGACACAAAGATGCGATAGTTGTATTTCTGGGTTACGAGCTCAATCACATGATTAAAATTGGCTATTCTTACGATTTTACTGTGTCAGAGATAAGGAAATACAGTTCTGGCAGCCACGAAATAATTTTAGGCGCAAAACTCTTTAAGAGCGCACAAAAATCTTCAATAAGCTTCTTATAATTTAATTTTATTAGAATTACCGTGATTAGATTAACCTTAATCTTTCTATTGGTAGGCTACTACTACACGCTATCAAACGCACAGGGTATCGCATATGAGGAGCCACGGAAGTTAGCGAAAGCAGTTAATTCCGGAGCGGAAGAAACGATGCCGCTCATTTCAGCTGATGGAACTACCTTGTATTTC
>DTRI01000099.1:0-29421 GCA_012966015.1 Flavobacteriales bacterium | reverse complement strand
AAGATCCTGGCGTAGGAGTCATGTATTTTGTTTGAGGAAAATATCGGGGGCGAGAGTGCAGGACAGGACATTTGGTTCAGCAGCGCAGGAGAAGATGGAGCCTGGGCAAAATCTAAAAACAATTTGGCAAAACTCAACAATAAGTTTGACAATGCCATTATCGGTATTGGAGATGATGAGAAGACTTTTTATTTATTAAACAGCTATAAAAAAAGGGGAAAGATGGGTGTTTCCGTGACCACCATGGAAAACAGCACATGGTCAGCTCCTTCAGGCCTGAACATCCCTGGCCTGGAGTCACAAAGTGGGCTCTACGGCTTCTACATGCATCCACTGGGTAACATACTTATGATATCTATGGAGGGAAAAAATTCAAGCGGTAAAGAGGATATTTATGTGTGTTTAAAGGGGGATGATGGTAAATGGGCTGAGCCGATAAACCTGGGAAGCACCATTAATTCAGAAGCATTTGAGATTACTCCGTTCTTAGACGCGGAGACCAACAAGCTTTATTTTTCCACTGATGGCCGGAATGGACTGGGATCTGCGGATGTATATGTTGCTGAAAGGCTTGATGACACATGGACCAATTGGTCTCCTCCTGAAAACCTTGAGAAGCCAATCAATTCCGTTGGATTTGATGCATTTTTCTCTTTAAATCGTTCTGGAGATGTATTCTTCGCCAGTAATCGCAGTGGTGAATTGAATGATATATTTTATTCTAACACGAAGAAAGTTGACAATGAAACAGAGCCTGTTCAGATGCAAGCGCAAATACAATCGACGGAGTCAAAAATTATCTTTATTGAAACCCCGGAAACTGTACCAACTGAATCATCCGACCTGCAAGAAGCGGGTGCTGGCGCGGCAGCTACAGAATCCGTTGACGATGTTATGAATGAAATTTTGGCTGAGGGTGCGGTCGAAGAAATAGTGGAAACCGCAACACAAAATTTAGATGTTGACAATGTAGAATTTCAAAATGATGATGTTCCAGTTGTTACAATGGATGATGAAGCCGTGACCAATGAAGAAGTAAATCCGTTAAGTGGGGGAGAGGAGCCGGTTAGGGAAGAATCTGGCGCGGGCGAAGCTGAAACGGTAAATGCTGCAGTCAATTCCGAAGAAGAGGTGGAGGGTGGACCATCTACGGCAATTGAAAATATTGATGAGGAACAGACAATAGAAACAGATGACTTGAGTAGTACCGAAGTAGTGGAACCCACCACAGCTGTGATTGTGGAGGAGGAACAAGTTGTTGTTGAGCGAGACGAAAGTGAAGAAGCAGCGGAAGTGGTTGAAAGTGTAGAACCTGAATCAGTACCGGAGGCAACGTCAGTGGATGCAGCTATAGAAGAGCCTGGTGTAGTCTTAGAAGAGAACCCTCCGGTGAGTGAAGCTGAAGAGGGAGATGTAAGCGAAACAGCAAATAACAGTTCGCCTGTTCCGGAACGTGGAACTACTGAGCTGGTCTATTTTGATCATAATTCTTCCTATTTGGGCGAGAAGGCACAGCAGCAATTAAGAGAGCTCTCTAATCGTTTATCGGCAATTATGTCGACCAATAAGATCGAAGTTGTAGGTTATTCAGATAATACGGGTGAGCAACATTATAACTTGTGGATTACAGAGCGAAGGGCAAACCGGGTGATAGCTTTTCTTGCGGAGAATGGCGTTGAACCCTCGGTATTTGTAGCCGGGTGGAAAGGAGCTGAAAACCCACTCAAACAATGCTCGGAATGTACCGATGAAGAAAATAGGGCCAACCGAAGGGTTGAAATAATTGTGAGATAAGGACTCCCGGGCATTACACTTTGACTCCCACTATAAGAATATCATCTATTTGATCGTGATTTTCCATCCAATTGGAAATGGTTTGGTCGAGATGGGTTTTTTGATCTTCCATGCTTTTATCCTGAATATCCAGTAACATTTTCTTAACTGGTTTATAAAAGAATTTCTTGTTTTTAGGCCCTCCCTTCTGATCGGCATACCCATCGGAAAATATATAAATTGTGTCCCCTTTTTCCAGTGCTAAGCTGTGATTGTTAAAATTCGCTTTTAGCTCAGGACCGCCGATAAAAAACCTATCGCCTTTAATCTCCTTCAGCTTTCCATTTCTAATATGGTAAAGTGGAATGTGCGCGCCTGCATACTCCAATGTGTTAGCTTTAATGTTCCAGTTGCAAATGGCTATATCCATGCCATCGCGAGAATAATCTTCCTTGGCTCCCTGATTAAGAGCCGTTACGACACGTTCATGAAGCTCTTCCAGTATTTCTGAGGGCTTTGTAATGCGATTTTCATGTACAATTTGATTCAACAGTGTATTCCCAATCATCGACATAAAAGCCCCTGGAATCCCATGACCCGTGCAATCTACAGTGGCGAATAGTGTGCTGCCATTATTTCTTCCTACCCAATAAAAATCCCCGCTTACAATATCCTTGGGTTTATACAGTATAAAGGATCCCTTTAAATGTTCTTCTAAAACACTCTTTGGAGGCAAAATCGCAAGCTGAATCCTTTTGGCGTAGTTGATGCTATCAGTTATCTGCCTGTTCTTCGTCTTTAAGAGAGCAAGTGCTTTCCGTTTGAGTCGATATCTGTTGTGAATAAGAAAAACCATTATTAAGACCAGGGCAATTGTACCTATTGAAATGAATATTACTGCCTGCTGACTTTTCACTTTGCTTTCCTTAGTGATAATATCCAATTTGTTTAAATTATTAACCATATTCAACAAGTCAATTTCCTTCTCTTTTTGCTCAGTCTTATATTTCGTTTCCATTTCTGCTATCTGGCGAGCGGATTCACTGCTACGTAATGAGTCTTTTAAAGAGCTGTACCTGGATTGATACTCAAATGCTTTTTCGTACTTTTTTTGTTTTGAATAGAAAGCGGCATAGCTCTTATAAACATCCATAATCATATCATGAGAGTTCAGCCCCAAGGCCAACCCCAGACATTTTTCCAGAAACTTGTTGGCTTCATGCCATTTTCCTTCCTGAATGTATATTTCTGCAATGTTGTATAGGCTGGTTGTCATTCCAATTTTATTACCAAGCTCCTCTTTGATCTTAAGTGATCTTTTGTAATAATCAATCGCCTTTTCCGGTTGCTGTAGTTGCTCGTAAACAGACCCTATATTATTCAGGCTCATAGCAATACCATCTCTGTTCCCCATCTTCTCGCTCATTTCCAAAGAATTGTGATAATAATTGAGCGCATCTGTGTAGTTGCCCATTTCCTTGAAAATAACGGCGATGTTATTCAGGCAACCCGCTATTTCGTCCTTGTCGCCAATTTCTTCATTGATTTTTAATGATTTTAGAAAGTAGTCGTTTGCTTTGTAAAGGTTATCCAGATAATAGTATACTACTCCCAGATTAACCAAGCTAGAGGCAATACCGGCTTTTCTCTCCAGCTGCTCATATATTTGCAACGCCAGCAGATGTGAGGAAATAGCTGTTTCATAATTACCTTGAATCAGATTCACAACTCCGATGTAATTTTTTGATTTAGCCAAGCCGGGCAAGAAGTCTAATTTCCCGGAGAGGATCATTGCCTGTTGTACATACCTCAGTGCCTTGTCCGGGCTGGAGTCTCGGTGCTTTTTACTGATTTTGCAAAGGAGATCAATTTTATTAGTGTCATCCTCGGCATGAATAAGAACGTTTTTGAGAGAGTCCAATTCGCTATTATCCGCATAAACATCACCGAAGTAAATAGAAAGACAGAAAAGCGCAAGTGCCAAGCGGAATGGAATTGCGAGATGCATGGAGAGAAAATTCATTGTCAGATTCTTATGCCAAAAATGATTATATCATCTATCTGCTCACCTGATCCCATCCAGTCTGTAATTGTTGTATCGAGGGTCTTTTTTTGTTCATCCATCGGTTTCTGGTGTATCTGTATCAATAGCTCTTGAAAAGGGCCATAATAAAACTTCTTGTTGTTAGGGCCACCTCTCTGATCTGCGAACCCATCTGAAAATAAATAGATCACATCACCTTTCTGAAGCTCTATGTTATGGTCCGTAAATGTATCTTCAGGTTTTGTGCCGCCAATAAACAGTTTTTCACCTTTCCTTTCCAATAGTTCTCCATTGCGAATCATGTATAGAGGATTGTGAGCCCCCGAATATACTAACTCAAAGGTAGATTTGTTGAAAGAGCAAAGGGCAATATCCATTCCATCCTTAACATCCCATTCTATTTTAGTTTTTTCGCCTTCGCTATCATCAATGGACTTTTTTTTCTGGTGCAACCTCCTAATAACTTCCTGGCTCAACAACTTTAGAATAGCTCCCGGAAATAGGTTTTCATATTGCGTTACAATTTGATTGAGGATGTTATTACAAATTATTGACATAAACGCGCCAGGAACACCATGGCCGGTACAATCAGCAGCAGCAAACAGAATGGTATCCCCATAATTTTTAACCCAGTAAAAGTCTCCGCTGACTTTAGCTTTTGGTTTAAACAAGACCATTGAATCAGGAAGGAGGCTTTTGACATTTTCATATGAAGGCAATACGGCAGTCTGGATTCTCTTTGCATAATCAATGCTATCAGATATTTGTTGGTTTTGCCTTGCCAGCTTATCACGATTTACCTCTATTTCTTCCTTTTGCGATAGTATCTCATCCTTCTGCTTTGTTATTTCATCATTTTGTTCTGCCAACGCAATGTTTGCCTTTTGCTTCGCTTTATATCTGCCGTAAATGAGTATTGCCATAACTATCACCAATACCAATACACCTGCTCCTGCCCAGATAATAATTTGTTTGTTTTTAGCCTCAGCACTCTTTTTATCCAGCTCAGCTTGATTCAATTCATTTTCGGCATTTAGTAGTTTTATCTGGTTTTCTTGCTGCTCGGCTTCGTGCTGCTTTTGCAGAAGTTGCCTGTTATACTCATCTTCCTGAATCCTGCTTTTCATCTCGGCGAGCTGCTTTTCTTCTGTAAGACCTTCAATTTCTTCTAAAAACTTTGATGATTGCTGCTGAATCTTCATCGTTTTTTCTTCCATATCCTGGATGTATTGCTGTGATTCTACTTCTTGATCTTTTTCAAATTGAGTTTTAGAGTCGCTGTATTCTTCCTTGTTTCTTATAACTATTGCCAGGTTATTTTTGGCAGAATTATAAAGCGTTGTGAGCTTGTTCTTTTTTGCTATACGCATTGCTTCCTGCAAGCTCTTTTCTGCATCGCTATAATTACCGAGATTTGAGTAGGTGGATCCAATTCTACTGAGCGTGCTAACTACGCCCCTGAAGTTTTTTGTGACGCGGTCAATTTTCAGCGATTCAGTATACGCTGAAATGGCCTGGTTATACTTTCGTTCTTTATTATATATATCGCCAAGGTTTGAATGTACTAATGCAACAGCTTCTTTATCGTTGAGGGATTTATATGTTTTTAGGGATTTGTTGCAATAACTGGTGGCCTCGCTATACTTTTTACGGTGTTTGTATTCCAGTCCTATCTGATTCAAGGTGTATGCTATTGCGGAGTGGTTAGCGTGCTTTTCAAAAAGGGCAAGTGCTTTTTTGAAGGATATCAACGCCTTGTTATGGTCGTTGAGGCGACTGTGGGCATTACCGAGATTGATATGAGCATTAGATTCACCATTGAAATTGCCCTGCTCTATTGACAGTTTTAACGCTTCATCAGCGTATTGAATGCTTTGAGTCGCATCCCCTCTAAGAGATAACTTTGCGAGCTGGTTGAGAATTTGGGTTTTTTCTTTGCCAGGCGCGTTCTCAAGCTTTGCCTCCAGGCTTTGAATTTGATTCTGCCCGAGAGAAGGGTAAGCAACCACCGCAAGTATCACAATTAAAAATGCAGCTTCCCGGATTCGCTTATAGAGCATATTTAAAAGGTGCAATTAGTTAATATTAACGGCTTGCGATACGCTTATCTTTTTGCCATTATAGAATGCAATAAGAAATGCGTCAGAGAACCCAGCTGAGCGCACCTTGGCCTGAGCTTTTTTGGCTTCGTCATAGGTTTTGAACACGCCCACACTGCAGCGGTATAGGTTACTGGGAAGCCTGTTGGCCATTACAGGATATAATCCATTGAGGACTTTTGCGTTCGGCAATTTCGAATAAGAACCAATTTGCACCTTGAAGATTACCCCTGTTGGCAAGATCGGATCTACTGGAATTTTGTTAGTAACATAATAGTTCATTTTTGAGGTAGAAAACTGATTCTGAGGTGGTGATTCAGGAGTGGTTTTTACTATTGCGCCCTTTGCCTCTTCAATCTTTTCGGCTGGTTTTTCTTCAGCTGCTGTGGGTTTAGGTTCTGCAGATGAGGGTAGCTCCTCCGCAGGCACCTCTTTCACTGGGGTTGGTTCTTCACTGTCAAAACTTTCTATTTCCGCAATTGTCTCCGCAACAGCATCTTCAGGGGTAACAATTCCAATTTCAAGCGCACCAGATTCCTCTATAACCAATTCCATTTCTTTTGGTTCTGTGTTTTCCCTTCCATCAGCCTGTCCGTCCGGTGGGCGGGCTGGCGTATCCTCTTCCTGAGTACTCTTTTGATAGGATGCCTCTTTAGCTGCAGCCTGGAGCAATTTATCAAGTTCCAATATTTTGAACTCTGTCCTTCGATTTTTCGCCCTTCCTTCTTCGGTATCATTACTCGCCTTTGGCTGGCTGAACCCGTATCCTTCCGAAATCATTCTGGACGGCTCGACCCCCTTGTTGGTCAACCAGGTCACAACCGATTTTGCCCGGTTGTTGGATAAACTTTGATTGTAACTAACGGTACCTTTATTGTCCGTGTGACCTGAAATTTCTATTTTCAAACTCTTGTTTTTTATCATAAATGTCACCACGCGTTCCAGCTCAATTATTGATTCATCTCTTAAGGTAGCCTTGTCAAAATCAAAGAAAATGAAATTGAGCACCATTGATTTACCAACATCCATTTGATCCAGCTGAATGTTTTTGAACAATTCAAAAAATGGTGAAGACTCCGGTATATCAATGTTCTCAGAATGAAAGAAATAACCATCCGCGGTAACTGTAATGCCATAGTCCCTACCGGAAGGAAGGGAAAACAAAAACTCTCCAGTTAATCTGTTAGACTTGGTATTGGCTACAACTTCGTTCAAATCATTATCAAGTACTTCAATGTATGCTTCGATAGGCTGACCAGTATTCTTATCGAGAATCTTACCCTTTACCAAGGTGAGCTCAGGACTCGATTCCTTTTCTAGAAAAGTTATCATATAGATGTCCTTTTCGCCTGTTCCATCTGACTTGATTGATGAATAATACCCGCGTTCACCATTTGCGGCTACAACAAAAAACACATCATCATCAGGCGTATTAATAGGATATCCAAGATTTTCAGGACCCGACCATGTGCCAGAATTACTATTGTAAACGGATTTAAAGAGATCGTAACCGCCCATAGTTTTGTGGCCTTGAGAGCTAAAGTAAAGCGTCTTTCCATCCGGATGCATAAATACCGCTTCTTCGTTGTACTTAGAGTTAATAGTAGCACCTAAGTTCGCCGCAGGGCCCCATTCTCCATTGCCCCTAAGCTCAGAGATGTAAATATCATTTTCACCGAAGCCGCCAGGCCTGTCGCTCACAAAATAAATGGTTCGCCCATCATAGGAAAAACAGGCAGTTGGTTCAGTATGCTCCGAATTGATGTTCTCATTCAATTTTACAGGCTCGGACCAGACATCACCGTTTAGCACACATTCATAAATGTTTCCATCGCCCTCATCATCCTTATACACAAAAAGCTTTTGACCGTCAGGGGCAAGCCCTACCGTTGCATCGTGAAATTCCGTGTTGATAGGCTTCCCTATGCCTTTAGCGGTAGTCCAGGTAGAATCAGCATTTTTTTTAGTCACATATATATCTTCGTAGTAAACATCAAAATTTAGATCTCTGTTGCCACCAGTAGTGCTATCCCTTCTCGCCGTGAAGTACATAACAGCCTCATCGGCAGAAATTAGTGGATGATATTCTGCAAATTCAGAGTTTATGCGATCTCCAAGGTTTTCAATTTTAACCTTAACAGGGGATTTAACCTGCTCTCTTCCATACTTGCATTCGTCGATCTTCTTCTTTGCCAGCTCAACTTGTTCTGTGTTTTCGTCCGAAGCATTACTAACATATTCGCCAAAGGATTTTATCGCCTTATCCCAGCTCATGTTAAGGTGATATGCTTGCCCCAACAAGAAGTGCACAAAATTATCGAGAGGTGCGTCCAGCGCAATCGCTTTTTCAAGAAAGGCCAGGGCTTCCGGCTTGTGAGATGAATATAAATAGCAATGGCCAATTTTCATATTTAGCTCTGCATTGTTCGGATTGAACTGATGTGCAATTTCAAAATGTACAAGTGCCTTGGAATACACCGAGGCTTTATAGCTCGCTTCGCCTTTTTGCAATTCCTTCACCGCTTCTTTTAAACCTTCACGGTCGCTCTCAAAGTTTGTTTTGTCAAAGGAAATATTGTCTGAGCCAGACTGTGACATCACCGATGTCGAGACCAAGAGAAATGCACATGCCAGAGCTGCTCCAATCCAATTGCCAACGAGCTTTATAGCTTTTGCACGCAACAGATTAACGATACTCAAAGAATATTTTTGCCTAATCATGTGTTGATTTCGGTAAAGACTTCAATCTCGTTTCTGGGAATTAAACAACGATATATTCAAATGGTATTCCCGTCATACTTGCGAACTCTTCGCCAGATTCCTTCATGTCAATATCGAGTTCCTCATAGTACCATTTCACGGTGACATTCATATCGTCTTTTCGAAATATCTCTATCTTTTTCAGAATGTCCAAAATGAATTTAGCGGATGTGCTGTTAAAATATTCAAGTCTAAATTCGAAAACGGTAGAATTGGAATTATCATCAAACTTGCTGTCACGCCAGTACCTAAGCGAGTGGTAATTATCCATCCAGTTCAGTATAGCCTCATAGAACTTACTCGCGTTTTCTGGCCTGGATTCACCTGACATTTCAAATCTATTCGAGCCAGGATCCATTACTACATCTGGAGTAAATTCTGTTCCTTCAATAATTAGCGCATCCATCTTTTTCTAAACTTTTATTTCAAGTATAAAGAATGAAATATCGTCTTTCACCGAATTGAATTTGTATTCAAGGGGATTCTCAGATTTTATTGCCATATCTATTATTCCCAATCCAGCTCCTTCTGTGTCCGTCACTTCAGAAGCGAGAATAGTATCCCGATATTTTGACTTTAACTCTTCGCGGCTTAACTTATTTATATCATCTAATTTCTCTATCAGTATATCCTTATCCCCATCGTTAATCATATTGCCTACAGTAATGTAGAATCCTTCTTCACTTGCACCTAACAAAAACAGTGGGTAATGATGAATTAAGTCATTGGACTCAAACTTCCCGTCACCGGCATATCTATTGATGTTCTCCAGACACTCAACCATTATGTTGTATAGCTTTTTCCTTACAGGCAATTCCAGTTCTAGATTTAGCATCTGAACTTTAGCATTAGACAAGAGGGAGTTAACTATCTTATTGTTGAATTCGCCCTTATACGCCAGAAGAATTTGCCTATTGAGCATGGTGTTATGGATACCATATATATTATCAATATTTACCGTCATAAGTGTTCTTAATTTAGGCAACAACCCCGTTTAACAATCGGTACAATAACAAATATAGAAAATACCCCGTAATAACCCATTTTCTGATGAAACCAGGTAAACTTACTCCCGAATGGAAACGATGAGCATAAGGTTCTTTGTGCGCGCCCCATGGACACTGTAGCTGATGGAATAGATGCCATTTGGCAGGGTCATTCCATTTTCTGTTCTGCCGTTCCAAAGCTCTATGTGAGCACCCCCGGCATAAAGGCCCGAAATTGGCTTGGCAACAGCTATACCCAGCATATTGAAGATAGTTACAGTTATCTGAGAAGCACGTTTCAGATCAAAATACATTGACAAACTGCCAGATACAGGATTTGGAAACACACTAAACCGGATCGTTTCGGAATGCGTATTTCCAGATAGAAATCCCGTGACAACGTATAAATTCGTTTGCACCAGACTATCGCAGCCTTCTAAGCTCAAGAGTGAGTCAGTTAATACGGTATCGCCGAAATGTACCACCCCATCGTACAAAGAACCAGCTTCAATAGTGGTATCAATAGTGATCGAATACGTTGAATCCACCATTAGCATAGTGTTTACAATGCTGTCACAACCATTCACTTTGGTCAATGAATCAATCAGCGAAGTGTCGGAATAGTAAGCCGTTCCTCCAAACAGGTCGCCTTTGCATATAGTTACATTAACGCTATTTACAGAAGTTAACAGTACAATAATACTGGTTGAAATAATACTGTCGCAAGTGAATTGATTCTGTACAGTGTCAATCAGTGTTGTATCTGTAAAATATGCGGTACCGTTGTAGAAGTCTCCCTGGCACAGCGTAGCCGTCGATCCAGCCAGAACAAATTGATTTACCGTTATGTTGGTGATAACTGTGCTGTCACATCCATTTGATCCGGTGAAGAGGTCCATCAAAGATGTGTCGGATACATATGTGTTTCCTAAGAAGGTATCCGTTTCACAGATTGTTGTGTCAACGGTGCCAATGTACGTGCTCAGGACTGTAACATCAGTAATAACAATGCTATCACAACCGGCAACCTGCGTGGTGTCATAATAAGTACCTGCGGAGTACTGATAGCCCCCTTCGAGATAAAGACTATCGCCCACACAAATAGATTCTTGAATATTGATAATTGTGCCTGGGGTAATTGAGAGCGCAGTAATAACAATGCTATCATGTCCAGCCGTGGCAGTCATTGTATCCCTGTATGTACCAGGATCAATTTGAAATGCGCCTTCCAGAAATAAACTGTCGCCACTACAAATGCCAGAGGCAACATAGACTGCTGCGTAAACAACAGAATCTTCTATAATGTTCAAGTGTTGATTGGGGTAAATATTGGTAAACACTTCCTGAGTGCCATCCAGCCACGTAACGATTACGCTGTCGATAGTTGCCAACGCACCCAAACCGAAATAGGCACTGCTCATGTTTTGAGAGACGTGGCTGGATCCGCCATCAACTTCCCTTATCCAGCTCCGCCCACCTGCAACCATTCTAATACGGGACCCAAACCCATCTCTGTTGTTGACCATACCCTGCAGGCTAACAGATAACCAATTGTTAGAATCAGCGCTTAGATTTTCATACAAAAGAAAGTGGCTGGATGATGAAGTATCTGATGTGACTACGCCAACAGCTACGTCCAGCCTGCCGTCCATATCAATATCCCCTAGCGCCAGGCCCCTGCCAAATGTCGTGTCGTTAAAACCCTCTATGTCAGAAACATCCGCGAATGTTGCATCTCCGTTATTTCTGAATAGAACATTTGGGTTGGAAGGTGTATTGTAGATGAATGAGTCTGCAGGTATGTAGCCATTGGCAAGGATCAAATCGAGATAAGTATCGTTATCATAATCGAAGAATGCAGTACCCCAGCCAACGGCGAAAAATGTACTGTCGGTGTATGTGTTTGCCGTGCCGCTCGTATCGGTTTTATCCAGGAAAGTGTTGTTTCCCTGGTTGTTCCGCAACACATTCTTGCCGAGATTTGTAACGTAGTAGTCTAAATCACCATCCTCATCGTAATCTCCTATAGCTATTCCCATTCCAAAAATAGAATCATTCACAGAGGCAGAGATAGCAATATCTGTGTAGTTGGTAGTGGGAAAGTTGTTTTGCAATATTGTGTTGGGGCTTACCCATGCACCGAAATCGTTGGCGACATACACATCCATATCGCCTTCATCATCGTAGTTTGTAAAGGCCGTTGCCAGTGCACATCCCGTATCAGCTACCCCATAAGCCACCCCTGATTCGGTAAAGGTTTGATTGCCATTGTTCAGGTAGAGAAAGTTGGCAAAACAGGTATAGTCAAAACTATTCTGCGGATTAGAATTGATGAGGTCCACGTAGTTTGCAACGTAGATGTCTAAAAACCCATCTTTGTTCACATCCCCAAAGGTCACAGAAATGCTATTGGACGAATCTGCTATGCCTGCTGTTACGGAAAGATCAGTAAAGGTACCGTTACCATTGTTTTTAAAGAGAATGTTTGCGTACCCCTGCCAGGTAGTTATAAATATCTCACGGTAACCATCATTATCGATGTCTCCGGTAGCTACGCCAATAGTTAGTATGGAGTCAGTGCCTGCTATTCCGGCAATTGTGGTTACATCTGTAAATGTAGCATCACCATTATTATGGTAGAGTCTGTCAGTAGAACTGCCACCGGTGATGTACATATCCTGAAATCCGTCCTTATCATAATCGAAAAAGGCAACGCCACCACCCATGAGCATAGGGTGAATGTGCACCATATCAACGCCTGCTTGCGCACTGATCTCGGAAAAAGATTGTCCCGTACCAATAGTAGGCACAGCTAGTAGCAGGCACATTGGCGCAAAAATACTTGCGATGGATCTTATCAACTTCATTGCTGCCGTTCAGGAACTTTATTTCACTAAAGCTAAGATATATAAATGGTTCAAAAGTTTTGGCCCCGGACGGGTATTTGCCAAAATTTGCTGATCAAAAGTTGTAATTTTGATGAGCTAAAAACATTAAAAAGGGCATCTTGAACGATTTTCTAAAGGCGTTAAATTCTGTACAGAAAGACTCTGTAATATGTTCTGAAGGACCCGTTATTATCATAGCGGGTGCCGGATCGGGAAAAACGCGCGTGCTGATGTATCGTGTAGCTTATCTGATAAGCAAAGGGATAAGCCCATTTAATATTCTCGCACTTACTTTCACCAATAAGGCGGCTAAGGAGATGAAAATTAGGATTGAGGAGCTGGTACCCGGGTTGGAAGCACGAAATACGTGGATTGGTACATTCCATTCCATATTTGCAAGAATCTTGAGAATTGAATCGGATAGAATTGGATATCCTTCCAACTTCACAATCTACGATACGATTGATTCCAAAAGTCAGCTGAAAGCAATAATAAGGGAAAGGGGCCTGGACGACAAGGTATACAAACCGTCCTTGGTGCTCAATCGGATTTCTTTGGCCAAGAACAACCTGATTTCTCCCGAAAGCTATCTCAATGATGTTGATCTTATGAAAGAGGATCAGCTGGGTTCCAGATCGGAGTTAGGTGAAATCTACAAAACTTATGTGGACAGGTGCTTTAAAGCTGGAGCGATGGACTTTGATGACTTACTCTTTAAGATGAATTTTTTGCTTGCCGAATTTCCAGAGGTGTTGCATCAATATCAGCAAAAGTTTAAATATGTCCTGATTGATGAGTTTCAGGATACCAACCTGCTTCAATACTCAATTGTGAAGAAGCTGGCCGCAAAACACGAGAATATTTGTGTAGTTGGAGATGATGCGCAGAGTATATATGCATTTAGAGGAGCGAATATTCAGAATATCCTAAACTTCAAGAGGGACTATTCTGATCTTAAGACGTTTAAACTCGAGCAGAACTACCGATCTACCAAGAACATTGTGAATGCGGCAAATAGTGTTATAGCAAATAACAAAAAGCAGTTACATAAAGAAGTTTGGACGGACAATGAGGAGGGTGAGAAGCTCACCGTGTTAAAATCATACACGGATAATGAGGAAGGTGCTCAGGTAGCCCATTCGATCTTTGAGTGCAAAGCCAATAAGCAGGTTAAAAACATCGATTTTGCCATTCTTTATCGCACCAACTCCCAATCGAGGGCCATAGAAGAAGCCCTGAGAAAGAACAATATACCCTACAGAATTTATGGAGGATTGTCATTCTACCAAAGGAAGGAGATAAAAGATTTGTTGGCTTATTTCAGGTTAGCACTTAACAACAAGGATGAAGAATCACTGAAAAGGGTAATCAACTATCCAGTTAGGGGGATTGGCTTGAGGAGCATGGAGAAAATTTCAGTAGCAGCAAATGAAAACAAAATTACGCCCTGGGAAGTAATAGAAAACCTCAGTCAATACAACTTAAGAATTGGAGCGGCATCTGTGGCTAAGATATTCGATTTTGTGTCGATGATAAAAAGCTTCTCTGCAGACATAGCTAACAAAAACGCCTATGACCTGGGAAATCACATAGCTACTTCCTCGGGAATTTTGAAAGAGCTTTACGATAGCCAGGCACCTGAGGACATTGTGCGATACGAAAATGTTCAGGAGCTGCTCAACGGTTTAAAAGAATTTTGTGAGACCTGGTCACACAACAACGCTGAGGGGCACGATTTGTTTGAAGGCCCGTCACTGACAGAATACATACAGGATATTGCATTACTTACAGATGCAGATGAGGATGACCCCAATGATAATGATAAGGTATCGTTGATGACAATTCACGCAGCAAAGGGCCTTGAGTTTCCATATGTGTTTGTGGTTGGACTGGAGGAAAATTTGTTTCCTTCTCAGCTTTCTCTTAATTCTAAGGAGGACCTCGAAGAAGAGCGAAGGTTATTTTATGTGGCCATTACCCGAGCAAGAGAACGGGCATTTTTGTCCTTTGCTACCACCCGATATAGATGGGGTAACCTCATACATTGTGAACCAAGTAGGTTTTTGGAAGAGGTCGACGATAAATACCTCGATTTCCCAGCTACCAGGAAAATAAGTGAGCCACTACACATATTTGATAACCCAGCGAAGCTGAAAAGGCCAGCAATTAACGAGAAATCAAAGAAAACCAACACCGTAAAATCCAAATTAGAGCCACTTAATAAGAAATTGGTAAGACTCAATAAAGCTATTCGTGCATCGTCTAATACTTTTGAAACTGACAACACAGACAACTTACAGGCGGGAATGGAGGTTGAGCATCAACGATTCGGAATTGGCAAGGTACTTCAAATTGAAGGAGACCACTCTAACCAAAAGGCTACTGTATTCTTCCAGGCGACCGGGCAAAAGCAATTGCTATTGAAGTTTGCTAAATTGAAAATACTGAACGGCGGTTCTCAGTAATATTGGCAGTAAAGTATAAAAGTGCTATCTTTGTCTGTCAATTACGATGCTATTGACCTAAGCAGCAATAGTGAATCCCCTTCAACATTAGGAATTTCTTTTTGATAAGCGCTTAATATTAAATCACTTTATTGATCCACTTTATCTTTTTAGTGGAAAATTAAAAATTATGGAATACAATAGTCAACGCGAGAAGTTAACGATACCGGAATACGGAAGGCACATCCAAAAGATGGTTCAATCTGTACTTGCCGAGAAAGATAAAGAGCTAAGGAATAAGCAAGCCAAAGCAATTATTGATGTGATGGGTCAGCTCAATCCTCATTTGAGAGACGTAGCTGACTTCAAGCATAAGCTGTGGGATCATCTCTTTGTGATATCAGAATTTAAGCTGGATGTAGATTCGCCATTTCCAAACCCAACCAAAGAATCCTTGACTGTAAAGCCAGAGAAGCTTGCCTATCCCTCAAGGAACATCAAGTACCGGCATTATGGAAGAACCAATGAGATAATGATTGAAAAGGCCATTGAATTTCCTGAAGGGCCAGAGAAAGACGCGCTGATTCTAACAATAGCCAATCATTTAAAGAAATCATATGTAACCTGGAACAAGGATAGCGTGGATGATAGCAAGATTATCGGTGATCTTCTGAGTCTTTCAGATGGTAAGCTTAAACTCGACGACAAAACTGTACTAACAGACACTACTGAAATTCTGGCAGCAAACAAGAGGAAAAAGAGAAATGCAAGATCGAATAACACACATAAATCACGCAACAATCCACGACGAAGAGGAGGGCATTAATATTTTCTTCACGCTTACATAATAGAATCCTCAGTCTTGAACAAATGCTGGGGATTTTTTTGTTTAGCTGCCTTTCTTTAATGCTATTTTTGCTTTAAACCCCGACCCCATGGGATACAGTAGTCTGGCCGAGTGCATTCAAGATCTGGAACGTAACCAGCATTTAGTGCGAATTACCCGTGAGGTAGATCCATATCTCGAGATGGCTGCTATTCATTTGAGGGTATTTAAACATGGAGGCCCGGCAGTTCTATTTGAAAATGTGAAGGGTAGCCCGTTTCCAGCTGTGTCAAATCTGTTTGGAACTATGGATCGGTGTAGATTCATGTTTCGCGACACGCTGGATAAGGTCAAGCTGCTTGTAAACTTAAAGAAGGACCCCTTATTAGCGATAAAGCATCCAGCAAAATATTTGTTAGCTGTTAAGGCTCTCCCCCGATCCTCGGGAGCATCTGCCATTGCCAATGAAACGGTGATTGATCAACTTCCGCAAATCCAATCATGGCCAAATGATGGGGGTGCATTTATACTGTTGCCTCAAGTTTATACGGAAGATGTAGACTCACCGGGAGTAATGCATTCTAACCTGGGTTGTTACAGAATACAAATGTCAGGGAATGAATATGTGAGTAATGCAGAATTGGGTTTGCATTACCAGATTCATCGCGGTATTGGTGTGCACCAGGCAAAGTCCGACGCATTGGGTAAACCGCTAAAGGTGAGCATTTTTGTAGGCGGCCCACCGGCCCATACGCTGGCTTCTATTATGCCCCTTCCCGAAGGTTTATCTGAGCTGACTTTTGCAGGAGCATTGAACAACAGGAGATTCAGGTATTCCAGGAGAGATGGTTACGTTATATCTTCAGAAGCTGATTTTGTGCTTACCGGAGAGGTGCATCCGGGTGAAACAAAGCCAGAAGGCCCTTTTGGCGATCACCTGGGCTATTACAGCCTCCAGCACAACTTCCCTGTAATGAAAGTGCACAAGGTGTATCATCGAAAAGATGCCATTTGGCCATTTACCGTTGTGGGACGACCACCGCAGGAGGACACCCAATTTGGCAGCTTGATACACGAAATTACAGGTCCGGTGATACCCAGTGAGGTACCGGGATTAA
Organism: Flavobacteriales bacterium; assembly: GCA_012966015.1. Taxonomy (GTDB): domain Bacteria; phylum Bacteroidota; class Bacteroidia; order NORP154; family NORP154; genus NORP154. The sequence goes on along the minus strand of DTRI01000099.1, from coordinate 12,483 downwards.
AAGAGGTGAATGCTGTGGATGCTGCGGGTGTTCACCCGCTTATGCTGGCCATTGGCAGTGAACGCTATACACCGTACAGCGAAGATCGCAGGCCGCAAGAAATTCTCACCATTGCCAATCATATGTTGGGCTTCGGGCAAATGTCGTTGGCGAAATACCTGTTTATAACCGAGAACGGCGACAATCCTGATCTGAGCGTTAATAATATCGAAAAGTACCTGAGGCATGTATTGGAAAGAATTGATCTGACAAGAGACCTGCATTTCCATACCAATCATACCATGGATACTCTCGATTATTCTGGTACCGGCCTCAATTCAGGTTCAAAAGTTGTGTTGGCTTCGGCAGGCCAGAAAAGGAGAGAACTTGCGAAAGAGTTGCCGGCTAATATGAGCTTGCCAAGTGAATTCACCAATCCGAAGACAGTCCTTCCGGGAATACTGGCCGTCAATGCACCTACTTATATTGACGAAAAAACTACAAATTTTCAACTTACAGGTTTTGGTGAGTCAGCTTCAAACTTAATATCTGAAGGATTTCCTTTGATCGTTTTATGTGACAATAGCGACTTCCTAGCAGAGTCTCTCAATAACTTCCTATGGGTAACTTTTACACGAAGCAATCCCGCCAGCGATCTTCATGGTGTAGATAGCTTTACAGAGAATAAGCACTGGGGCTGTAGAGGGAGCATGATAATAGATGCGCGAACAAAACCCCATCATGCACCATTATTGGAGCTCGAACCCTCTGTGGAGAAAAAAGTGGATGGGTTGGGCGCTGCCGGGCAACCGCTGCAGGGGATTATATAAAGTTGCTCTATACATGATTAATTTATTTGATTTAGCTGTTGCTCACTGTTGGCTGCTCCAACAAACTACTTGTAGGAATATAAGGGTATATCTTTTCGTAGCTCTCTACAGATTGCATGCTGGTTCTTCTGTTGACATGCATTCGCTTTAATTCATTGGGCGACTTGAGCCCGGCAGCAGCTATGAGGTCTATGAAGCTATGAATAGTTGTACGCTGAAAGTTGGCAACCCGATCGCCTTTCGAATCTACATCCAAGCCTTTCATTAAGGACTTATCTTGCGTAGCCACTCCGGTGGGACAGGTGTTGACATTGCATTGTAATGCCTGAATACACCCAACCGCCATCATCATAGCCCGGGCGCAATTGACCATGTCCGCACCAAGCGCTATTGCACGTGCCAGATGAAAACCGCTAATAATCTTCCCTGATGCAATTATTTTAATATCCTTTCTCACATCATATCCTTCAAGGGTGTTGTGCACAAAGGCCAGCCCTTCTTTTAACGGTGTGCCCAACGAACTTGAAAACTCAATGGGAGCCGCACCTGTACCGCCTTCACCGCCATCAACAGTAATAAAATCAGGCTTTATCCCTGTAGATACCATTGCCTTGCACAGATCTATGAATTCTTCTTTTTTACCCACACATAATTTAAATCCGATTGGTTTGCCATCAGATTTATCCCTGAGAATTTTGATAAAATCCATTAAGCTTGTCGCAGATGAGAACGCAGAGTGTGTGGGCGGTGAATTTACAACTGTGAATGGTTCCAAACCTCTGATTGCCGCAATTTCCTTTGTGTTTTTAATCGCTGGTAATATGCCGCCGTGCCCAGGTTTTGCTCCTTGCGACAATTTTATTTCAATCATTTTTACACTATCCAAAGTGGCCTTTTCCGCAAACTTATCGGAATCAAAGTGTCCATCATCTGTTCTACAACCAAAATAGCCGGTTCCAATCTGCCATATTAAATCACCGCCATGTTCCAGATGATAAGGGCTAACGCCCCCTTCGCCGGTATTGTGCGCAAACCCACCTATTTGAGCACCTTTATTCAGTGCCAGAATTGCATTCTTACTCAGCGACCCAAAGCTCATGGCAGAAATATTAAGCAAGCTCGCAGAATAGGGTTGTGTGCAATCAGGTCCACCAACTGTAACTTGCGGATTGAAGTCCAGGTTGTCATGGCTTAATGCATACATAGAATGCTCTATCCATTCGTATCCAACTCTGTAAACATCAACCTTCGTTCCGAAAGGAGTAGTATCTGTTACTGCCTTGGCCCGCTGGTATATCAGAGACCGAAACATCCGATTAACAGGCGTTCCTTCCGTGTCAGTCTCTACAAAATACTGCATTATTTCGGGCCGTATAGCTTCCAGCAGGTATCTAATACGACCAATTACCGGGAAATTATTTCTAATAGCCGACCTTTTCTGTAACACGTCCATTGCACCGAGCAATATAATAGGACCAAAAAGCACCAGGCTCCAAACAAAAGGTGGCCAGATAGTAGCTATTGCGGTGATGCCTACCAGGGTAGATACAGCGATTAATATGAATAATTCTCTTCCTCTCATAACTATTGCTCTTATTTTAATTGACTTTCCAAGGCATTGCAAATTTCAAATAAAACTGGCGCAATACTTGTGCTTTTGAAAGCCAAGAAGTAATAAATATACTCATTAAGAGATTTCAGCTCTTAATTCTTTCTTAAAATATCATTCCTTTCTCTAAATGTTTGATTCCTGTTTGAGATAGAACTACAGCTTCAATCTTAAAATCGTTACCGCTAAGAGCCCAATAGTCCTGTTGAAAAGGTGTTTCCCCGTTTTATATGTGAATACAAGAAGAATTATTGATGAGAGTTCGCCGAATCAACATCTATTATCTCCTTCGGACTTATTAGTGCGCAACGACAATCTTTCCGTTAAACAAAGGCTGGCCTTTCTCGGCAATCTCCACGAGATAGATGCCTGGCTTCCATTTTACCGTGGAGATATGAATTTCTCTTTGAGTAGAAGAGGGCTTCTCGACGTGAACCAGCTTCCCTTCCATATTGCGCACACTTATATGTGTGTGACCTCTTGCCAAGCCATTTGTAAGGTTGATAGTAAACATATTATCTGTAGGATTTGGAAACAAGGAAATATCCGTTCTTTTCCGGATGTGTTTCTCTATTCCTACTGATAAGTTCTGGCCATTGAGGTCACAGCCATTTGCATCTGTAACGGCAACAGAGTAAAGGGTTGAAGGCGACAACCCCGTAGCCGTGGCGGTTATTTGATTTTGAGGATCATTCCATTGATAGGTATATGGAGTGCTTCCTCCTTGCAGACTAAAAGTAATTGAGGCATCATTACAGCCTCCGCATGTTTCATTTGTTACAATTACGTTTCCTGTCAATGGATCTGGCGCGGATATAGAAACACTCAGTATTACAATTTGTGCCGAAGCATCTGTTACTGTTACATTATATGTTCCTACACATAGCCCATTGGCGGTTAGGGTAGTTTGATTATTCAGATCATCCCACAAGTAAGTGTAAGGGGCGGCTCCTCCCATTCCCGTCGCAATAGCACTTCCATCGCAACTTCCAGCGCAGCTGACATTTGAACTGTAGGTGATGGAAGCCGAGGCCTTAAAGGAACTGCTTTTGATGGCAAATACGTATTCGCCCAGTTGAAGCGAGTCAACTTGCATTAGGCCAAATTTGTCATTCGGAGCAATAGGGTTTACACTGAAATATGGGTAGAGTGTCCATTCGTCTCCAGCTTTTTTACGGTACATGAGAACTATGCTGTCTTCAACAGCCAGCGAGTCCTCAAACAGGCCATGATCGTACTGAAATGGATCACCGGTCCTTCCATCATAAAACATCTCAAAATCTATTGAGTAGCTCGAAGGCAGCAAACCATCAATTTTCCAATATCTGTTAGGGCAGATTTTGTAAATGGACGCGGATTGAATCGGATCTGGAGCTGTCCAATTGTGCTCAACCCTTACCAGGGCAGAGTCAGTTATTGAAGCGACTTGCAGTGTGATGTGTGCAGCATCTGTGTTCACAAAATTATAGGTGCCCGGCCCAGTTATTGATTTTATGTCACCAGAGACAGCATCGCTAATTTTTGCTCCCACATTGATGGCAGTAAAAGCTGGGTTAAATGGAAGGGAAAAGGAAGCTGTACTCAGCGCATCTGAACAATTCATCACTTTGGTTTGTGAGCTCCAATCGTTGTCATAAAAAGTTATTTCCATCGGCACGTTGTTGAACAACCCAGGAGCGGCAGTCAACTTTTGTTTCACATAAACCGACACATCAAAACTAGGCCCGTTTGCTTGTACAGAAGTTGAGTCGATAGAAAAGTGTGGGAAACCACCGTTAAAAACCCAGCGGTGAAAGAAATCTGCCATGTCAACACCGGTAATGTTGGTTAGATGATCCCTGAACCCGGCACTGCTCATATGTGAGAATTTATCTGAGTTCAGGAAGCTGGTTATACCCATGAAGAATAGCGAATCACCCAGGTATCCCCTTAGCGTATGTGCAACATCAGCTCCCTTGAGGTAGGAGTGGTCGCCATAAGTAAACTGGTGGGGAATTGCTGTGAGTGCCCGATATTTTGTTTCCGTTACATGGGCGAGATGTACCACATATTCGTGGTTATCCCTTACGTGCTGAATGTATTCATCATATCCATAAACCTCTTCGTTAAACAAAAACTCAGAATAGGATGCCATTCCTTCGTTTAACCACATTTCTTCTGCTCTGTAACAGGTTCTCAGGTTACCCCACCACTGATGAGCTAGCTCATGAGCCATCAGCTCTTCAAAGCCTACAGACCCATCAACTGCATATCGTGGATAGGCTATATTGGTGGCGTGTTCCATAGCACCTGAATTGAATGGAACCAGCGTATATCCTATTTTGCTCCAGCTGTATTCGCCATATCCGTTTTCAAAGGCAGTGATGGCACCTCCAAGGTTAGCAAAAGAGCTTCTAACTTTTCCTGAATCGGCTGCCCTGGCATAAACATCGATAGGAATTGTGCCCGCCAATCCGGAATGAGACATATTAACCACTTCATAATCCTTGATGGCTACACAAGCGAGGTACGTTGGAATTTCCTCCTGAAGCTTCCAGCTTCTCCTTATGGTGTCTCCCAATAGTGCTGTTTCATTTGTCAGATTACCATTACATACCGCTACATTGCCCCCTGCTGTTGTTATAATAAAATCATAGGAAGATCGCTCCACAAAATTGTCAAAACACGGAAACCACACACGGCCAAAATTGTGCGGATCAGATTGAAACCCTACACCCAGGTTGAAGCCGTAGCCACTTTGAAAATAGAATCCACCCCAGCCAGAAGGGTCTTGTAAAGGATTTCCATTGTAGAATACATCTACAATAACGGTGTCACCCGTTGTTAGTGCAGCACCGAGATCGATGGCCAACAAGGTATCGTTATAAGTATAGTTGAGCGTGCTTCCATTCAGCAAAATAGAATCAATATTCAGCGCTAACAGATCGAGGTTTAGATTGGAAACATTGGCCAGAAGAGGTGTAAGCTTAATTTTGCAGTCGCCCTTGAGCGACAGCTGACTAAGATCAGTGAAATCCAATGTGATGGTATAATTGATAATGTCGATCGTATCGCTTCTGGATGCTGTTGAGAAGGCCTGAGCACCACCCTTTTCTCCAGATGAGTGCAGCAAAGCTGATTGCTTGGCGTATTTACAGGTGTAGGTATTCAGCCCCTGCGAATACGAAAGCTGCCCTAATCCGGTGAGTAAGAAGGTAATAAGTATCCGTATACATACGTTTATCGTCATTAGAGTAGGGTAACTTTATATACCGGAGTTGAGCATATCGTGATTTCACGTTATCTTAGGCTCCTAACAAAGATAAGAAGCATATCTCTATTATCAAATGAACAGAATTGGCACACATCTGGCAATTGCACTTTTCCTCGTGATTATTCCTCTTATAAGCAATGCACAGGAATCTAACATTAGAAAGTGGATGCGGCTAAGCGGCCCGGAGAGAAGATGGGTGATATGGCATCCTTTAGTTGCACTGGATGCGCTCAGCATCACAATGAATACCAGAAAAGTCACTAAAGAGCATGCCAAAAACCCTCTGTTGGATGAATATAACACTGGTGGGAAGCTGGATGCTTTCAGGCATGTGTTTTGGATGGCATCCTTATCTGCGGAAATCAAATGGAAGAAAGCTTGGCGATTAGGAAATGCACATGAGAAGGCAAACAAGAAAGACTGGAGGAAAGGGCGCTATGAAGACGGCTCCCCACCGGATAAAATTGCGGGTGAAATGGATTACTGGAACAATAAGATTGGACTGGATATTGGAAAGAGTAATCAAAGCATGTCGGAAGAAGATCTTATACAGCTGGTGATTAGGGCAATTACAGAAGGGAAATGTAAAATAATAAGGCGGAATGCCAATGGAGACTTTCTGGATGGAGAGGGAAATATCATTGCGTCTTCTGAGTGGCAAGGCAAATGGGAAAATTTTCGGTGCTTAATTTTCTCAAATAAAACGCGTTGAGATTGAGATTTCATATAACGGCCTTGTTTTTTGTGATAAGCACAGGATTGAGTGCGCAAAATGTGCATAAGCTTATCATTGAACCGCTCGATCCATCAGAGCCAAACCCCATATCTAAGGAGATCAGTTATAAAAAGGAATTGCCCAATGCAATGCTGGTAAACAGGGAGCTACAAGCCTATCTGTTGAAGTACTATGGAAATGGCTATCTGGCAGCCTCCTTTGACAGCACTGTTAGAGATTCAAATTCTACCACTGCGTACTTTTCTGTAGGTGCAATTTATAAATGGGCCAATTTGTCAAGAGGCAATGCCAACGAAGGCGTGCTGAGTAAAATTGGATTTCGCGACAAGCTGTATAACAAGAAGAGATTTAACTATGGTGAAGTCAGAATGCTGCAGGAAAAACTTATCGAATATTATGAAAATCATGGGTATCCATTTGTTTCTGTAAAACTGGACAGCCTCGAGTTTTTGTCGGAAAAGGGCACAGAATATATAAAGGGGCAGCTTAGTGTTACCAAAAACACGCAATACAAGGTCGATAGCATATTGATAAAAGGTGAAGCCAAAATTGCCCCTGTTTATATATATAATTATCTAAGTATCAAACCTGGAGATCTGTACAGCGAAGAGACCATTAGCAAGATCAGTGACCGGCTGAAGGAGCTGCGTTTTGTGCGGGAAACCAAACCCTTCGAGATAGCCTTTACCGATAAATCAGTTAAGATATACCTATATCTGGAGAGCAAAAAGGCCAGCAGATTCGATGGGGTGGCGGGCTTCCTGCCCAATAGCGAAACAACGGGAAAGTTATTGGTTACCGGAGAAGCACGCCTAAAGCTGGTGAATTCCTTCGGTAGAGGAGAGCTGATTGCCATAGATTGGAAAAGCCTGCAACCACGCACACAAAATCTAAATGCTCTGATCACCTATCCCTTTATCTTCTCCTCACCTTTCGGCGCAGATATTGATTTTACGCTTTACAAACGAGACACAATTTATATTGACCTGATTACGGATGTGGGCATACAGTATATTTTGAAAGGGGGAAACTACTTGCGGGCGTTTGTAAAAAATAAGGATACCCGGTTGTTGAATGGTTATACACAGCAGCTTCCCTATGCAAGTACCAGCACCACTTTATATGGTTTGGGTTATAACATGCAAAAGCTCGACTTTGTTTTCAACCCTCGCAGGGGATATTCACTGTTTGTAAGTGGCGGAGTGGGAAATAAAAAGATTAAAAATGACCCAGACCTGAATCCCGATACTATAGAGGTGAAATCAACAGAATATAATATCACCTTGGATCTGGATATATTCATTCCTGTTGCCCAGAGAATGGTCATCAATATTGGTGCAGATGCAGCGACGTTGAGTAGCAAATCCATGTTCGAAAACGAGCTCTTCCGAATTGGCGGCATGGGTTCACTGCGAGGTTTTGACGAGGAGTCCATGGTCGCATCCAGCTTTGTAATCTACACGCTGGAATACCGCTATTTACTTGAGCAAAATTCTTACCTGTACGTGTTTTTCAACGGTGCATATTATGAAAATGAAGTTCGCCGTGTTAAAAACGAAGTGTGGGTTGATGTACCATATGGTTATGGTGCGGGGATAAGTTTTGAAACGAAAGCTGGAATATTTTCTATTAGCTACGCCCTCGGACAGCAGAGGCACAGCGGGGTTGAATTCAGCTCTTCAAAGATTCATTTTGGAATCATTAATCGCTTTTAACGGGAGCAATTGCGTCGTCATCCGCCATTGCTGGCGCCACCCCTATGGCTTTAGCGCACGCGGCTGGGGAGCCTCAGCGTGCACGGGGACTCGAAATTGCGAAGGCCGAAGGCATCAGGCAATCTCACATACTAAAGCATTTAGGCTTATGCCAAACAGGATTTAACTAATTTTACGTTGTAGTTAGTAAATAAACACATGCAAGTCGCTATTCTCATCTTTTGTATCCTAATCTTCCTGGCTTTGATAGTCCTGATGTATTTGTATATGCAGCCCAGGGAGGAGCCTGGCAGCATCGACCAATCTCAAAAAATTATGCTTGAGCTGATGGAGAATATGAGAAAGGAAGTGCAGGAATCGGGCGGAAAGAACAGGCAGGAAATGCAGACTCGGCTCGATAAAATTACGGAGCAAATCTCCAGTCATCAGAAAAACACATCAGACAACCTTCAAAAGCAGTTCAATCAAAGTGCCAGAATCATTAAAGAGGTGACGGAAAAACTTACGAGTATCGAAGGAACCAATAAGCAGGTGTTGGGATTTGCCGAGCAGATGAAGAGCCTGGAAAAAATATTGCAAAATCCCAAGCAAAGAGGTGTGCTGGGAGAGTACTTCTTGGAGGCGCTGCTGGGCAACGTGTTGCAACCAAACCAATACAAAATGCAATATCGATTTGAATCAGGCGAGATAGTGGATGCAGCCATATTCTTTAAGGAGAGCATCATACCTATAGATGCCAAGTTCTCGTTGGAGAAATACAACCAGATGGTGCAGACCTCAGATAAAGAGCGGCGTGAGCAGCTTGAGAAAGAATTCAAAGGCGACATTAAGAATCGCATCGATGAAACTGCAAAATACATCAGGCCCAACGAGGGAACGACGGAGTTTGCATTCATGTTTATCCCTGCAGAGGGAATTTATTACAACCTGCTGATATACAATGTTGGAACAGTGAACTTGAATACTAAGGACCTGGTCGAATACGCCTTTAGGAAACATGTCATTATTGTGTCACCTACCTCATTCTATGCCTATCTGGAAACGGTTCTGCAGGGTTTAAAGGCCTTGAAGATTGAGGAGTCGGTGAAGGATGTGATAAAAAGAGTAGAGAAATTGGGAGATCACCTGAACTCTTATCAGACGTCCATGACCAAACTGGGAAATCATCTGGGAACGACGGTAAATATGTACAACAGTGCTTCCAGGGAATTTAAGAAGATCGATAAGGATGTAATCAAGATTACGGATGGAAATGGTGAAGATAGCTATGAAACGATGGAGCTTGACAAACCTCACAAAGAGATAGAAGAATGAGGATCGTTGCCACAGGCTTGATCTTATTTACCATGGCTGGATGTACAACCACATCTAAGCTGAGCAATCAAAACTTGTCATACCTCTATTACAAAGGCTCGAGCATCATGCACCCCGAATACCGGGTTTATCATGTTTCTGATTCCGTTTCACGGTTGTATTGCTCTATCAATACCGATGAATTTCTCTACAGTAAGGACGGAGACAACCAGAAATTTACCGCAGCCTACATGATCTCTTATAAGTTATTCTCATCTTTTGAATCTAAGGAAGTAATCGACAGCACATCGGCAACATTTGTTTATGACAAATCAGATGGAAGAAAGCAAATAATCAACAGCATAGATTTTAAGGCCCAATCGCCAAATAGCTATTTATTGGAAGTGAGCGCGTTCGATATAAAACGCAAGCAGTCAGCGAAGATGTTCGTAAACATTGATAAAGGTTCAAAGTACACCAAGCAATTTTTCAAGGTAGATTCAAAAATTAAAAAGCAAACAAATTTTAATCCGGTGGTACACGGAAGGGATGTGTTGGCGATCAAGCCTGCAATGAAAGATATTTCAAAAATGTACGTGAAGTATTACGATATCAATTTCCCTGTTTCGCTACCACCATTTTCGGTACAGGAACCTAAAAAAGTCAAGTATTGGCCAGACACACTTTATCAAGTTATATTGAATGAAGAAGGCATTGTCGAATCAACAATGGATAAAAAAGGCATCTACCACTTTCAAATTGATACGATTACAAGAGAAGGGCTGACTTTTTTCCATTACTACAATGATTTTCCCAAATTAACTTCAGCGGATCAGATGATAGGCCCTTTGCGGTACATTACCACCAAGCAAGAGTTTACTGAAATGATGACGACCAATGATAAAAAGACGGCAGTTGATAATTTTTGGCTGAACATCACCGGAAACCCGGACAGAGGGAAAAAGGTAATCAAGAAGTTTTACGCGAGGGTTCAGGATGCCAATCAATATTTCACTTCATATTTAGAGGGCTGGAAGTCAGATCGGGGAATGATATATATTGTTTACGGAGCACCCGATGTGGTTTACAAAAACTCCTTTTCTGAAAATTGGATATATGGCGAAGAGGGCAATCTGGTCTCACTCAATTTTGCCTTTGTGAATGTCTTAAACCCGTTAACGGATAAAGACTTCAAACTCGATCGATCTCCGATATATAAAAACAGCTGGTACCTGGCCGTGGATGCCTGGAGACAGGGAATAGTGTATTAACGATGCACTTACTTCCAACTCAATAAGAAATATGGATCAATTAATATTCGGTATTAGACCTGTGATTGAGGCGTTGAACTCTGGAAAGGAAATTGAAAGAATCTTTGTACAAAAAGGCCTGCAAGGAGAAAATGCCCAGAGCCTGCTGCAGCTCTTAAAGCAAAGGAGGATTTCGTATCAGCTGGTTCCGATTGAGAAGCTAAACCGTGTTACGCGCAAAAATCATCAGGGTGTTGTATGCCTGATGTCGCCCATAACTTACTCCACGGTAGAAGACGTTCTTCCATTTGTATATGAAAAAGGAGAAACTCCTTTTATCTTGATATTGGATGGAATAACCGATGTCAGAAATTTTGGCGCCATTACCAGAACTGCGGAATGCGCAGGTGTGCACGCAATCGTAATTCCTGAAAAAGGAGGGGCACAGATTAATTCAGATGCTATTAAAACATCAGCAGGGGCATTGCACAAGATTCCAATTTGTAGGGTGCAGAGCCTGGTAAAAGCCATCGAGTTTCTAAAGAGTAGCGGATTGAAAATCGTGGCCTGTACAGAAAAAGGGAACAAGGAGATTCACTATTTAAAATACAATGACCCCGTTGCGCTTGTAATGGGATCTGAAAAGGACGGTATTTCTGATGCTTGCCTGAGGATCGCCGATGAAATTGCCAGCATTCCCATAAAAGGGGAGATAGGTTCATTGAATGTTTCTGTGGCTACAGGTATTGCCCTGTATGAGGTGCTGAGGCAGCGTGATCAATAGCCCTTTAAAGGCAGCTCAAAAACAATTCAACTTTCTTTTTCAACTTATCGCTGTAATCATTCTTATCCAATCCAGCATACCCCTTTGCCATTTCCATTGATCTCGCGAGATCAAAATTGGATTGCGTTTCGCTGTAGAAGGCACCCTTTTCCATCATGGTCTTGGCCAGGTACTCTTGCTCAGTTTGTCCGGGCGTGGGTACCAGGATGGCCTTGTTTCCCGTAGCCTCCAGGTCCATGATGGAAGAATATCCAGGCCTGCACAAAATCATATCGGCCGACTTCATCGCCTCCAACATCTTATCGGTTTCCAGGTGTGGAAACATCATAACACCCGGCTGAGATTGTATTTTCCCCTCAGGAAGACCCTGAACTACCAGTGCCTTGAGTGAAGATGAGCTCAGCTGGTCCAACACTATCTTTTCAAAGATACTTCGCTGGGGCTCCGGTCCAGAGAGGATAACCATCAGGTCGTAACGCCTGGAAGATTCATGGGTGCTGTGCTTTTTTTTGAATCTGGAAAGCGATCCAATGTAGTGTAGGTTGGGAAGCACTTTTTTATGTGCCAAATCCTCTGACAGGTTCTTTTCCCCCTCGTGATCGGGTACCCAACACTCATCGTATTTCCCGATATAGGATTTATTAATTCGGAACAGGATGGGTTCCAATAATTTAAACAACCCATTTGCCTTGATGGTTATCTGATGGGTCACAAATACCGACTTTACCTTTTTGCTCCATAATCCATACCTGTTATCTGAAATAACGCCGTCGATCCTGTAATGATCGATGAATCTGTCTAGAGTATTGTGCTCCGACTTTATCCCTCGTAAGATTTTAGGAGTCGAAAGTATCATCTGAAGTTCCATGCTTCCCTTGGATGGATAAGTGAAATTGTATCCGGGGAAATTGACACATGTAAGCGTTGGGAACTCCTTTTTTAGCAACTCAAGCGGGCCACCCTCTGCGGCTATTATCACAAAGGCATTCTCTTCGAGGAGTGCCTCAATGATGGGAATACATCGGGTGGCATGG
>DTRI01000098.1 GCA_012966015.1 Flavobacteriales bacterium | reverse complement strand
GAAGCTCCAGTGCGGAGGGGACTTTGCTTTGGTCAAACTTGCCATCCCCGGGGATATTCTGATTTCTTGTCTCTGCCGCCACCGTGTTGTTCACAGTGTTATCGGTCCACATGCCATCCATATCAGCATAGTATACATCTGCTGGCCAGGCACCTTCATGGTCGGGGTGTCCATCTGGGTTTAGGTTGCCAGAGTACGGGACTGGGATGTGCCCAAGCAAATAGACCGCCCTAAGATCTGGCAATGAGTTATACTGGTTAACGATAATTGCCTTGACACTTTGCGCCGAATCGTTTGGATTTACACCAATTGTGGTGACGTTCCAGCCATCATTATACAGATCAATTTCAAGTTGGCTTATCTCTGTTGAAAGGGTTGCAATGAAATTACTATCGACCAAAAGCAAGAGGTCGCCCTTATTGGGTGTAAGCTCTAGTTCAATACCTGAATTGATATAGCCCCAGGCAGAAATAGTGGTTCCCAAACGGAACTGTACCTGATATTCATAGGAAACTCCTACAGATACCGTGCTGTCTGTATAGGTTAGTGTACTGCTTGGTAGAGTGTCAATTGAGCTGCCCCAACCTTGGGTCCCTTTGATCTTGCGCCAGATGATATATGCATCCGGAGCCCCGTTTTGGTTGGCTTCCCAGTTAAGCGTTATTGCAGCAGGAGAACTCTGCACGGTGGCAGAAAGTTCCACCGTCCATAGCTCACCGTAGTTCTGTGCAGCTAACGTTAAGTTGCTGCAAATGAACAACAGTAACAAGAATGAAGTTTTGTGCTGTCCCGCCATTGATCTTTCTCTCTTTGCCTTTTGTTTATTCACAGTCTTATCTTATCAAAGTGAGATTACCTTTCTCTTCTACCGTTACGCTATTAAGTAATGAAACTTTGACGTAATAAACAAACACCGCTTCATTCATTGGTTTATTCCTAAAGCTACCATCCCACCCATTGCTCAGGTCATTTGTTTCAAATATTCTTTCACCCGCCGGTCGTAGCTAATGACAATAATCTCCTCTATTCCTTTACCCAGTACCTAGAGTTTATCATTCTCTCCGTCTCCATTTGGTGAGAATATATTGGGGATGTAGAAATAAGGAATGAAGCAAGGTTCAGTAGATGCAAGTATCTCAATGCTATCAGTAATTAAACAAGAATTGGAGCTTTTAGAGTCTGCCGCCGGGAAGGACTACCCGAAGACAATGCTTCCTCACTCAAAATTTAACAAACTTCTCGGTAAATGTGCGATCTCCGGCAATGAGCCTTGCATGGTATATACCGGGTGCAAGTATTTTGATGTCCGCAAGGAATCTTTTCAATTCACCATAAAAAGATTTTCTATATACCATCTTGCCCGATCCTTCATATATGGCAAATATCGCATCACCTTTATACATTCCGTTTAATACAATATTTAGGTAATCTGTAGCGGGATTGGGTATAATGGAAAAACCAGCCTCTTCCTCTTTGGAGCAATTTGCAGTAATCAGATCAGAATACGTGAATTTGCCGTCAAAATCAGTTTGCTTCAATCGATAATAAGTTGTCAATTCCGTTACGTCTTCGTCATAGGCATGATAATATGATACGTTGTTGGTTGTGCCGGCCCCACTAACAATTTCTACTACCGTAAATTCTGCACCGTAAATGCTCTTCTCAATGGTGAAAAATCCGTTGTTGTTTTCTGATGCTGTCGTCCAGCTGAGCGTCACCTGCTCCTCTTCACATTCAGCGTAGAAGGCGAGCAGCTCAACAGGCAAGGGAGCAGAAGATTTTCCAATTCCCTTTTGTGAGAAGTCCGTCATCCCCAATCGAAGTGCATAGCCATCTGCAAGCATCCTTCCTGCACCTCCGTTACTATTGATTCCAGGCACTCCAAATCCACAGGGAGTACAGACCCAGTCTGCTGCAGTGATGGATCCGGTAGGCCTGCTGAGAATAGCGAACTCGTTGTCTGTCAGCCCAGAAAAATTGGCAGTATACCCTTTCAGGTCGTAGCTTCCCAGGTCAGGGTCTGTATCGGGATCGAGGAACCACACGCCTTCGGTACTGACTGAGACGTAGGGGGTGGTTTCTTCAACCTCTATTAGGTCCACATCATTATGATTTGTCAACGGGGCAAATTTTACGTTGATATAATCAAAATCACCGGCGACATCATCTAAATTGCCATTTAAGAGCTCGGCCAAATAGTAGTCGCTGGCCGTTAATCCATCACCCACAGGCAAGGGGTAAGTCTCGGTGTTCGGGGCAATAAACCTTCTGAGATTGCCATTTACGAAACTTGCTCCGGAATGTCCGACAACATCTAACCCGGTTGTACTTTCGATGATCAAATAGTTGGAGCCAGTTACAACCACGCCATCCGTAAAGCGACAAATACCATCGACACTTGTATTTATGCTAAGGCTAATAGCTGTACCTGAGGACGAATTATTAAATTGTAGATACTCAAATCTAGTACTTGAACTTCCGTCTATCGTTTGTGTAGTAGTCCCCTTGAGTCTCACCCATCCATCACTGTCGATATTGATAAATACCCTGTTACCCGCATTGTTGGTCCAGTTGCCTTCCACGATCATCTCTCCATCAATATCCATAAGGCCTCCGTTTTCATTTAGGAACCCTCCATTAGCGTCACCGTCAACATAAACTGTAGCACCCGTAGCGATGACCCAATTGGCGCCGTTGTTGCGGATGCCTTGCCCCTGTGTTAAGTATGAGAAACAACAAACAATGCCAAGAGATAAAAAAGCCCTGGCGGTTGAATAATGAGATTTCATTTTTCAATCAATAAGTTCTCATCGGTGCTTGGGGTACCCGATGCAGGTGACATGTATCTTTCCAATGCCACTAGTCTTGCTCTTAGTGCATCATTTTCAGCTTTCAACTCCTGTACTGAATTGATCAAAACAAAAAATAGCGCATGGGAATTGAAATTATATAGCTCCGTTGCCTCATCATCATCTTCATTCATTTTTCTTTTAAACGTTCCTACAGTATATGGTGCCACTTCCCTAATTTCCTGTGCAATAACCCCAATACCACTAGACCCATCAGGAATATTAGCCATACCATTATATTCGTACGTTACCGGGTTTATTTTCATAAGCACATCAAGCCCATCACTGAATGGTTTGATATTTTTTTTCAATCGCTTATCTGAAGAGATAGTCCATGTAGTAGTTGTCAATTTAGCTGCATCATCTGTCGATACTTCCAATTTATATGCAGGGGTTGTTGTGCCAATTCCGACATTGCCGGCAGCATCAATGGTCAGTCTTGCATTGCTGGTTAATGTAGTATTGTCTGAAATTTTAAATTTATCCGCATCGCTATTATCCACACCTATTGAAAAGGTGTTCCCTGTTGTAATAAAGCGCATGGCTGCATCACCACTTCCGGCTTGCTGAATCTCGACCATAGGGGACGTTGAAGTTGAATTTTCATACACCTCAAAATTTGTGGAAGGTATCGTCGTTCCAAAACCAATTTCACCATTGGATTCTATTGTTATTCTGGCGTTTGATGTTACTGTAGTATTGTCTGAGATTTTAAATTTATCCAAATCGCTATTATCCACACCTATTGAAAAGGTGTTCCCGGTTGTAATAAAGCGCATGGCTGCATCACCACTTCCGGCTTGCTGAATCTCGACCATAGGGGACGTTGAAGTTGTATTTTCATATACCTCAAAATTTGCGGAAGGTGTCGTCGTTCCAAAGCCTACCTCTCCTCCATCCTCAAAAGTTACCCTGGGGGTACCCGAATCTTCAAAATTAAGATCACCTGATATATCAATACCTAATTGCCAATCTTCACCACCGCTGTTTTCTTCCAGGTGGATCGCGTCTCCAGTTGCATCAGATAGAATATGCAAAGGGTCCAATGGACTGGTAGTCCCTATGCCCACGTTATCCGTAGTATTGTAAATTTCCCCTATTCCAATAGTCCAATCTGCATCACCACCACCAGCAGTCAGGTCGTACTCTGTACCTGCGTCATTCTTAAAATAGAGAAGGTTGTCAGTTTTTTCATAGACAACCCCTTTGGTGGCGTTGGGAGTAGCAGGAGCTGCAATTTCAGAAAGATAGAGGCCGCCATCCTCAATATCTAATTTGCCATCCGGGCTTGTAGTTCCAATACCTACATTTCCGCCATCATCTACTGTAAATACCTCAGTTGCCCCATCAAAAGCAGAAATAATCGATGTTCCAGCCCCGGAAAGGGTAAACTTGCCTGCTATACCAGTGGTTCCCATGCCTTCCACACCAACACCGGTACTAGAATTTTG
>DTRI01000097.1:274-4313 GCA_012966015.1 Flavobacteriales bacterium | reverse complement strand
AGCTGAGTTTAGTTTATTAGCCGACAATATGGTTCCGTCCAATCCAATTCGATTGTACCAGATATCGAGGGTGCCACTTCTTACATCTCCCCACACAGCATTCAAGGTGTCATTTACAAATTTGATACACATAAAATCATTGCCATTGGCTGCCAAAACGGTATCGTAAGCTACCAGGGTATCTGATATCCTAAAATTAGGAGAGAAATTAGCCGAATCTTTTAATCGAATGGCGCCCCATATTTCAGATGAAGTTTCATAGCTTGAATCTGATCCGTTTCGCCTGTCTCTCCATGAAACCACTAAATCACCATCTAAATCAAAATCTGCCCAAACCAAGTCTTGCATTCTATTATTGCCAATAGGATCGTCATTTACTCTAGTTGCTGCACTCCACGTTGCTCCTTTATCATAACTTTCGTTTATAAACACATCTGCGTCTCCATAAGTCGCCAACACAGATAGCATCACCAAGTGGTTGGTATCTGAGGGATCGGCTCTAAGCAATCCTGCTTTTTTTGATAAAGAATCGGTTACGCCATTGCTAACTTGGTAGGCAACGTTATGATTATAGCTTGCACCACCATCAGTTGAAGTTGCCAAAAGAAGCTGCGCAGAAGAGCTTTGAGTAGGGACATAACTCGGATAAATGGCATAAAAAGTTCCGTTGGAACTAATTGTGGGGGTAGGCATAGGACTGCTTATCAATGAGCCCGAAAGAAATGTTGCAGTATCTAAGTAGCTCCAGGGTTCAAAACTGGTGCCTCCATTTATTGATCGTGTGACATACGGATGGTAGGGTGGTGTAACTGGGGTCATTGTGGAAGCGTTCATGGTCGTGATATAGATATTTCCATCAAATGCACCACCAGAACGATCTATGTTCATCCATGGGCGGTCTAAAGCTCGTTTGTTTGGATCTGAGTGCATGCCAATAACAGGTACATCTGCCCCCCAAGTTAATCCACCGTCTGTCGATTTTCTACAATAAACGGATCCCGAATCTATGACTGGATTATAATCTACGTAAGCAACGAAAACATTTCCACTATCATCAAACTCTAAACAAGGGTCTGCAGATTGATACCCCGAAATGGAATGTGCAATATCTATTGGCGTACTCCAGGTTGTACCTCCATCAAAGGTAACAGAGGTGTTAATCGTTAATATTTGCAAAAACTTATAGCCAATCCAAGCTACCACCATGTGTTGAGAATTTGAAGGGTTAACGGTTAAATAGGGTTCACCATCAAAAACAGGTCCTTGTGATACGTTTTGGTTTTGTCCGAAGGAGCTTGTACTTAAATATAAAATTGATACTATTATCAAAAAGGTCTTCATATTTTGTTTTTCATGTTTGGTAACGGTTCCGGCTATAATTTCGTTGTTAGCCAGGTTTACGGCGCGAATCAGAAATGCAACGCATTTTAGCGTAAGTAAACTTGCAACTGATATTCGCCTTTTTAACCAGGTGTTAGTTGTATTTGTTCTTGTTTATTGTACTACTAAACTACAACAATGAATTATAGCCGTTGTTAGGCAAAGGCTTCTCCATCAATAGGCCTCGTAGTGAGTTTCCCACACCCCTCCAGTAAGGGAGTTAGACACCCAAAATTCATCTTTAGTAAGTCTTAATATTGTCAGTGTATCTATACTGGCATCAAGCGTCACGATGATCTTCTTCTTTGAGTCATAGAATTTCCATTCACCTGAATAATCCCATGTGAGATACCTGTTTTGATAAAAGTAACGGTAGTCTGAATTCTTGCTAATTTCAATAAAGCTGTCTCCATCGTCAAGGATTGGTTGTTCATCTCCGTTGAAATACACCTTCACCGGTTTCCACTTGTTAGTAATCCGCGCTTTCTTGCTTTTCAGGGAAAAACTTGGCCCATCCTCATACTTCCCACAAGACGTTGCCGTGAAAATCAAAGTAATAAGGAGTATAAATGTTGATGTTCTACTAATCATGATACTATTCCAGTTTGTGCCTAACGTTTTATGTATGAGTAGTAGCGGATTTACTTTTCATACTTGTTATTTTAAAGTTATATAAATAAAATAAAAAAAACGGTTTGAGAACTCTCTCAAACCGCTATTACTTATACATTTTGTTGGCGTGTCGTTATTGATTATAAACTAGCGTGTGAACCATCGCAATATGGTGGATTCTTTGTTTGTTTGCACATACACATAGCAGCTGTTTTTGCTTCTTCTGCTTGAAAAACTTTGGGAGAAAATTCACTTCCTTGATGTGCTCCATTGCACCATGGCTGATTTTCCGATTTTCCACATGCACACCATGCATATGTTTTTCCTTCTTCTAATTGTTCCATTTGGGGTGTTTTGCCCGCTACTTTAGCTTTTTCCATAATTATTTGATTTTGATTTTGATTATTGTTTTATTGAGATTTTAATAAAGCTTTATAAGATTCTTTATCAGCAAAAAATAAGAAAATATTCATAGCCATTGCAAATGCAGCTCCTCCAACACCTGCAGGATCTAAGAATAGGTGGAATAAAATGCATTCAGTAAGACCGGAAAAACAGCAACTAAAGCCAATGGTTGATATTTATTTACAAGGAGTAATGCTCCACCTGTCAATTTCATGATTAATGCTCTTCAGGTCAGTCAAATTGCTTGTTGCATGCGCTTTATCTGCAGTTTTCTTGAAATCATTTATTAAATCATGGTTACCAACCTTTGAGCCAACGGTTCAGCTAAACTGCGTTTGCTCCAACCGAAGCCTTGGCGTAGGTTGGTTAATGCAGTTTAGGTTTTGTTGTGTGTTCGTGTTTCCTGCTTTTAACAATGAATTAAAGTATTTTAATAATACGTGACGGCATTTTAGGATCAAGAACTTTATGCGCGCTTTCAGCTCCACATACTGGCAAATTTGTTGGGTCGAGTAAGCCAATTTGAGATAATACACTTGCTTGATCCCAATATATATGTTCGTGCGAAATTTTATTATCCTTAAATCCAACAATAACAACTACTGCGATTTCAACTGGTTTTCCTGTGGGAGGAACATCAGGTATTAGAAAGTCAATGGGTGTTGTGTGGGTGAAACTAATCACCAGTTCTTCTACAATTTGATGGTTACCAATGGTACTGGAAATTTTTGTTATTTGCACATCTGGAGGAAAGAATTTGCCTACCAAATGATCTCTGTAAAATTGGCGAACTCCTTGCTTGCCAACTCCTCCTGCCATTACAGGCACATGATTAAGATGTGGATCATCAGACATTGTTGCCATGGTGGTGTCCAGATCCCCATTTAATTCGGCATCCATGTGTTGCTCGAATAATTCAACCATCTTTTGTTGATGTGTAGTTAAATTTTCTCTCATCTTATTTAAGTTTTCAAATGTTATTCAATTATCGTTTCTCATTATTAATTCAAATATTTTCGGTAGCATGACGCACAACGGTTTGGCTAAACTGCGTTTCAATGCATTTTAGCTTTTGTTGGCAAATCGTTTATTCTTTTACTAATCTAATTACAGCTTTCTTATCTTTCGATTCAATTATCAGTAGATAAACTCCAGCTGGTTCTTCTAGTTTTAAATTCAACAATTGACTTTCATTGTATGTCTTTGACAGAATTACCTTCCCATTCACATCTGTCATGGTAATCGTTACAGTTTGATAATTGCTACCCAGGTCAATCGAAAAATTTCCACCCGTAGGGTTAGGATAGATCAGAAGACCATTTCCAAAACTATTTTCAATAATACCAACACTGGTAACCGAATAACAAGCAGAGGTATCTACACAGCCATTTAGGGTAATTTCAACCGCAAAGTTCCCATTGGCAGTAGTTGTAAAACTCTGATTGGTTTCTCCTGAGATAATGGAAAAGCTGTTGTCGCAATCTAACCATTGGTATCCAGCCCCTGCTGCATCAGCAGTTAGGATGATTCCATTTTGGGTAACCGAGCTATCAACAGTGTTGATCGTCAAATTAAGGGTTACAACCGAATCACAACCTGCAGCATTAGTCAGCGTATGCGTTGCTGAGTTGTTACTCACTCT
>DTRI01000097.1:0-264 GCA_012966015.1 Flavobacteriales bacterium | reverse complement strand
GCTTTGTATATCGGTGCCCGCTGTGCTGTTTGTAATGATTAAATCCAGTGTTACAACCGAATCACAATTTGCAGCATTGGTCAGCGTATGCGTTGCTGTATTGTTGCTTGCTGTATAGGCGTTGCCATCGATCCATAGAAAGGAATCACAGGCAGTTTGTGTATCGGTACCCGCAGTGCTGTTTGTAATGATTAAATCAAGTGTTACAACCGAATCACAACCTGCAGCATTGGTCAGCGTATGCGTTGCTGTATTGTTGCTTGC
>DTRI01000096.1 GCA_012966015.1 Flavobacteriales bacterium | reverse complement strand
CACGCGAAATGTATTAATGGAAGAGTTTACTGGTGCATGGTGCGGATATTGCCCGGATGGATATTTGGAGCTGGATGACATAGTCTCGACAAATGCGAATGTAGTACCCGTAATTATCCACGCCGGGTCGGAAGCAGACAGCATGAAAATTCAGGAGGGGCTCGATCTTGCATCGGAATATGGCGTTACAATTTATCCAAGGGCAATGATAGACAGGGTCCTGTATGAAGGTGAAGAAAAGCTACCCATTAGCAGAGCTGACAATGCCTGGATGAATAATTGCGCCAGCAGGGTCAATGTGGGTGCGGTATTAAATGTTATTGTTACCAAATCATATAATTATAGTACGCGTGTTATTGATGCAACGGTGACGGCCAACTTTGTTGACTACGCCACGGGCGACATGAGGTTTAACTTGTATGTCGTTGAAGACCACATAGCGGCCGATACGGGAGCTGGATATGACCAGGTGAACTACTACAGCAGCCAGAGCGAGGGCGCAGGGGGAGCTGCACACCCGCTGTATGGTTTTTCTAATCCAATTTTGGCATATGACCACAGATATGTGCTCCGGGCCGTTCCTTCGGGCGCACTGGGAACAAGCTCTGTAATTCCATCATTGGTGCTGCCCAGCTCCAGCTACTCACAAAACTATTCTTACACGCTTCCTGAAGCATACAACGAGGCAAACATTACGCTTATCGGCTTTGTTTCCTATTATGATGCCACAGAGCTGAAGACCAACGAAATCCTGAACGTCTCGGGGCCTATAGCTGTGGGCATGGACGAAAGCCCAGACACGCAGATCGGTATTAGCGAGATCTTCCCCAACCCAATGAATGCAATTGGATTTTTGAGATTAAACGTGAAAGAAAGAGCAGATACCAGAGTGGTGCTGTACAACATCATGGGGCAACAAATAAGAACGGTAGTTGACCGGGAGCTGTCGAAGGGAAGTTATCAGATAGCAATTGATGCCACCGCGCTGAGAACAGGAGTATATTATCTGAATATTTATTCCGGAAAGGACCGAGCCACCAAAAAGTTCGTGGTAGCCAAATAGATACATTGACCACAACGAGCTCCGCCCCCTATCTATACAACAACATTGCGAAGATCCCTCCTATTTCAGTCGTTTTTTTAAGAATAAAATCGGCGTTTCACCCAGCGAGTTCAGAGAGAACATCCAGAAAAGTACCTGCTTTAGCGGGAATTGTCCATTTACTATGGTAATAGCTCTATCTACCTTTGTCTAAGAGAGTCACGCATATATATTATATATAGAAAGTTTTGTACCTTTACGCCTGCCTTTTGGCAAGCGCTCTGTTATTACTGGGGTGGCTCACAATCTTTTTAATCCTGAAAACTAATTAATTTTTACAAGATTTAGTAATCAAAAAAACTCACTCATGAAAAGATCATTACTCTCAATTGCATTAATTACAGGTGTCTGTGCTTTTACAAACGCACAAACTTTTGTAAGCCAAACTCCCGAAAACAAAAATGTAGTGCTGGAAGAATTTACCGGTATTTATTGCACGTTTTGTCCGGATGGACACAAAAGGGCTCAACAGCTAGCCGATGACAATCCCAACGATGTAGTATTGGTCAACATCCATGTTGGAGGGTATGCAGACCCAGGAACTAGTGGGGACCCGGATTTTCGCACTTCTTTTGGAACTGCAATTAGTTCCCAGTCTCAATTAACGGGCTATCCTGCCGGAACAATAAACAGACACCCATTTCCCAACACTGGACCAAGCGCCAATCCTTCTGGTACTGGCATGGGCGACTGTAGCACTTGCACCGCAATGAGTAGAAGCTATTGGACGAATTCAGCGGGAATCTCTCTGGGCGAATCATCGTATGTAAATATTGCTGCAGAAGCAACCCTTGACTATACTACAAGGGTATTAACAGTAGATGTTGAAGCCTATTATACTGCGAACGGTACAGGGGTTAATAACATTAATGTCGCTCTATTGCAGAATAACGTAGAAGGTCCTCAAACGGGAGCTACATCATTCAACCCGGGAAACATTCTACCCAATGGTAATTACAATCACCAGCACATGCTAAGACATCTTCTGTCTGGCCAATGGGGTACGGTGACAACGGCTACTACATCTGGAACAACTTTTACGAATCAGTATACCTACACAATTCCAGCGGACTTAAATGGAGTTGATTATAATCTCTTCGATCTGGAGGTCGTTGTTTATATTGCAGAAGGCCAGCAAGAAATTATCTCGGGCAACAAAGCGTCTATGAATTTAATTATGCCTCCAGGAGTCAGCCTGGTGGATCTCAGCGCATCTACCAATATGACCATGCCTGCCAATTACTGTGATGCCAATGTTACTCCTGAGATTACCGTGACGAATAACAGCTCAATGACAGTTGATACCTTTGAGGTGAACTATGTCTTGGATGGTGGTGCTCCTGTTGTTCTCGCTGGAACCAGTAGCCTGGCCCCTTCAGGATCGGCTACAATAACATTTCCAGCTATTGTGCTAACAAGCGGGTCACATACGATTGACTACAGCGTGAATTTGGGCGCTGCTATTAAGCTTATTGACAACGTGTCTGGTAACAATGCGGCCAGCTCTGGGACTATTAACACGATATCTGCAGTTGCATTTGCAACCTCTCATTCGGAGGGCTTTGAAAGTTATAGCTCGGGTACGAAAGCCATTGATAATGCAATTGTTATTAACGACAATGCGGAAAACACTTATGTAGTTAGTAATGCTGTAGGCGGCCCGTCAGTAACCTGGCCCTTAGGTGGATATGGAAATAGTGACCTGTCATGGAGAATGCGATTTTATACGTGGGCGGCTGGAAGCGAGGCGACCATAGTTTTTGAGAACATCGACCTGAGCACCAACTGGGGAAACGGTCTTAGGTTCTCCTATGCTTACGCTCAGTACATTAATGAAAATGATAGATTGGAAGTCAATGTTTCGGATGATTGTGGAGCAACCTGGACCAACGTATTTGACAAGGCAGGATCAGCCCTGTCTACCGCGGCTCCGTACAGCGGAGGACATTATTATCCAGCTATTGCAGAATGGGATTCAGCAAATATTAGCTTAGCGGCCTTTGATGGACTATCAAGCGTTATGATTGCATTTAAGGGTACAGGCGATTATGGCAACAACCTGTATATAGATGATATTAATATACATGCAACTGCGGGTGGCACCCCACCCGTGGCCAACTTTTCTGCCAGCTCCACGAGTATTTGTGAAGGAGGAACGGTTACTTTTACTGATCTGAGTACCAATACGCCCACACAGTGGGCATGGACCTTCACTGGAGGCACACCCAATAGTTCGGCCAATCAAAACCCAACTGTTGTCTATAATTCGGCTGGTACTTATACGGTATCATTAACAGCCATTAACGGAGATGGCGGCAATACAAAAACAACAACTTCCATGATAATTGTGAATGCACCTACGGTTACAGGGACATCTACAGATGCAGCCTGTGGTTCATGTGATGGAACCGCTACGGCAAGCGGAGCAAATGGGGCAACACCTTACACATATAACTGGGGCACCTCTCCTCCACAAAGTGGAGCTACCGCCACCAACTTATGCGCGGGCTCACATTCTGTTACGGTTACAGATGGAAATGGATGTACTGGCACAGGAGCTGTAATTGTGGCGTCGGGTGGAAGCATGATGACCGCAACCTCAACGGGTAACGGTACAAGCTGTGTGGGAGCGTGTGATGGGTCTGCAACAGCAATTGCTATTAACGGAGCAACTCCCTACACCTATAGCTGGGATACCACACCTACACAAAACTCAAGCACGGCAACGGGGCTTTGTCCGGGTAGTCATGTTGCAACAATAACAGACGCAAATGGTTGCGTGGCAACAACCACGGTTTCAATAAGCAGTGGCCCTTCTATAGTTGCGGTGGCAACTTCAACTGATGCGAATTGTGCGGGCCTATGCGACGGTAACGCATCTGTTACAATTACCGGTGGAACAGCCCCCTATTATTACTATTGGAATTCATCCCCTGCTCAAATTGCTTCCATTGCTACGGGACTCTGTGCCGGAACCTATTCGGTAGCCATTAATGATGCCAATGGCTGCAACACAGTTGATCAGGTGACCATAAACGAGCCGGTGGCAATTGTTGCCATTACAACAAGTACAGATGCGACATGCGGTGTTTCTGATGGAACTGCCTATGTTAGTGCGAGCAATGGATCGAGCCCGTATTCCTTCTTATGGAGCGATGGGCAATCTACATCAACAGCCAGTAATTTATCCGCTGCCCTTTATGATGTTACCATAACAGATGCCAATGGTTGCACAACTGAAACTTCAGTGTCAGTGAATAATATTGGTGCGCCCACTGTCTTTACCACCTCGCAAAGCACATCGTGTTTCGGGAGTAGTGATGGAAGTGTAACGGTAGCTGCATCAGGTGGGAGTTTGCCTTATAGCTATCTGTGGAGTGATGCGGTTTCGCAAAGTTCGAGTACTGCAACCGGCCTTCCCGCTGGAGTGTACAATGTTATTGTAACGGATTCCATGGGATGTATAGCCACATCAGTTGTTACGATTACCGAACCTACCTTGATGAGTACCTCTATGTCGTATATAAAGGTATCGGCAGAGACTGCTTGTGATGGCACTGCAACAGCAAGTGTATCAGGGGGCACACCGCCATATACCTACGCATGGAACGATCCCGCTAATCAAACCACGGCAACTGCTATCGGGCTTTGCCTGGGCAGCCAAAGTGTGGTGGTTACCGATGCCAACGGATGTACGGGAGGCGGAAGTATCTATTTGGATTCTGTTGTGATGGGAATCATTATTATCAAGAAAGAATTTGAATTCAACATCTATCCAAACCCAACTAGCGGAGTTGTACACTTCGATTTTAGTGAGGAAAGCAACCGCGATATCAATGTTACGATATTCGACATCTCAGGGAAGGTATTAGTTATTGATGATGTTACGAGATCAGCAAGAGAGAACTACAGTGTTAATTTATCTGAGTTCTCCAGAGGAATTTACTACATAAGAGTTCACGATGGAAGAACAGTCCATACCAAAAAAGTTAGCCTAATACGATAAAATAAAACCCAATGTAGGCAAAAGAAAAGGCCTGCTATTTACAGCAGGCCTCTTCCTTATTAGCCCTACAAAAGCTTATGGCCCTTAGCTATGACTGCATTGGGTTTTTCTCCAAAATTACCTCTGTAATCCCTTCGTTTATTCGGGTTTTGTAAAAATCACCTATTTGGGTGACAAGGACAAGGTTACACAAAAACGTGTGATAACTAAATACCCTCTCCAACAAGAGCTGTATTATCAGTATTGCAAAGCGTAATCCAGAAGCGTGAACAAAATGATGGGAAAGCGCCCTCTCTTTTCCTTCGAACGCTTACTGGCCAATCTTACCGATACAATATTGCTCTCAGGAATAACAACAATGTATTGTCCCAGCATTCCCTGCGCAAGATAGATGTGCTGATTCTTGTAGTCCAGCATCCACCAGGAGTATCCATATCTTGTTAATACGCTCCCATCATCCTTCTCTGTCAGCCTGGCGGGAACAATAGATTCTTCTATGTATTCGGACGGTACCAGCTGCTCTCCAAACCAATTTCCCTTTTTAAGGTACAATTGCCCCAATCGCGCCAAATCACGCGCATTGGAATTGAAGCAGCAATAAGCCTTCTCAAACCCATCTTCATCATCGAGGCTCCAATAGGCGGGCCTCTTTGCCCCCAGCGGTATCCATAGTTTTTCAGAGAAATAATTGGCAACTTTTTTTCCGGTTGCGGCCTCCAGCACAAATGACAACAGCTGCGTATTCCCACTGAGATATTCGAACTGTTCACCGGGCTTTTCCGTAACCTCGTATTCCGCAACGGTGGCTTTTAGATCGCTGCCAAAGTAGGCCTTGGCAGGATAGGCGAAGGGGCTGACATAGCTCTCATCAAAGTTTATTCCCGAACTCATGGTAAGCAAGTGCTTAACTGTAAGGTCACTGGCCCTCCCTTCTTTATATGCCGGTAAAAAGTCACCCACCTTTTGTTCCACAGATTCGATCTTTCCTTCTTCAATTGCGATGCCTACAAGCATGCCTATTAAGGTTTTGGCTATGGAGAATGCGTTGGTAACCGAAGTATCCCCATAACCGCTCCAGTATTTCTCTACTCTTATAGAGTCATTTTTGATGAGGAGATAAGCGATGCTGTTACTGCTTTCAATGGCGCTCAAATACTCTGCTGGGATGGGCGTCTTGTTGTAATCCAATCCGGTGGGCCAGGGCCGGTGCGTACCGGCTTTAACTTCTCTGTTCTCGAAAATTTGATATTCATCTATGTCGGCGCTCATTTTGCCCTTCATGTAGGTATTGACAATGCCTTTGTAAACGTGTGTGTTTCCGCTTATCAAGATCAATATATTGAGCAGAACCAGAAATATCAAAAAGCCTTTCCCGATTTTTAAAAGAAGTCTCATCGATAATTATTTGGCTTTCTCAAATTGATCCAGTGTTGTTGTCAGCTCCATTTCAAATAGATTTTCAAAATGGCCCTTGAGGCTTCCCTTCACACTTTCCATATTGATGTCATGTCCCAGCTCTTTTTTCATGGATGTTACTTGCTTATCATCTATGCCACAGGGAATAATGTTGTTGAAATAGTCTAAATCAGTATTTACATTAAAAGCAAATCCATGCATGGTTACCCACCTGCTGCTCCTCACTCCGATAGCCGAGATTTTTCTGGCTTTTTTAGTGTCTGAGGGATCAATCCAAACACCCGTGCAACCCTCCAGTCGGCCGGCGGCAATGTCAAAATCACGGAGTGTTCGTATAACAACCTCTTCCAGAAATCGGAGGTATTTACCAATATCTGTAAAGAAATTATCCAAATCAAAGATGGGGTATCCCACAATTTGACCAGGGCCGTGATAGGTGATGTCTCCTCCCCTATTGATCTTGTAAAAATTGGCTCCCCTGTCCTCAAGCTGCTTCTTGTCCAACAGCAGGTTGCTTTCCGAACCCGTTTTGCCCAGTGTGTAGACATGGGGATGCTCACAAAAGATCAAACTGCTTTCGGTATTGCGTTGTTCAGACTTGGGAAGATTTCTGTTGTCTATTTTGCATTGAACGAGCTCAGAGAATACCTTCTCCTGAAAGTCCCAGCCCTCCTGGTAATTGATAAGCCCTAAATCAATATAGGATACCTTTTGCATCGCTAAAACTATTGTTTGGACAATTCATTCTTGAGAAAATTGATCACATCTATTTCCGTGGCGTCAACCTGATTTATTTCTGAAAGATACCAGGAGATCCAATCCCCGAGATGGATGTGGTAAAGTGTATTTTCCAGTGCCGAGCTTCCCTTTGAGTTGACTTCTATAATAGTAGAGCAGTATTTTGAAAATATATCCTTGCATATCTCAACCCTGGTCTTAACTCTTTCCGGATCACTGTCGTTGCGCAGAAGAACTACGGCAATATCCTCAGACTTATTTCTCCAACCTACCAGTTCATTGTGATTCATCTCAGGAAAAACATGATGCCAGCACAGCATCTTAGAATTTTCATTCAGCTGCTGCCTGAATCGTATGGAGACACCTTCAAAACCAGCGGTTGAATAAATGATGGGAATCTTGTTGCTAAGTGATTCGGCTACTTTTTTAGCCTCTTCTGTAATGTTGTCTTCTTCCTGTATTAGAAGATCAATTGATGCTCTTAAATCGTTCCTAAAGTCATAGGAGGTTATACCGTAATGATCCAATAAATAAAGTAATTGAGTGAGGGAATATCCCAAACACGCCCGCGGGGGCATGCCACCGGGAACTACAATATGGTTTAGGTTGTTTTCCTGGGCAATTTTTAACACTTCACCACCTGAGGTAATGCAGGCAACCTCAGCGCCTGAACTTATCGCGTATTCCATTGACTGCAGTGTCTCTTCCGTGTTTCCAGAATAAGAAGAGATGATAACCAAACTATTTTCACTGATGTATTTCGGAATCCCATATTCCTTGTTCACATTTATAGGAACGTTGGCATCACCGGCAGTCAGTTGCGAAACAATAGTACCGCCAATTCCAGATCCCCCCAATCCACTTACAAGCACATTGGTTAATGTTTTATCGCAAGACGCTAATTCGGCGGCCTCACCAATTTTTACAGCTTCAGATAATTGCCCCGAAAAATTTTCAATTAATGTTTTCATGTGTTTATAATTGGTTTCTTAAGGTCACGTGGTGCTCGCCAACAATCATCTTCATGTGTGACAGAATTATCGTCATGGCTCGTTTCATCCTATTATTTATTTGTCGCGAAATTACCAATTTTCAGATAGAATCTTTGATAGTACACACGCATAACGCCTTAATCAACCCTCTATTGTTTTATTATCTTTACCAAAATTTATAGAGATGGCTGAAAATCTTTCAGAGCAGGAAATTGTCAGAAGACACTCATTAGAGGAAATACGAAAATTGGGCATCGACCCCTATCCTGCCGACACCTATGAAATAAATGTTTCCGCAAAGGGAATTCTGGACAATTACGAAAAGAGGAAGCTGGACTACCAAAATGTCAGCATTGCGGGCCGAATAATGAGCCGACGTGTCATGGGGAATGCCTCTTTTGTGGAGTTGCAAGACGTAACTGGCCGGATACAGCTTTACGTTAAGAGAGACGAAATTTGCCCGGGTGAGGACAAGACGCTTTACAACCAGGTTTTTAAGAAATATCTGGATATCGGAGATATTATTGGAGTGAAGGGCTATGTATTCACCACGAAAGTCGGCGAGATATCAATTCATGTATCTGAGCTGAAGGTGCTTTGCAAATCACTGCGGCCACTCCCTATCGTAAAGGAAAAGGAAGGAGAGACATTCGATGCATTTACGGATGCAGAACAGCGTTACAGACAGCGTTCGCTGGATTTAATTGTAAACCCAGGGGCCATGGAGGTGTTCATTAAAAGAAGCAGAATAGTCAATTCTATTCGTGAGTTTTTGAATGAAAAGGACAATTTGGAAGTGGAGACCCCGGTTCTTCAGCCGCTCTATGGAGGAGCTGCCGCAAGGCCATTTAAAACGCATCACAACGCTCTCGACATGCCGCTGTATTTACGAATCGCCAATGAACTGTACCTAAAGAGGTTGATTGTAGGCGGATTTAAAGGTGTATATGAGTTTGCCAAGGATTTTAGAAACGAGGGAATGGACAGATTTCACAACCCGGAGTTCACACAAATGGAGCTCTACGTGGCTTACAAGGACTACAACTGGATGATGGATCTTGTTGAGGAGATGGTTGAGAAAGTTGCGCTGGACCTACACGAAACGACCGCGATTCAGGTTGGAGAGAACGAGATAAATTTCAAGCGCCCCTGGAAGCGAATGACTATGTTCGAAGCAATTAAAACGTATGCTGGAGTGGACATCTCAAAAATGGATGAAAAAGAGCTTTTTGAAACGGCCAAATCTCTGGGTGTGCACGTAGACGAGAAAATGGGTAAGGGTAAAGTCATCGATGAAATATTCGGCGAAAAGGCAGAGCCAAACCTCATTCAGCCAACGTTTATTACCGATTATCCGATAGAAATGTCTCCTTTGGCAAAAAAACACCGGGAGCATGAAGGGTTGGTGGAGCGCTTTGAAGCTATCTGTAACGGCAAAGAGCTGTGCAATGCTTTCTCTGAGCTAAACGACCCTGAAGATCAAAGAGAGAGATTTGAACATCAGCTGGAGCTGGGGGAGAAGGGAGATGAAGAAGCTATGGTGCTGGATGAAGAATTCCTGCGGGCGATTGAGTACGGCATGCCGCCAACTGCCGGTTTGGGAATTGGAATTGATAGGTTGGTGATGATTATGACCAACTCACATTCAATTCAGGATGTCATCTTTTTTCCTCAAATGCGACCCAAAGGAGAGCATTCGCCAACGCTAAAAAAATAAATGAAATGGTGAGCACATGAGGACTAAGGCAATGAAGTGATCAATTAACTTCATCAGTACTGCGTTATGGCATGGCAGAATTGCCGGCCCACGTGTAATCTAGAAAACATGCAAGAACAAATCCCCATCCACGACTTCACAAGTGACGATGAATCCAGTGTCGATTTTGAATTGGAGCTATTGGAGCACAGAGAAAGTTATGACACCTCTATTCCTCACCGGCACAACTATTATGAAATATTTCTCTTTATAGAGGGAGGCGGCACCCATGAAATTGACTTCGAAGTTTTCCCAATTGAGTCGAATAGTGTGCACTTTGTCTCACCGGGCCAGGTGCACAAGGTAAAAAGAGAACTGGACTCGTTTGGATATGTTCTCTTTTTCTCAAGGGATTTTTATTACCTCAACCTCCCGAACAAAAACATATTGTACGAGCTGCCATTTCTGAATAATAACACCACAAAACCAATTTTGAACTTGAGTGATAGCGATTTCCAGATTTTTAAAAGCCTGGTAGAAAGCATAAAGAACGAATACCGGAGCGACCATGAGCTGAAAGAACCTGTTATCAGATCCTATCTGAATATCATATTACTTAAAAGCAAGGGCTTTTTTGATCAATTAAAAAGTGATACCAGCCCTGAAGACAATCTGTCATCTGATCTGATATATAATTTCAAGATGTTGGTGGAAAAGAACTACAGAAAGCTGCACCTGGTAAAAGAATACGCGGATTTGCTCTCAACAACGCCAGAACAGCTAAATGAAAAAGCCAGAAAAATTCGTGGCAAAACGGCCAGCGACCTGGTAAGCGACAGGATCATCCTGGAAGCAAAACGACTGCTGATGTATTCGGAATTCAGCAACAAAGAGATTGCCTATTTCCTGAATTACGAAGATCCCTCCTATTTCAGTCGTTTTTTTAAGAATAAAATCGGCGTTTCACCCAGCGAGTTCAGAGAGAACATCCAGAAAAAGTACCTGCTTTAGCGGGAATTGTCCATTTACTATGGTAATAGTTCTATCTACCTTTGTCTAAGTAAGACAGGGCCAACGTACTCTGTTTTAATTTAACATCAATTACTTAACTTAAATTATAAGTCATGGAGAGAAGGAATTTCGTTATCGGTCTATTGTTCGTATTCATATTTACATTTAATATAACCAGTGCAAGCGTTGTCATTATTACTGCCAACAGCACTCCTGTAGAAGGGTTTGTTCCTTCATTGGCAACCGCCGTCACCGGAGATACAATAAAGTGGGTAAATGGAAATGGCCAGCATACTACTGCCTCTACAAGCATACCGCCTGGGGCTGCCTCATGGAACTCACCAACTATCGGAGGTTCGGGCTTCACCTATGTAGTAGCTGTCCCCGGAACATACAATTATACATGTCACCCTTCGGGAGGAGGCCATATGGATGCTAGCATTGTGGTAAGCGACCCTGCTCCTGTTGCTGTTATTAATATTCCCAACGATTTCCCGACTATTCAACAAGGTATTAACGCCTCAAATGTCGGCGACACGGTTCTTGTTTCACCGGGAACCTATTTTGAGAACATCAATTTCACAGGGAAGAACATAGTTGTTGCGTCTCTCTACCTCACAACGGGGGATAAATCTTATATAGACCAAACCATAATTAATGGTAGAGATAGCAGCAGTGTTGTCACCTTTACCAATGGTGAAGGCGCTGCAGCATTAATAAGCGGATTTACCATAAGAAACGGATATGGTGCGAGCTGGCTGGATGGTAATGGAGGAGGAATTTGCTGCATTAACGCCTCCCCCACCATTGATCATAATTTAATTGATTCAAATATGGTATCCTTTGCAGATGGCGGAGGGATTTATTGTGAGAATTCATCGTCGATCATTACAAATAATAATATCGTTTTTAATGGAGGGGGCTATGTTATTATTGGTAGTGGTATTGCATGTAATGGAGGAGCGCCATATATAGCATACAATACGATAACTGGATCCTGGGGAGATTCTCCGAACGGGATTGATCTATTCAATTCGTCCGCAACTGTTATCAACAATACGATTGTTTTCAATGAAGGAAGTGGAATATTCATACGAGACACTTCGGATGTTTCTGTATCTAATACGATAATTTGGGGTAATAATTTTCAAAGTATAAATATATTAGATCCTATTGTAAGCAATGTGATTGTCACATTCAGTGATGTGGAGGGGGGCTACATAGGAACTGGTAATATTGATTTAAGTCCCGTTTTTACTGATTCGTTGAACAATGATTTCAGCTTGCAATCGATCTCTCCGTGTATTGATGTTGCCGATCCAGGCAGCCCATTCGACCCAGATGGTACCAGGTCGGATATGGGAGCATTATTTTTCGAGCAAAATGTTGGGATAAATAATGACGATGTGACGAACGGGAAGAATAACATTAAAATATTTCCAAATCCATTCAGCGCCTACACATCGCTGGAATTTGAAAATAATAATGGCGAAAAGCACACGCTATTGATTTACAATTCCATGGGGCAAATGGTGAGAGCGGTTGATAATATTAAGGATGGACAAATAACAATTAATAGAGAGAGCTTAACCAAGGGGATTTATTTTTTACACTTGATGAATAAATCAGAGATAGCTGGAATTGGAACGGTGATAGTTGAATAATGATGATGAGCGCTCTACGACATAGGAGCCCCAGTTCAATTTTTACCATTTCTGCTGCCGTTACGTATGTTGATTCCGATTCCCAGGTTACCGACTGCAGCTTCCTTTAAGTTACGATCTCCAAATTGACACCACAGGCTCTAATATGCTACCATCGATCTTGCCCATTATAGAAATGAAAGGCTCTCGCTGCTTATTTATGACGCCAACGGACAAGGGGTGCGCAAGATTGATAATATCACTTCGGATCAGATAATGGTTTAAAGAGAAAACTTAAACCGTGGGCTGTACTCCTATCAAATAATGGTTGAACAAATAAATTTTTTATTATGAAAGCTAAATCAATTATTATCTGCTTATCTGCTTTGTTAATAAGCATAAATACGATTGCGCAATGGACAGAAATCAATGTTACACCCAACCACGCGGCTAATTCCTATGACTTTATAGATGACAATATTGGATATGCCTCTTTGTTTAATATATCTACTAATAGAATTGAACTTGCCAAAACAGTAGATGGGGGAAACAGCTGGGCAATCCTTAATGCTCCAATGAACACATATGATTATATGGACATGGCTGCTCCTGCCGACTCAATTATTTATGTGGCCTGCAGGGACCTGAACACTGCTGCGCCAAATACGTCAAAGATTTATAAAACCATTGATAATGGCCTTACCTGGACGGAACTCACTCCAGATACAACAAATACAGGACAAGGATTTGCCGCAGTACATTTTGTGGATGAGCTTGTTGGTTACTGGGTGATATCAGAAAAACTGTACAAGACTATAGATGGTGGCGCTAATTGGACAAGCTCCACACTGCCTTTGGGGCACAATGCTCTTTCTATTAATTCTATACATTTTAATGACGAAAATAATGGTGTAATTGGAACCTGGAATGGCACTTTTGCATATTTAGGTGGAGTGCTTTCAACTACAGATGGGGGCATAACATGGAGCGATACGGCATTTAGTATCACTTCTTCTTCCGTGAGCTCAGTAAAACAAACCTCTGCTATGGTTGCTTACGCTGGTACAGCTGGGTGGGGATCTAATTTATCCTTGTTATTCAAAACGACAAACAATGGTGTGACATGGAGTGGGGTTTCTATTCCCGATACTTTGAGCAATTCAATATTCAGGTGCTTTGATTTCACGGATGATGAACACGGATTTATTGTGGAAGAGTCAATGGATAAAAGCTACCTGTATAAAACTACAAACGGCGGGGTTAGCTGGTCTTTGTTTCAAGTGATAGATACATCTTACCTTTTCGAAATACATCTTACAAGTAACACCGGATATCTTACGGGCAACCTAAACCAGTTTTATAAATTGCAAAACCCAACAAGCATGAATGAGGTTGAAAAAGATTATTCATTCAACATTTATCCAAACCCTTCTACGGACCAAATCACAATTGAGATTAATTCCCGGCTGCAAGAGCCAACGAAGTTGAAAATTATTAATCTCTTAGGAGAAGAGGTGTATAACCAGCCTATTCCCATGATACAGGATACCTACCAGCAGCAATTGGATGTAAGCAGCTACACAAAGGGCATTTACTTTCTAATGTTGAACACTTCAGAGCTTGTATTCACAAAAAAAATAATTATCCAGTAAAGAAATACCGGATTAATGCAACCAAAACAGCAAATGCTACGTTAAAGCGGTTCAATGCATGTAAGAAAACACATAGGAATCAGGATGGGTAGCGTGGTAATGCTAGGGATACTCGCTGGTGTCTTTACTGCAAACATCCTTTGCAACGTTGCCCACGTCATAGATAAAATGGGAGTGGAACACAGCCACCCTTATGGTCATGACCATCACCACGGAAGCGGCTCTGCGGTTGTAGAACATGATCACAAAGACAAGGGGCATGACCATGATAATAATTCCGAAAAAGATTGCTGCAATGAATCCGTACCGGTATTCTTCGCCGCTTTGTCCAATACAACCATTCCCGTTGGTGGAATAAAAATAATTCTCCCTTCAACTGATTTATTTACACAGTTGAATAAATCCCCGGCTAATTTGGGCCTGATGATTCAGAGAAAGGACTATTTAAACAAGGCACCTCCCTTGATAGTGTCAGATCTACGTGTCCTTTTTCACTCTTTCCTCGTCTGATTTTCCTCTCTTGTTTGCCAGAAGCTAATGGTGAGTAAGCAGGGAGGACCATGCCTTTTTCTATAATGCTTTTTAGATACAAGCAAGCCTTTCTTGTTGCACTGTTTTTGGTGGACTCATCCGCTCTGGATGACAGCTAAATAGGCAAGTAATTAGACTCATTTCACGAAACACAAAAAGAAAAAACAATGTACAAATCAATTTCAACTATAGGAATAGCAACGCTGTTTGCGATGGGCTCTATTGCCATAATGGGTTGTGGAAATTCGAAAGAAAACCACGGCGAAGAAGCGCATGAGGACAAACACGATGAAGCACACACACAGCAACACAGCAAAGGGGAAGAACATTTTCATGAGCATGCAACAGAAGAAACGCATGAACACACAGCAGCTAAGATAGCCCATAAACATGGCGGCGAGGACCACGCCCACGGCTCGCCTCATGGAGGAGTTGTAAAGACGGCAGGTGATTACCATATTGAACAGGTTGTGGGCGCAGGTAAAGTCAGCTACTACCTCCTGGACGGAGCGGAAAAATCAATCACCAACAAAGATGTTACGGGAACGGTTATTCTACAGTTTAGCGATGAAACCATCAGTGATAAATTATCTCCGGAAGGAGATGATCATTTTACACTTGAGCTAAAGGAGGGAGCCTCTTCCTTCACGAGTATAGTCAGCTTTGTGGTGAACGAAAAAACGGTTATAGCGAAGTTTCCCAAGGAAAGCCATGATGATCACGGACACCAGCATGAAAACCACGGTGGTCATGGGCATCAACATTGACATTAATGAAACTACCGGATGGAGATGGACAAATTGAAAAATAGAAAATGAAAGGAGTTACGCTATCTGCTTTACTCGTATGCGTTTGGTTGGGGTTGTTTGCTCAGTCCACAATCAGCCTGGACAGCGCTATTGCCGAGACTTTGAAAAAGCACCCGTATTTAAAAGCAGCGCAATTGGAGCTGGAAGAACAGAGAGCCTTGAAGAAGGGAAGCTTTAGCCTGCCGGACCCTCAATTGATGCTGGAGGCGCCAACGGGCGAATTCTTCACGCCTGGAATTCAACAGAGCATTGATAACCCTTTGGTTTACATTCAGCAATCCAAAGTAGGAAAGGAGAAAGTAAAACTGGCAGAAGCAGGCATACGGATTAGCAGGGCTGCCGTTATCCGACAGGCTAGCCGGGCTTACAATCAGCTTCAGTATTCAGAAGCAAGAGCCAGGCAGGCGGTCACACAGGATAGTATTTTCACAGCCCATTATCTGGCAACCGACAAGCGCCATAAGGCTGGGGATGTTGGACTCCTTGAGCTCACGAGTGCAGAGGCCAGGGCAGGCGAAGCTTCTGTTGAACTCGCTCAGACACGGGCCCAATTGAAAAGTGCTCAATTAGGCCTCAGCTTGCTCACAGGAATTGATATAAAGGGCATGCTTACTGCTAGTGCATATGAAAAGCTTGATTACAATGAAAGTATCATTGAAGCACCTTCTTCGGGACTATTTATTGATTATGCCAACCAAAACACGGTCGTGGCCAGGAAAGAGCTGAAATTGGCAAAATTTGGATTGGCTCCAGATTTTTCATTTGGTTACATGAATCAGGCTGAGCTCACCTCATCGACAACGTATCGATTTCAATTTGGATTATCGCTACCCCTATGGTTTTGGACCCATACTGCACGCATTAAGGCTGCAAAAGCGAATGCTGAGAAGAGATCATTTGAAGGCGCAATGGCGGCGCAGAATTTTAACTTCAAATGGTTCGATGCGATTCAGGCATATCAGGCGAACCAGGCATCATTAGAGTACTTTGATTCTGTGGGCCTGAAGCAATCAGATGTTATTTTGGATGCTGCATCGCGTTCCTATACCGCCGGTGAGATAAGCTATATTGAATATCTGTTTTCAGTTAGCCAGGCATTCGAAATAAAAACCAACTATTATGAAGCGTTAAAAAAGTATAACGCCTCCGTTATCGAACTGAATTATTTAAAAGGAAAATAATATGACATCTATAAAAACAATTCTCATTACAACGAGTTTGACCTTGATAGGATTCGTAGCTGTGGCTCATGGCGGCGAGGATCACGGAGAAAAAAAGGAAGAATCAAAACCAACAGGTAAGTCCTGGTTTACGGTTAATAGTGTTTCAGACAACTTTGAAGTAGTTCTGCGCTACGAACCGTTTGAAGCTGGTGAGCATGCCGAGATGAAATTGTTTGTCTCTGATTATGAAACCAATAGAGCAATTGACAATGCCAGGATTGAAATCACATGTATAGAAGATGGGGACCTGAAATTTAAGGTGACTCAACATGAACCTGGAATATACCACGTTGAAGCCACTTTCCCGGAGAACAAAGAGTATAGCCTGGTCGCCAATATTTCAGGCTTTGGAAAAGCAGATTTAATGATCCTGGAAAGCGTTGACGTTGGGAAAAAGATAATGCTGGATGATGAGCACAGCCATGATCAAAGCTCATGGTTCAATTGGAAAGCCATGCTCCTGTTGTTTGTTGGATTGGTTGCAGGCGCTGTAATTACACGCTTAATTGGTAGAAATAAGGTGATGTCTCAAAAAACCTTTAGTGTGATGATCGTTCTGCTGACTATTTCAATCCCTGTCGGTAGCTACGAAACGGTATTCGCCCATGGCGGAGAGGATCACGATGAGCAGAAAGAGAAACCCACCAGAGGAAATATGGCCGTGGATGAGGCAGAGATACTGAAGGAAACACAGTTTCTGTTCGATATTCGTACAGCCTTAACGGGGTTTAGTGATTTTCAAAATGCGCTTAAACTTTATGGGAAAATAATGCCCGTTACCAACGGAGAGGCAAAGATCATTGCACCTCAAAATGCATCGATCGTGTCAATCAATATTGGCATTGGAGAAAAAGTGAGTAAAGGGCAAATACTAGCGGTAATAGCACAGAATTTCGATGCAGCTGAACAGATTCAGCTGGCAACGGCGAGCAGCGAAGCGGTGGCGGCCTATGAAGCTGCCCAAAAAGAGCTGCAGCGGCTGAAATCCATTGATGATATTGTTGCTAAAAAAGATTTAATAGAAGCTGAAATACAATACAAAACCGCCTTAAAAAACAAGAAGATATACGATAATCTCTCCGGAAATTATGCGCGGGGTAAAGTGCTTAGTGTAAAGTCGCCCATCTCCGGTGTAGTTGACAATTTCAACCTGGCAATTGGACAACAGATTGCACAGGGAGAAAAGCTTTTCAGTGTTTATAATACCAAAACACTAAAGGTTGAAGCACAGATATTTGATAAAGACATGCATCAGCTGCACCACCCAGATTTAATAGAGATTAGCAAGGATGTCAAATTTTTTGTGGAATGTATACAAGAGGAGAAGCACTATTCTGAAAGTGCACACCTCATAGCCTTTGGAAACGTGGTGAATCCCGTTAACCAGTCTTCACAGGTGATACTGGAACTCGATAATTCACAGGGGTTATTCAAACCCGGACAATTTGCGAACGTGTACGTAACGGCGAAATCTGATGAGAATCTTCTGGTAGTGCCCACTTCTGCAATAAGCGACCTCAACGGGAAACCGGTGGTGTTTACCCATAATGCTCCGGAATTGTTTAAAGTGAACTTTGTGCAATTGGGCCAGGGCAACACCAATGAAACAATTATTTTAAAAGGACTAAAAGAAAAAGAAAGAATAGTTGTCAACGGCACCTACCAGGTGAAATCTATTTACTTAAATCAATAGGGAAATTGCCTATTGCAAGTTGAAATAAGATGCTAAACCAAATAATAAAGTTCTCTCTAGTAAACCGAATGATCGTGATTGCTTTCGCGATCATTTTGATGATCGGCGGAACCTATACCGCATTGGAGTTGCCAGTCGATGTATTACCAGACCTGAATCGCCCCAGGGTAACTGTCTTTTTGGAGGCTGAGGGCATGGCGCCAGAGGAAGTCGAGGCCCTGGTTACCTTGCCCGTGGAAACCGCCTTAAATGGTGCTGCCAATGTTGAACAGGTCCGCTCCAATTCTTCGATCGGCTTGGGGTTGGTATTTGTGGAGTTTGATTACGGAACTGATATCTACAAGGCAAGGCAAATTGTCAATGAAAAATTGCAAACCATTCAGGAGCTCTTGCCGGATGGGGTTACACCCGTATTAGGTCCAATAACATCTGTTATGGGACAGATAATGTTAATTGGGCTGTCGGCGGATACCACGTCGATGGCTATTTTACGGACCATAGCCGATTACGACATTCGCAGAAGGCTATTGTCTATCCCGGGAATATCTCAGGTCATTCCTACAGGTGGTGATATACTACAGTATCAGGTGTTGGTTTCTATGCCGAAGCTCAATGCTACAGGCCTGTCCATCAACCAAGTGTTGGATGCATTGAAAAAATCAAACCTCAACACTACCGGAAATTTTTTCAATAAAAGCGGATCTGAAGTATTGATACGAAACCTGGGCAGGATAGCGTCACTGACGGAAATAGAGGATATTGTGATAGGATATACTGACAATACGCCCATATTGATTTCTCAGGTAGCGGAAGTAAAATTTGGGGCGAAATTCAAAAGGGGTGACGGTAGCCTGAATGGTATTCCCGCAGTCATACTTACCGTAGAAAAACAACCCAACGCCAGCACTATTGATCTCACTGCCGAAGTCATAAAGGCATTGGATGAATTACAACCTTCCTTACCTCCGGATGTCAGGATAAATACGGATGTCTTCAGGCAAGCGGATTTTATTGATGCAGCCCTATCTAATGTGATAGAGGCGTTGAGGGATGGAGCAATTCTGGTTATTATCGTCTTGTTTCTGTTTTTATTGAATTTCAGAACTACGCTGATAACCCTTACCGCGATACCGCTGTCGCTTATTATTACCGCGTTGGTATTCAAAGTATTCGACATCAGTATAAATACGATGACGCTGGGCGGAATAGCCATTGCCATTGGCGAATTGGTAGATGATGCCATTGTAGATGTGGAAAATGTCTTTAGGCGCCTGAGGGAAAACCGAAATGCGGCAAATCCACAACCAGCAATCAAAGTCATATATAATGCCTCCACAGAAGTGCGTAATTCCATTGTTTATGCGACAATCATCGTGGTATTGGTATTTATTCCCCTATTCGCTCTAAGTGGCATGGAAGGAAGAATATTTGCACCACTTGGCATTGCCTATATCACATCTATAATAGCTTCATTGCTTGTTGCCTTAACAGTTACGCCGGCCATGTGCTACTATCTGCTTCCGAATATTAAGCGAATGGAGACGGAAGAGGATGGGCGCCTGGTGAGATGGCTCAAGAAGCAAGATGCCAAACTACTCAACTTCGGACTGAGCAATCCAAGGAAAGTTTTGATAGGTGCAGCAGCTCTGTTTCTGATCGCCCTTTCATTTGTTCCTTTTTTTGGAACTGAATTCTTACCTCCATTCAACGAGGGGTCTCTAACCATCAATACAGTTGCGCCGACCGGAACTTCTTTGGAGGAAAGCAATAAGCTGGGCAGCATTGCCGAGAAACAAATTCTGAAAGTACCTGAAGTGGCATTTACCGCCAGAAGAACAGGCCGGGCAGAATTGGACGAGCATGTTGAGCCGGTTGCCAATTCTGAGATTGAGGTTGCTTTTAAGAAGAGTGCCAATAATCGCAGCAGGGATGAGATTATTCAGGATATCAGAGAAAAGCTGTCTGTGTTGAAGGGAATCACCTTTAATATCGGCCAACCGATTTCACACAGGCTCGACCACTTGCTTTCTGGCGTAAGGGCACAGGTGGCCATAAAAATATTTGGAAACGACCTGATGGAGCTGAGAAAATACGCCAGCAACGTAAAAAACACGATCTCTACTGTTGATGGCGTGGTTGATATACAGATTGAGAAACAGGTTCAAATTCCACAGTTGCTAATTCGACCCAAAGATGACGCTATCAAATATTATGGCTTGGAAAGAGGAGAGATTGTTGAGGATCTGGAGATAATGTATCAGGGGAAAGTGGTATCTCAAATTCTGGATAAAGAAAAACGCTTTGAGCTGGTACTTAGGCTGCCTGAGAATGAACGAAACAATATTGAAGAGATCAGCAGGGCATTGATGGAAACACCAACCGGGGAGTTGATTCCCATAAAAGAAATTGCAGATGTATATTTTGAAAATGGCCCCAACACCATCAATCACGAGAATACGCAGCGCAGGATGATAGTATCATGCAATGTATCGGATAGAGATTTAGGCAGTACAGTCGCTGAATTGGAGGATAAGATCAAACAAGAGATTGATTTGCCGCAGGGATACTTCATTACCTATGGTGGTCAATTTGAAAGTCAAAAGTCAGCTTCTCGCCTTATTTTGATATTGAGCCTATTCTCCCTTGCGGGTATTTTCTTAGCACTGTATTCCTACTTCAAATCTCCTCGTATTGTGCTACAGGTAATGCTCAACATCCCCCTTGCATTGATAGGCAGTGTTGTTGCTGTAAAGCTCACCGGAGGCGTATTTTCTGTAGCTTCATTGGTTGGATTTATTACCCTCACCGGTATAGCTTCAAGAAACGGTATTATGATGATTTCTCACTACGTGCATTTAGTCGAAAATGAAGGTGAGCGGTTCGACAGAAAAATGATAATCAGGGGATCTTTGGAAAGGCTGGTACCCGTGTTGATGACAGCATTAACTGCTGCCCTGGCACTTATTCCCCTTACTCTGGCCAAAGATGCTCCCGGAAAGGAAATTCTCTACCCTGTAGCTACTGTAATTATCGGAGGGCTGGTCAGCTCAACCTTATTGGATATAATTGTAACACCGGTCGTATTTTATCTCTTTGGTGAAAAAGCCTTAAAAAAGCACTTAAAGAACAAGAACCAAGATGAATTGGAAGATTAAAAAATGGGCCGTCAGCGTTTTTGTGTTATTGTTGGTCTTGGCATTGCATAAAATTGGGACCACATTTTCTCTCGTTCCACCAACGGGCAAGACAGGAGCTCCGGGTGAGGAGACATGCTATACCGCCGGGTGCCATTTGTTGGACGAACTAAATCCTCCGAATGCAAGTATAGATATCGTGTTTAATAATGGAGCGAATAGTTATAAACCCGACACGGTTTATGATGTATCGTTAACCGTTACCGATAGCAGCATGAAGATATTCGGTTTTCAAATGACTGCATTGGACAGCAACAATTTGAGGATGGGGGATTTCGTGATACTGGATAGTTTAAACACATATATTCAATTGGCCGGAGCCAGGGAATATGTTTCTCATTACGGCGCCTCAAATCCGAATAATGTTGGAGCGGGGTTTTTTACCTGGCAATTCCAATGGATCGCACCATCAGTTAATGTTGGCCCGATCAGGCTTTATGCGGCTGGCGTATCCGCTGACAGTCCAATATCGGCACCTGCCGGGAATGTTCACACAACATCATTGTCAGTATTTCAGGCTACTACTGTAGGATTTTCAAAGTATCCTCCCAAAGAACACAAGCTCACTGTATTTCCCAATCCCGCC
The DNA here is from genome assembly GCA_012966015.1 of Flavobacteriales bacterium. Lineage (GTDB taxonomy): Bacteria > Bacteroidota > Bacteroidia > NORP154 > NORP154 > NORP154. The sequence continues at coordinate 15,670 of DTRI01000096.1, read as the reverse complement.
GACCAATATATTCGTTTCATATTTAATGACAATCAATGGGTGGTAGATCAAGTAATGCTGTACAGCATTACCGGCCAAATCTCGTTTCGGTATTCTGGAGAGCAAATACAAGAGCAAGGAATTGATGTTAGCGCTGTTCCCTCCGGGTCATATCTGATTAAAGTAAGTAATGAATTGCATAAAAGAATAATAATCATCCACTAATTTCGATGTTGAAGTATTTTCTTAAACAAGCATTAGCGAGTATATTTGGGTGACTGCATATCGATTACTACCATACTATGAGAAAAGCCAAATTTGCGATAGCAGCAATGATCTTGGTATCATCGTTTGTTTTCGGGCAACCCCCCCCAAACGTTCACATTTACCATTGAGGGAATGACCTGTAGCAGCTGTGCAAATACTGCCGCAAAGGTGTTGCAGGCACTTGAAGGGGTAGAAAGTGCAAAAGTGGATTTTGAAACCAAGACCTCCACCGTGATTGGAAAAGTATCTGAAGCGGATATCAAAGCAGCCATGTCTACGAACACCAATTTTGAGGTGCTCTTTAAGGGAGAGTCACTGGCAAAACCGCTTACCGATGAGGAAAGATCTTCATATGATATCAAGACGATTAAAGGCGGCCGCAAAATGAAATTTATAGAGCACCTGTCTGCTGGCAATATTACGGTCTTCGATTTTTATGCAGACTGGTGTGGGCCATGCAGGGTGTTTTCTCCAAAAGTCGATCGGATGCTTCCTGCGCATTTAACAAAAGCTAATACCCCAATGCGAGATGTTTAAGAGTTTGCTTAAACAATTAAAAAGGGCTATCTTTGTTAAAACTAAAGCCACAGCGAGATGAGCAAAAACGAATGCATTAGAGTCTTTGCAGACAAAGAACAAATCAGGGACTGCAAGAAAAACATGAAGAGCGCCAGGAAGTTTATTGGAAAGCTGGCCGGCGTATTTAATCTGGCGGGTAATGATGTCCGATTGAGCATATTATACTTACTCCATCAGGAAGAGAGGCTGTGCGTGTGTGACATAAGTGACATACTGGAAATGCAAATTCCAGCCATCGCGCAACACTTGCGCAAGATGAAGGATGGCAATGTAATTGAGAAAAACAGGGTTGGTGCAATGGTTTATTACTCTCTTGGGCCGGAAACGGCAAAACTATTAAGCGGATTCTTTCGTCTTATTACGAATGAATCATTGTTGGAAACCAAAGCCGCATGAGCACGAAATCAAATAACAAATTAATCGGAGCTGGAGTTCTTGCGGCCATTGCATCCTCTTTGTGTTGCATTGTACCGGTAATTGCTGCAGTGGCCAGTGTTTCAGGAATAGCAGCTTCAGCATCCTGGTTGGAACCGGCACGGCCGTATCTCATTTGGTTCACGGTTGTTGTTTTGGGCTTTGCCTGGTATCAGCATGTAAAGAACAAAAGAGCCGCAGTCGAATGTGATTGTGAGACCACCAGCCCGGGAGGCGGGGAGGATAGGCCTTCTTTTTTTCAGTCTGCCAAATTTCTGGGTATTGTTACTGTTTTCTCTGCGATCATGCTTGCATTCCCTTATTATTCAGGAGTTTTCTTCCCGGAATCGGAAAACATCACAATTGTGGTGAGTGAAGAGAATATTGCGGAGGGTAGGCTGGAAATAAAGGGAATGACCTGTACTGGATGTGAACATCATGTAACAAAGAGCCTGGCGGATCAAAAGGCGGTTATAGAAGCGAGCTCATCATACAAGGAAGGATTGGCCATTGTAAAATTTGATAAATCACGAACCACATTGGCAGAGCTATCCAATATAGTGGAGGAGGAAACCGGCTATAAAGTAATAAATCAGGAGATAGTCAATTAAAGGAATGGAAAAGACGATCATTTTACAATCTGTATTTACATGTCCAAAATGCGGACATCAAAAGGAAGAAACAATGCCAACAGACGCATGTGTGTATTTCTACGAATGCGTGAGTTGTCATGAAGTTATTAAACCAACGGATGGATGCTGCTGTGTGTATTGTTCATATGGCACAGTGGATTGCCCAAGTATTCAGGAGGGCGGAGACAATTGTTGCTAAAAATGAAAAAAGTTCAAATAAGCTTTGACAATCACTCATAACATCAATAAAACAATAACTATGGAATCATATATACCACCATTTAAGGAGATCAAGTCCAAAACAGTGGCTGAGCGGGTCTCTAAAAAGACCAAAGCGGAATGGAAGGCCTTGTTCACTTCCTGGCAAAGGGAGCAGGAGATAAAGCTGGGCCACTGTCTTGCGTGCTAAATAAGCGTAGCTGGCAACTCAGACGTCGTAATTCTCTTTAATAAAGGGTGGATTCTACGAATTGAGGTTGCAGTTGGTCGTGAATAGCGGTAAATTTGCACTTTGTGTCTAAGCCATTGGAAATAACAAGTTAATAACCTGGAATACAGGCGTATTCCCAAATTAATTACTATGAGAATCATTACTTTAATCTTAACACTATTAGGACTAACCTGCTTAGGTGCAAATGCACAATGTCCCGCAGGGCAATTGGAAGTACAAATTGATGTAACCACGGATGGTTGGGGATTTGAAGGATATTGGGAGCTGGTACCTGGCGGAAACCCTTGTGGGTCAGGTACAATTTTCGCAGGAGGCAACACTACTCAGCTGGGGTGTAGCGGAGGAACGGCTACTATCGGTAATGGTTATGCAAATAGCACTACCATATCAGAGGGCCCCTGGTGTTTAACAGAAAATGCCACCTACGATATAAAGTCAATAGATGATTATAATGATGGGGGAACCAAATACACAGTTAAAATCGAATCCTTTCCTATTTATTCATTCACAGCGGTAGGGACTATTGATAATTTCAGCTTCATCAATTCATTGCCTCCCGAACTCGACGCTTCGATGCTTACCCTCGAGACTTCAGCTTTTATGGAGATTGGGAGTATAGATGTTATTGGAGATGCTGAAAACCTGGGAGCTACTGCAATTACTTCGCTCGATATCAACTATTCAATTGACAGCGGACCAACAGTTACAGATGCCTTAACGGGTCTAAACATCGCGCCATTCACTGAGTACAACTTTACACATGCTACGCCATGGGTACCCACTGTCGGAGGTGATTATACATTAAAAGTATGGGTTAGCAACGTTAATGGATCCGCTGTAGATTCTGTACCTGCCAACGATATGATCACGAAGCAAATTACCATCGTCGGCCAAACACCAAACATTATCTCTAGTTATACTTACACAGGGAATACTTTTGCTTACACTGAAATTGGAAACTCTACTGATGCAATTAGCATTCCTATGGATCTCGATTTTCATCCCAACGGTGAGCTGTGGGTGGTGAACCTGGGCCTTTGGAATGGAACAGGCTCATCAGGTGGAACAACGATCACTTTTTATAAACCAGGTGAAGTGGGCCAGCAATCACTGTATAGGAAGGACTCGAATTCTAAGCATTTCATGGCCTTGCCAACGGGGCTCGCCTTTAGTTTAAATGGAAACTTTGCCACATCACCAAGTGTTTACGACGCAAATGACAATGGAGGCTCACCCTTTACCGGTCCGGCCTTATGGTCTAGCGATTCGTCGATTTATGCGCAACCTTCAGGTGGCAATGGCAGCCATTTGGATATGCTTCATATGAGTCCTTATGCCATGGGGATTGCCAATGAGAAGGACAACATCTTCTGGGTATTTGATTCAGAGAGTAATGATATTGTCAAATACGACTTTGTTGACGACCATGGACCAGGGAATACAGAGCACGGGGATGGGAAAGTGTACAGGTATGAGGATATTGTTGTAGATAGAATTGACCTGACAACTGCATGCCATCTGGCCTTTGATGATGATAAAAAATGGTTGTATATCGTAGACGCAGGCAGCCTGAGGGTAATTCGATTGGACATTACCACTGGAACTGTTGGCGGTACTCCCAGCTTTACCAATTATGATGGGCTGGCCACTTATCAAAAAGTGTCTGGTGCAACGCAGGAGGTGGTTGTTAGCTCGGGGCTTGTCAAGCCGTCTGGGATTGCAGTTATAGAAGACAGAATGCTTGTATCAGATAATAGCAATGGCGAGATCATTATTTACGATATATCTGCCATTCCTGCTACGGAAATGACCAGGCTGCAAACGGGTTCAGCGGGCGTGATGGGATTGGAAATAGGCCCAAACGGTAAGATATGGTATGTAAACACCCCAAACAATACGGTTAATAGGATTGATCCCGATAGCATTTTGCCCCAGGCCCTGGCTGTTACAACAACGTTAACAAATGCAACAGTTGGAAGTTGTGATGGTACCGCAACGGCTAATGTAAGCGGCGGGATTACGCCTTATACCTATTCCTGGAATTCGTTTCCAGTTCAAAACGGAGTGACGGCCACTGGTTTGTGTGCTGGGAATTACATTATAACAGTAATTGACGCCAATGGGACGAGCATAACTGCTAATGTTGTAATAGGTGAGGATCCATTGAGCATCTATGATATGGATGCTGGCAATCTGATTAGTATATATCCAAATCCAAGTAAGGGAACGTTCATTGTACAGATTAGCGGAGCTGGTAACCAAATTGGCAAATCCGAAATTGTAGTGACTAACATTCTTGGAAAACTAGTTTACAAAGCTTCTGTAAAGGGATCTTATACTACGGTGGATTTATCGAGCGCTGAAGATGGCGTGTATTTTGTAAGCCTTCAAAACCAATGGGGTAAAACTACACGAAAGATAATTGTAAGCCACTGAAACCATTCAGTTCACTAGATTTGCACGTTACTACTATTTAGGGACAACCCTGTTTTCTAAAAGGATAGTATAATCCATTTATTTGTAAGAGAATGGCGAACAATCCTACAATCGCAGTAATTGGAGGTGGCAGCTGGGCCACGGCCATTATCAAGATGCTGTTGAATAATGTGGATGGGCTCAATTGGTGGCTGAGAGATGAGGATAACATAGAGCACATCAAAAAGTATGGGCACAACAGAAATTACCTGCCTTCTGTGGTGCTGGACACCCATAAGCTAAACATCACGAGTGACATTCGAGCTTGTATTGATGATGCAGGCATAGTTGTATTTGCTGTTCCTTCGGCCTTTTTGAAAGAGAGCTTGTCTCCCTGCCCAAAGGACTGCCTCGCAGGCAAGGTAATATTTTCGGCGATTAAGGGAATAGTTCCCGAGAACAACGTCATTGTGGGTGAATTCTTTCACAATCAATACGGCCTTTCCTATGATGACATAGGAGTAATTACCGGGCCCTGCCATGCCGAGGAAGTTGCACAAGAAAAATTATCCTATCTGACAATTGCCTGTTCTAATACAGAAAGGGCGGTTGCAATGGCGTCTGTTTTGGAATGCAGGTATATCAAAACCAAGGTATCAGATGATATATACGGCACGGAATACTCAGCGGTGCTCAAAAACATTTTTGCTATTGCGAACGGCATTTGCCACGGGCTGGGATATGGAGACAATTTTCAGGCGGTATTGGTGTCTAATGGGATTAAGGAGATAGAGAGATTTGTCAACGCCGTTCACCCAATTGACCGGGATATAAAAAACTCAGCATATTTAGGAGATTTGATGGTTACCGCCTATTCGCAGTTTAGCAGAAATCGCACTTTTGGCAACATGATAGGAAAGGGGCATTCGGTAAGATCTGCACAATCAGAGATGAACATGATTGCAGAAGGTTATTACGCAGCAAAATGTATTGTAGAGCTGAATAAAGAGCACAAAGTTGAAATGCCCATCACCGATGCGGTTTATAATATCATCTATGGCAATGCATCTGCCCGCGTGGAAATGAAGGCCCTGGCGGATCTTATGAGCTGAGGCTACATTGCCCTTAGTTTTTTGCCAGGTAAGCGTGAATCAACCTGGCCTTTGACCTCCCCACTACTTTTATCAGCTCATCTTCCGTCGCTCTCTTAATGTTTTTCACGGAACGGTATTTTTTCAATAGAATTTTCGAAGTGGCCTCCCCTACTCCATCAATTTTCTGTAGCTCCGTGTTTATCGAAGCTTTAATGCGCCTCTTTCTGTGATGCGTAATTCCGAAGCGGTGGGCCTCGTTTCGCAATTGCTGAATTACCCTAAGTGTTTCGGAGCGCTTGTCCAGGTAGAGCGGAAGCGGATCGTATGGATAGTAAAGCTCTTCCAGCCTTTTCGCGATACCAATCACACTGATTTTGCCAGCTAATTTTAGCTTTTCCAGGCTTTTCATGGCAGATGAAATCTGGCCCTTGCCCCCATCGATGATCAGGAGCTGAGGCAGGGGTTTTTTCTCCTTTTTTAACCGTCCATATCGGCGAAGTACCACCTCTTCCATGGAAGCGAAATCATCCGCGCCAGCTACGGTCTTAATATTGAAGTGACGATAATCTTTCTTTGAAGGCTTTGTATTTTTGAATACAACCAAAGCCGCTACCGCGTTGGTCCCCTGAATATTAGAGTTGTCAATGCACTCAATATGTACCGGCAATGTGCTGAGCTTTAGCTCAGCTTTCATTTTCTCCAGCAGCTCGTTAGTACGGTTCTTTTTCGTGGAGACCGTCAACCGCGATTTTTGTTTATCTAGCATGTAGAATTTAGCGTTGCGTTCAGATAATCCAAGCAGGAGTTTTTTGTCGCCCTTTTTGGGTATCAGAAAAGAAGCGGGCTCTTCTCTATAAGGCATTTTCAAATCAATCTGAAAGGGGACAATGATTTCCCTGCAGTCACTGTTGAACCTGGATCTCAGGTCTAAGATTGCGATGGAGAGCAGCTCTTCTTCTGATTCATCCAATCTCTTTTTCAATTCTACCGTGTGACCCTGTACAATAGCCCCTTCAGCAACTCGCATGTAATTTACATAACCATACTTGTCGTTGGTGACAATTGAAAATACTTCCACATCATGAATCTTCGGGTTTACAACGACTGACTTTCCACGGTACTTTTCCATCCATTCCAGCTTTTCTTTGATGAGCTGCGCCTTTTCATACTCAAAATTCTCGGCGTGTTCTTTCATGAGCTGCTTGAAGTGCTTTGTCACTGAATGCAGATTGCCTTTGATGATATTTCTAATTTGGGATACGGTTTGATCATAATCTTTTTCCGATTGCAGATCCTCACAGGGCCCCAGGCAGTTGCCAATGTGGTATTCCAGGCAAACGCTAAACTTCTTGTTGCCTATGTTTTCTTCAGAGAGGTTGTAATTACAGTTTCGAAGCTTGTACAGCCGTTTAATCAATTCCAGGATGGTGTTCATCATCTTTACGGAAGCGTAGGGCCCATAATATTCCGAACCATCATCCCTCAGCTGTCGGGTGGGAAATACCCTGGGGAATCGTTCACTCTTAATGCATATCCAGGGGAAGCTCTTGTCATCCTTGAGCTGAACGTTATACTTGGGCTTTAGTTTTTTAATCAGGGAGTTCTCTAAAAGAAGCGCTTCTAATTCAGTATCCGCAATCAGATATTTCATATCCCGAATCTTTCTCACAAGCATGGCGGTTTTACCGCTATTAGCACGTGTTTTGTTAAAGTAGGAAGACACCCGCTTTTTTAGATTCTTGGCTTTCCCAACATAAATGATACCTCCCTCAGCATCCATGAACTGGTAAATGCCGGGGTTTTCCGGAAGGGAGCGAAGCTTTTTCCGGATTAGATCGTGTATGGGTAGAGCAGAACTCATCAACACAAAAATAGGCAGTTATTAGTAGATTTGCATGAGCAGTGCTCAATGGGATCATATGAGAGCGATTTTCAATTCACATCTTGTTCTAACGCTATCGCTCTGTGTTCTCATAGTGGGTTGCGGCTTGTTTTCAAAGATTGAAAAGGACCGGAGCGCCGGAGAGCTTATCAGTATCATTGTACAGGTTGCGAAAAATGCCGACATTGAGTCTTTGGCCGCACGGCATAAGGACCTGAATTTGGCAGTTGTAAAGGTTCTTTCGGCGCGCATGAACACCTGGGAGATGACCATTAACTACAAGCGTGAAGACATAGGAAACGCCTTGAATCTGCTTAAACAGGATGATAACATTACCCATGTGCAATTGAATCATGAAACTGAACAACGAAATAATTGAGAGTATGAAGAATCATATCGCCGTGTGTACCGTGGCCCTAGTGTTCCTTTTTCCTGGCTCACCATGTTTTGCACAGCGACCTGATCACGTGCCCGGCCAGCTAATTATTCAGCTGCATTACAAAGGAGAGGTCAACGAGGTCCTTGCCACTATTAATGGTGGTGTAAGCACCTCCTCAAAGCTGAGCCACATCAAACAGCTCTCGCAAAGACTCAACATTCATTTGATCGGATTTGACCCGGTAATGCTGGAGGAAAAAGAGGCGCTGTGGGCTTTTCGGAACAATGAAGAGGTATTTGCCGCACAGCTCAATCATTTTGTTGAACAGCGGGGTACAATTCCGAATGATCCTCGGTTCGGAGATCAGTGGGACATGGACAATACGGGGCAAAGTGGTGGCATGCTCGATGCAGACATAGACGCCCCTCAGGCATGGGACTCCGCTACGGGAGGGCTCACTGCATTGGGCGACACCATAGTGGTGGCAGTAATTGATTGTGGATTTGATTTGAATCATGAGGATCTGGCTTATTGGAAAAACAGAAAGGAAATTCCCAATAACAATGTTGATGACGACAACAATGGATACATCGATGATTATGATGGTTGGAACGCCTATAACAGCGATGGAGATGTAAGCTCATGCGGCCATGGCACACATGTAGCGGGAACCGTAGGTGCAATTGGAAATAATGGTGTAGGCCTGGCAGGTGTAAATTGGAATGTGAAAATCATGCCCGTTCAAGGCTCATCGGGCACCGAATCCACGGTGATAGAATCCTACGGTTATGTCTTGGAGCTAAGGGCAACTTACAACGAGACGAATGGTGATTCTGGCGCCTTTGTGGTTTCTACCAATTCATCATTTGGCAGCAATTTTGGCGATCCGGTGGATTTTCCAATTTGGTGTGCCTTTTATGATTCTTTGGGAGTGGCGGGTGTGCTAAGCGCAGGAGCAACTATGAATTTAGATGAGGATGTTGACTCGGAGAATGATATTCCTACCGCCTGTCCCAGTGAATGGATGATTTCAGTGACCAATACAACAGAAGATGATCTGAGAAACTCCGGGGCAGCCTATGGGCTGACTACAATAGACCTGGGTGCTCCCGGCACGGATATTTGGTCAACTGAGCCGAATGATACTTATGGTCAAAAAACGGGCACGTCTATGGCGACGCCTCATGTAGCGGGTGCTGTAGCCTTGTTATATGCTGCAGTTTGCTCAGAATTTATTGCTGACTATAAGGGTAATCCCGGATTTTACGCACTTCAAATCAGAGATTACATTTTCAATGGAACAGATTCGATCGCCGACCTCACAGAGATTACAGTTACGGATGGCAGGCTTAACATTTACAATAGCTTGATGTTGTTAGCCAATTGTGATTACACCAAGTATGTGGGCATGGAATGGAGTGTGCAACCAAACGACATACGGCTTTATCCCAATCCCACCAGGTCATTATTGACAATTGAAGGGATTGAAGGAGACATTGTGAATGTTGGGCTCTATAATGCATTGGGGCAAGAGGTGCCTGGTGTGCTAAAACTCTCTTCAAAGGATAAGGTAGAGCTAAACCTGGAAGCCATCACCCCGGGATTTTATATAATTCGCATACAGAATACAGCAAATATATTCTCTTCCAGAGTTGTGCGCTATTAATCTTCAGTCGACCCTGTAAACCCCTCTTTGCCTAAAAGAATCTGAAAGTATAGCTTGAAATCCCCCCTCAAAGACATTCCGGGATATTGGAAAGTTGCGGGTTTGTTCTTCTCGATAAAAAAGTGACCTACCCATGCAAATGCATAGGGCACAATAACAGTAGGCAGCAGATACATGGGCTCGAGCCTAACAATAGCCAATACCAGAAAAACGAAGAATAGCGATGTACCTATAAAATGAGCTACCCGTGTTCCAGGCTTTTTATGCTCCGTTAGGTAGTACGGGTAAAACTCTTCAAAATTCTTATATGTCTTCCTCTCTTCCATTTTAAAACTAATGCATGCTTATCTCATTAAGGTAACGTGCCCTGTGTATTTATGGTTCACGCCTGTCAGATCCTTCGACAGTACCAGCCACACATAAACGCCCGTCTGGGCCAGCTTTTTTCCGTTATTTGCCAAACCGTTCCATCCTACGGTAATATCTTCAGTGTGGAAGATAGCATCTCCCCATCGGGTGAAAATATAGAAGTGGTAACTCGCCTCATTGAGGCCCGTGGATAGAGGGATGAACAGCTCATTGATACCGTCCTCATTCGGAGTAAACGTGTTGGGTAGAAAGAATATATAATCTGGCTCAATTTCTATCCTATGGGAAATGGTATCGAAGCATCCGTTAGTGTCTGTTATGGTTAGCAGAACATTATAGGTTCCGGTATCCGGATACATGTGGACAGGATTTTTAACACCTGACGAATCTCCATCTCCAAATTGCCAATTCCACGTTGCAATACTGTCGGATATGGTTTGGTCAGTAAATGTTATCTCGGGATTAAGTATGGTAACACTGTCCGGTTCCGCATCGAACATTACCGCAGGCTTTGGATATATCAATATTGTATCAAAAGCAGTGTCTTTACAGCCATAATTGCTCGTTACAATCATGCTGGTGTAATAGGTGCCACCTGGATCAAATGTGTGAATTGGGTCAACATCCGTAATGCTGTCTGTCCCGTCACCAAAATCCCATTCATATCCTGTTATGGTGGAGCTTCCCGTTACAAACGACAGGTTTGTAAACTGTATAGGAATTGATGAGCATGCCGTATCTCTCGTAAAAGCAGCAAAGGGAGTCTCATAAACATTGATGGTCATGGTTGAAATATCAGAGCAAAAGCTGTCAATTGTCCATACCTCAACGGAAATGTTATAAGTGCCAACCGCGGCGTAACTGTGACTCGGATTTTGTTGGGTGGAGCTGCTGGCATCATCAAAATCCCAAAGGAACCAGTAGGCCCCAAGAGAGGCATCCAGGAATTGCGTGTTTATGGATGTGCAGCCGGATGTGTCAAATGAGGTGAGGCCGGCAATGGGAGAAGGCCTAACAACAACAATATTTGGATACAAGGCGGTATCCGCATAAACGCCATTGCTGGACACCAGCGTTACGTTATAGGTTCCCGGAGTTGTAAAGACGTGAGTAGGATTATCGTATGTTCCGCTGGTATTCGGCATAACGGGAACGGCCCCGCTGCCCGGCCCAATGGTAACACCGTCTCCAAAGTCCCAAAACCAGGTATTGGGGTTGCCAATACTGGTATCCGTAAATGTTACTGTTGAGTTATCACATGCGGGAATGGTATTGCTAGAATAGCCGGCATCAACAAATGGCGCCACTATTATTGTGAGGACGTCAGAACACACCCCTACGCATCCATTAGAGTCGGTGACTGTTACCGTGTACGAATAGGACCCGGTGCTTCCGTAATAATGGGAGGTTGTTGCGCCTGTATCAATGCCCCCATCTCCAAAGTCCCAATCATAGGTAAACGGTGCAGTGCCCGTTGAAAGCGTTGCATCGAAGTTCGTGAATGCGCCTAAATATACGTTGCCCACATTGCAGGTTACAACTGGCAGAGGATTTACTTCAATTGTTATTGGCAGAGACGTAGCGTCTATGGGTACGGCACAGGGATAACTGCTCAACATAAAGCACGTGACAATATCTCCATCCGAAAGAGATGACGAGGTAAAAGTATTGGTGCTGGGTCCGGCGGGTACTCCATTGACCAGCCACTGGTAAATCGGATTGGTTCCCCCATTGATCGGCACTGCTCCAAAGGTGGTTTGGTCGCCCTCGCAAATAGCTGCAGAAGTTACCGATACATAAACTATCGGCGTAAGTACTGGTGCTACAATGACTTCAAACGTGTCAATCTTCGACTTTCCGCAGCAGATTGATGTCGTTTGAAGCGTAATTTGGTATGTTCCCGTGTCGGCGAATGTATGGTTGATAGAAGTAATACCTGCTCCCGAAAATGTAACAGGTGGATTATCATAAACCACCCAATCGTAATTGGTTGCATTGGTAATAGAGCTGGTGAAAGTAGCATTGGTACCCGGACAGGTAACGGAATCAGCAGATACAATATTTGGGATAAGCCCATCGCTGAATATTCCGACGAAATCTGTGAAGATGTATGGAACACCATCAATTACCAATGTGATGGTATGTCGCCCCATAGAAGCGTACTGTATAACTGCTGAGTCACCTGTGGCTGTTAAAGGCAATGCACCACCGTCGAAGTACCAAACTATTATTCCGCTCGCATTGGTGTAAAATTCAACATCAGACCACGTACATCCTGTGTTTTTAACAAAGATCTGTGGTTCTACCTGGCTTCGCATATCTGATTGGGCCACAGCCAGCCCCAATGGATCTTCATATAATGGGAAGCTCACCCCAGGGGATCCATTGCCTCCGTTGCCTCCCATGCCACCTGACCCGCCGTCACCTCCGTCTCCCGGATCTCCGAGATCGCAATCGGAAGAAGTGCTAATTGCCCCAATACCAGACCCTCCACCTAAACCCCCGGGAACACCCCCCAGGCCGCCTAGCCCTTGCAGGCCCGAAGACAGGTTGCAATCCTTCACTTCCGAGCCAGCCATGTTGTTAAAAAGATAAATAGAAAAAGAGCCGCCGCCACCTGTGCCGCCTGTAGCGCCAAATCCACCTTGCCCGCCTTCGCCACCACCACCTCCTCCGGCGCCAGCACCATTGTTATTTCCAAATAGCGACCACAAACACCCTTGCGAACCACCGCCGCCGCCGCCGCCACCGCCAGAGCCATGAACGCCCTGTTGCCCAACGACGCCGCTGCCATTAATGAAGTAATTTCCAAATGCTGGCGTACCAACTGCTCCATCCAATCCATTGGTTCCGGCTAGCCCAGCTACGCCGTTGGTTCCGGCATTTCCTGGGCCGGCATCACAGCCAAGGGAAATGCAGACCGGCTGACAATAGCCCGCACCGCCTGTACCAAATGCACCACCTCCAGGCCCCGCCCCGGCAAGGCCATCGCTTCCATCAGGGGCAGAATTCCCGCCCCCAAAACAGAGGATTGTCCCCGTTCCCCGGGCTCCTCCGGCGCCACCGTCACCACCAGCAAAACTTCCAGGAAATGATCCTGATCCTCCAGCCCCACCTGCTGTACAGCATCCGCCATTTCCGTCACCACCCAGCCCTGCTGTTCCATTAGCACCAGATACACCACCTATTCCTGGTCCTCCTTGCAACCCATCCGTTGCATTTCCCACCGTGATGATGCATCGGGTAATGGAGTAATTTGAACAGCCATCGAGATGTACCCCATATACTGAAACCCCATCTCCAAGCCCATTGGAAACATTAATGGTCAGGTCCTGTAACCGAAAGTTGCTAATCCCCGTGCATTCTACGGCCACAAGCCGGCTGGGAACCGTTTGCATGTTGGCGTTGTCACGATAAATTATACTGGGCACCAGGTTGGTCTTTATCCAGGTAACGGGGTCAAAGCCACCTTCTATGGTAACATCACTGATCATAAACAGCGTTGTGGATAAAGAATAGCTCCCAGAGGCCAGCCAAACCTGATTATCTGTAGGTGTTGCCAGGGATAACCCATAGGTTAAGCTGGCAGGATTTGCCCTGGTCCCCGCTGCACCGCTACCAGCTCCACTGGGTGTCACGTAGATGATGCCGCATTCTTGCGCCAGGGTGTTATCAATGAGTAACGCCGTGGCGATAATTACCATGAAAGATATTCTCAGGCTTAGAATCCTCATGGCGTTAGAATGATTTTTTTGTAGTAGTGCTTTCCGTTGTAGTTCACGTCCAGAAAGTATAAGCCCTTATTGAGCCGCCCATCGTCTAGATAGTAAGTTAAGCGGGTATTGCCTTTGGGAATTCGTTCATTTGAGAATTTCTGTACCCGCTGCCCACTCATATTTATCATGGTGATTTCCAGCATTCCGGGTTTTTCAACATCAACAACAACATTCAATTTTGACACAACAGGATTAGGGAAGATAGTAATCGTGTTCAGCCCAGGTACCTGTGCAGCTATGTCAACGCCTCCTCCCGTATCAATTTTAACCACGATAAAGCCGGGCTTGGTAACACTGTCCTTACACCCGAATGCGTTGGTCACTACCAATGAAACTGTATAGCTTCCATCAAGTGCATAAAAATGTGCTGGATTTTGGATTATAGAGGTGTTATTTCCACCAGACGCGGGATCACCAAAAGTCCATTGCCACATCCAGGCGTCCAGTGAATTGTCACCAAAAAATACCGTGTCACCCAATGTTGAGATTACCTGGGGATATCCCTGGAAATTCGCAACCGGGCTGGGAAGCACCATTACTTGATTCATAACCGAAGCGCTATCATTTCCAGAGGCTCCGTAAGCATAAAGCACCACATCGTAGGTACCGGGGTTGGTATAAGTGTAGCTGATGGTAGAAGTGTTGGTGGCCGCCATGGTGCTGCCATTGCCAAACTCCCATAGATAGGTAACCGCATTGGTGCTTTGATTGTTAAAGTCAACCGTTAGTGGGGCGCATCCGTTGTACAGAGATGCTGTGTAGGCAGCGGACAAGAGGCTGTAAATCGTTACAACGCTGTTGCATGTTCCGGGGCATCCATTGGCATCAACCACATCCACCTGTACGTCATAAACTCCCGGTGAAAGATATATATGTGCAACAGAATCGCCAGCACCCATCGTTTGGTCACCAAAATCCCAGATATACGTGAATGGTGCTATTCCACCTGAGATAACCGTAGATGTAAAATAAGTGGGTAAACCCGTTATGAAAGTATCCGCGGTACAGATTACGGCAGGAATTCCAACTACCGTCACAGAAATTGAGTTGGAGGTATCAGACAAGCCTATTGAGCAGCCTGAGGTTGTTAGAACAGTAGCAGTTATCACATCGCCATCCACAAGTGTGGACGTGGAGAATGTGGGGCTATTGGTTCCGACCGGCACACCATTTACAAACCAAGCGTACAATGGGTCTGTCACATCATCGGCGGATGCGCTGAATGTGAGCGTTGTGCCATCGCATACCGTGTTGCTGGTGTCACTGGACTGTATGGCAATGCTGGGCTGAACAATAGGATTAACAGTTACCGTAAAGGTGTCTGGAAATGAGACGCCGCAGCATGTATTTCTGGTTTCCAGGATTACGGTATAAGTACCGACTGAGTCGAATAAGTAAGAAAGAGACAGGAAGCCAGCCCCAGCAAAAGTATCCACCACTGTATCTCGCGTGATATACCATGTGTAATCAGCAGCCGTAACAGAGCTGGTAAACGAACCAATATCACCGGCACATAGCGTATCTGGCGTTATGGGAACAATCGTTGGATTTAAGCCTGCACCCGTACTAAAAATGTCTATAAAATCGGAGTAAGTGTAAGGAATGCCATTGACCACCATTGTAAAAGTTTTTCTTCCGGTAGTAGTGTAGCTTGCAATGGATGGGCTTCCAATAATGTTTGAGGGCACAGAGCCCGCTCCAAAAAACCATTCTATGGTTCCAGTTGCATCCGTGTAAAACGTAACCGGTGCGTCTGTGCATCCAGTT
>DTRI01000095.1 GCA_012966015.1 Flavobacteriales bacterium | reverse complement strand
AAAATAACAAAAAAGGCACCTGACGCTTGGCCACAAGTCATAGCCGGAACCGTTGGCAGTAATTAATATCACGGAGGACTCGTTTAATATGATATGAGAACATTGTGGACTATCGGATTAGCCTTTATCCTCACCTCAGCCTTTGGACAATCAAACACAGAGGACACTATACTATTAAGGGATCTCTACAAGAGGATAACCCCTAACAACCTTACTTATATTCGCGAAAGTGCTGGAAGGGAAAGCATGAAGAAGCGCCTACTCGACAAATCATACAGAAAATTTATTGATTCAACTTGGGAGAATTTACAGTTAACAGATCAGGAATACGAATACTTACTTGATCAAATCGAATTGAACAAGGATTTTGTTTGGAAGGATAGTTTACTGGCCAACTCGCAATACATACCGAAGGACAGCATATGGACATACTTACATAATGAGCGACGGAAGTGGTATGAAATCTACAAGCAAAATCCTGCAACTGAGAATCTAAAAAGGGAGCGTCCATGGGTTTTCCAATTTTCCAGACCCATTTACCTTAGGGACAATCAACTCTGCTTACTTTACTATGTTGCGCTGTGCGGTAAAGTGAGCGGACATTACCAAATTGCTTTTTACAAGAAGGAAGAAGATGCATGGATTGAGTGGATAGTAATTGGAGGTGGTGACTATTGAGCCCGGGTATCAGAGGGGGATTGGTTAACCAGAAGTACGTAACTACTGCCAACAATGGCTATAACTCATGGCTGATCGCTAGCGGTGTTTTTTGTATCTTGAGAAAATAACAAAAAAGGCACCTGACGCTTGGCCACAAGTCATAGCCGGAGCCGTTGGCAAACATTATACTAAAACCTATTAAAGTAGAAAGCATGATAAAAAAACTATTAACTATAATTTTAGGAGCACTAACCTTAACTGTAAATGGGCAAAATGTAACTTTTGAATGGGCCAAATCCATGGGAGGAAGTAGTTTTGATAGTGGAGTTTCTATCACCACTGATGCCAGTGGTAATGTGTATACCACTGGATTTTTTTATGCAACTGTTGATTTTGACCCTGGCGTTGGGACGCTTAGTTTAACCCCGAGTGGTGGTGCCGATATTTATATTCAAAAATTAGATGCAAATGGCACTTTACTATGGGCCAAATCTATGGGAGGGACTGGTGATGACTATGGAATGTCTATCACCACCGATGCGCTTGGCAATGTTTATACCACTGGTAATTTTCGGGATACTGTTGACTTTGACCCTGGTGTAGGGGTTCTTAATCTGACTTCGGCTGGTCTGTATGACATGTTTATTCAAAAACTAGATCCTAACGGTAATTTATTATGGGCCAAATCTCTGGGAGGAAGTGGTTTTGATCAAGGAGTCTCTATCACCACTGATGCGCTTGGAAACGTTTATACTACTGGAGATTTTGATACAATTGTTGATTTTGACCCAGGTGTGGGGACCCTTAATTTAACTTCGGCTGGTGTTTCTGACATTTTTATTCAAAAGTTAGATGCTAATGGCAATTTAATATGGGCCAAATCTATGGGAGGGACTAGTGAAGATTTTGGACATGCCATCACCACCGATGCTCTTGGTAATGTGTACACTACTGGATGGTTTTCTGCAATTGTTGATTTTGACCCAGGTACGGGCACTCTTAATTTAACTACGGCTGGTATATATGATATTTTCATTCAAAAATTAGATGCTAACGGCAATTTAATATGGGCCAAATCTATGGGAGGAACTGGTGATGATTATGGAACTTCTATCACCGTCGATGCACTTGGAAATGTCTATACTACTGGTTATTTTGAAACAATTGTTGATTTTGACCCTGGTGTGGGTACTCTTAATTTAACTTCCGCCGGTGCTTCTGATATTTTTATTCAAAAATTAGACTCTAATGGCAATTTTTTATGGGCCAATACTATGGGAGGAAGTAGTGCTGATCAAGGAATCTCTATCATCGCCGATGCCAGTGGAAATGTGTATGCTACTGGAAGTTTTCGGGATACTGTTGACTTTGATCCAGATACAAGCACGCTTAATTTAATTTCAGCTGGTGCTTCTGACATTTTTATTCAAAAATTAGATCCTAATGGCAATTTAACATGGGTCAAATCTATGGGAGGGACTCTATTAGATGCAGGGTCTTCCACCATCGATACTCTTGGAAATGTTTATACTACTGGTTATTTCGATACAATTGTTGATTTTGATCCTGGTACGGATACACTTAATTTAACTTCGGTTGGTCAGTTTGACATTTTTATTCAAAAATTAAGTCAGTGCTTTTCTAGTTATAGCACGGATACGCAAACTGCCTGTGATAGCTATACATGGATAGACGGCAACACTTATACTTCCAGTAATTCTACTGCAACTGATACGCTTACAAATGCTGCTGGATGCGATTCTGTAGTAACATTGAACTTAACTATCAATACAGTTGAATCCTCTGTAACGCAAAACGGCACCATTTTATCTTCTAATCAATCAGGTGCATCTTACCAATGGGTAGAATGTCCTGCAATGACACCAATTAGTGGTGCTACAAGTCAATCCTATATCGCAACATCCAATGGCGATTTTGCTGTTATAGTTAACTACAACGGATGCGTTGACACTTCTGCATGCTATACTGTGTCAATTGTTGCTATTATAGCGAATGATTTTGGAAATAGACTTTTGATTTATCCGAATCCATCTGATGGTGATTTCACCATTGATCTAGGAAATACCAATGAGTCTATAATAGTCAAATCAACAGATTTAAATGGGAAATTGATTGAAACTAATTACTATAAAACTACCCAACTTTTGCATCTTAAAATAGAGGAACCCGCAGGCGTTTATTTGTTGATTATTGAGTCAGGAGATAAGAAAGCTATAATTAGATTGGTGAAAGAATAAAACGATTTGCCAACAATGTGTATAGTGCATAGCACCCTTCGGGATGCTACGACACCATACACGGAACGTTGTGAAACATAGGCCGTGAATCATTTGTGTAATACGTGGGGCGCGTATGTAGGACCCCTGAACGGTACGTAAGTAGCACTCTGATCCACTGAGCGGATAAGCCACCGCGCGAGATTTTGATTTGACCCTCCGCACAGCAAGCACATTTACAGGTCGTCCTTTTGGGTTTGTGGAAAAAATACAAACAAAAAAGCACGGCTTCCGGCAAACCTGTAAAAGAGCTTGCTCGGCCCGAGGCATCTTTAATATTCCTTATATTTACTACTATGCACAACTAACCCATACAATGCATTATAATTCAACATTCTCTTCGAATAACGCCCTGAGCACCAGAGCAGATTACTATCCGGTCGGGATGAGAAGCACGCGTTGCAAACGCGCGTCAACGGGGCTGCCTGTTCCTCCTCCGAAATGGTATCAGTTTGCTCAAATCATCTACGTTTATTTGAGGCCTCTAGTAAAGCATAATTAATCTCCTGCGCTTCCACATTACACATAGCTGCATATAATTTAATAATGGTAATCAACCTCTTTTATTTAGCACTGAAATTATCTTCTTTAAGTGATGGAAATTTCCTGTAACGTTTCCTGTAATCGGTATCAATCCATATGAACTACGCCTTAATCCGTCAGGATCAATAAACACCTCTTCAAACCTTATTCCATAGGCTATCGGAACGCGCGGACTATAAGTATTAGCTTTCTTCCAATACAGTTTAGATGCAAGTACATATTTATATGTTTTGTTATCGAGGAATTTAGGATCAGACTGGATTTCTTCAGCAGTAGCCATTATAAATTTGTATTTATACTTACTAGCGACTTCTTTTTGCTTAGCTAAAAACTTCTGATATTTGCTGGAATTGGTAAGCTTTACACCACTATTTAATTCATCTACGGGTAGAATTTCAATAATCAAGGTTGTGTTTGTCACATCTTCTGGGACGTAAGCCCTATCTTTAAATAGAGACTGTGCAAGCGAACAATAGATTCCATTGGCTACAAATAGGACGATCAAAAAATACTTCATGATTTAAAGGGTTCTGTCTCATTCATTCAGCAAGGATATGAAAAATACAAACTTCTCCACCATATTAAGGGCAACTAATCCGAATACGAACCGTTACACGTTGAAGTTTAAGGTAGGTAGACTTTGAAACAGGCCAGATAACTTGGGCGCACTAATAACTGTGGAAGATGAGAGTTGCATTAGACTTGTTTGATTGAGTGACGGCCTACGCTTACACAACAATGGCTATAATTCATTGTTGTAGTTTAGTAGTTCTATAGACAAGAACAAACACAAAAACACCTGGTTAAAAAGGCGAAGATCGGTTACAAGTTTACTT
>DTRI01000094.1 GCA_012966015.1 Flavobacteriales bacterium | reverse complement strand
TATAGCCAGCCAATTCAATGATCCAGGTACCAATACGCTGTACAATAAGCTGATAGAAACTATTTCGGATAAAACAGAAGCTAATTTTAGGAGCAGTATCGAGTGTACTGAGGAAATGAGTGAGAAGATCTACATAATTCCGCCCAAGAGGGTAAGGTACCTGAGTGAGATTTCAGATACCGTTAGAAGCTATAACGAATGGGCGGATGAACAAAAGAAGATTGCCCAGGACCTGTATGCATTGAATCTTTCCATTGATGCTCTGAAGAAGGAGGGGAAAGACAAAGTTGTTAAAGAGCTTCAGGCCAGCTACAAAAAGATGCTTAAGGCACTCGACGCTAAAAACTATGAGATCATTCAGGGATGGCCTAAGAAGGTAGCGAACTACAAGGGTGAGATTTATACTTTCAAAGTAAGAGACAAAGAGCTTAAAATTCGAACGCACACAGAGTCCCTGTCACACACCAGGATCCCAAAAATATCGTTGCCCACCTATGAGGCATGGGGCGATGTGCTCAAATGGAATTTACAGGAGAATGTCCCAGGGGAGTTTCCCTTCACAGCTGGCGTTTTCCCTTTCAAAAGAGAAGAAGAAGATCCAACGCGCATGTTCGCCGGGGAAGGCGGCCCGGAGAGGACGAATAAAAGATTCCATTATGTTTCCCTGGATATGCCTGCAAAACGACTTTCAACGGCTTTCGACAGTGTGACGCTATATGGCAGGGATCCTGAAACGAGGCCGGATATCTATGGAAAGATTGGAAACTCTGGGGTTAGCATTTGCTGCCTCGATGATGCCAAGAAGCTCTACAGTGGCTTCAATCTCTGTGACCCAAGGACTTCAGTATCAATGACCATCAACGGTCCGGCACCCATGCTATTGGCATATTACATGAACACAGCAATCGATCAGCAATGCGAGCTGTATATCAAAGAAAAAGGCCTTGAAAAGCAGGTGAATAAAAAAATCGATGCTTTTTACAAAAAGAAAAATGCCAAGCGGCCTTCATACAACGGAAAGCTACCCAAAGGAAATGACGGGTTGGGCCTAATGCTGCTCGGTATTACGGGTGATCAAGTACTTCCGGCAAATGTGTATAATAAACTGAAAGAGAAGGCACTGTCGTCAACAAGGGGTACTGTTCAGGCGGATATTTTAAAAGAGGACCAGGCGCAGAATACCTGCATCTTCAGCACGGAGTTTGCCTTGCGATTGATGGGTGATGTTCAGTCCTATTTCATAGATCATAACGTTCGGAATTTCTATTCCGTGAGCATCAGCGGTTACCACATTGCAGAAGCGGGTGCCAACCCAATTACGCAGCTTGCTTTTACGCTGGCCAATGGTTTTACCTATGTGGAGTACTATGCAAGCCGGGGTATGGACATAGACAAATTTGCCCCCAACCTCAGCTTCTTCTTCAGCAACGGTATAGATCCAGAATATGCGGTAATTGGCAGGGTAGCCAGAAGGATTTGGTCCAAGGCAATGAAAGAGAAGTACCAGGTGGGTGAGCGTAGTCAGAAGCTGAAATACCACATCCAAACCAGCGGTCGCTCATTACACGCCCAGGAAATAGCGTTTAATGACATAAGAACAACATTGCAGGCACTCTATGCCATATATGACAATTGCAACTCGCTGCACACCAATGCTTATGACGAAGCAATTACTACGCCCACAGAGGAAAGTGTAAGGAGAGCCATGGCCATTCAATTGATCATTAATAAGGAATTAGGGCTTTCGAAGAATGAAAATCCCATTCAGGGCAGCTTCATCATAGAGGAGCTGACAGATTTGGTTGAAGAGGCCGTGATGATGGAATTCGACAGCATTACCGAAAGAGGCGGTGTGTTGGGAGCCATGGAAACCATGTATCAACGGGGCAAGATACAGGAGGAGAGCCTTTACTACGAGACCCTAAAGCACTCGGGAGAACTTCCTTTGATCGGGGTTAATACATTTCTGTCTTCAGAAGGTTCGCCTACCATACTACCTAAGGAGGTGATTAGGGCTACCGAAAGTGAGAAGAAGTACCAGATAAAAATGGTAGGTGAGCTGAATAAGCGAAATAATGCTGAGGCGCATGAGCACTTATCTAATCTTCAAAAGGTCGCCGTGCAAAACGGAAATCTTTTCGAGGCGCTCCTGGAAACCTGTAAATACTGCTCTCTTGGGCAGATAACCGAAACCTTGTTTGGGGTAGGGGGTCAGTACCGCCGAAATATGTAGTGCTGGTTTCTGACGTCAAACTTCTTGAAAATACCGCTTACCGTCTGCTATTTCCTTTGTTGGTGTTTGCAATACGCTTGTTTGTCATTCGCTTCAATTTATTTATCAACTTACATAGTGTATAAGTTTCCTTTGAATTTATTATTCTATTAGAGAACTATTGCTATTATTGCCGTGTTTAATATCAATTAATAACTAAAACATAAAATTATGGCTGAAGGACGATGCATGAAATGCAAAAAGCAAGTGGAGATTCAAAACGCAGAAGAAGTCGTTATGAAGAACGGAATGAAGGCTGCAAAAGGTACTTGCGGAACTTGTGGTACAAAAGTATTTAGAATTCTGGGTAAGGCGTAGCAAACACCTTAACACAACATTCTATTACCCCTCGTTTCAGTGCATCCCGCACATAGCCGCGCACAACCTGCGTTACGCTATGTATGGGATGTATTGCCGAGGGGTTTTTTGTGTATTTTTAAGAGGATTGTCAATTGCCAGTAACGAGTAGTTTGGTAACCGATACCTGATTTAAGTACTCAACACTAACTAAATATATTCCCGGGTGTTTTCCCTGAAGAGTATAGCTTAGTACCTCGCCTGTAATTGTCCTCCGGTCATCGCTTACAATCACCTGTCCCAGCAAATTGTGTATTGAAACTGATACATGCGCTGGCTTCTCAAAATTAAAGCGAATTAGAATCTCTCGCCCGGATTGGGAAACAGAAACGGGGCCATTGTTATTATTCATGCCGCTAATACCAACGGTGTTGTCGATAATTCCTATTATCTGGTATGCTTGACTTTCACATGGTCCGTTATAAGCTGTTAGTGAAACCTGATAGTATCCCGCTGCGGTGAACGCGTGAACTGGATTTTCGTCGGTTGAGTAAGAACCGTCGCTGAAATCCCATAAATAGGATGTGGCACCAGTTGACGTGTTCTCAAATTCACCTACTCCTCCATCAGAGAGCTGAAGCATTTTGTTCAGGATGTTGAAATTAGCAATTACCTGCTCAGGTTCTGTAACTGCCAGGGCACCGTTAACAGAACATCCATTATTATCCGTAATGATAATGTCAAAAGTACCGGGAGAGAGATTTGTTACATCTTCAGTGGCTTCGCCGTTAGACCAGGAGTAGTTATAGGGCGCTGTGCCGCCTGTAACAGTTAAATCTATCTGTCCGTCATCGTCACCAAAACAGCTAACATTGGTTGTTTGGTTTAATATAGCCAGCACTTCGGGTTGGTTAACCTGAGAAGTGTGAATAATCTCACAAGCATTTTGATCTGAAATGGTAACATGATACAAGCCAAATGTCAGGTTAGAAATAACGCTGGTGGTTTCGCTTGAGCTATTTGACCAGGAATACTGATAAACTCCAACTCCACCATATACATTCATCTGAATGCTGCCATTATTTCCTCCATAACAGCTTGGATCGGAAAGGAGCGCTGTAGCTGAAATAGAAGCGGGCTCATTAATGCTAAACTCACTGTAAAGGTCCGTGTAATATCCGCCCAAATCACTTACGTAAAAAGCGTAAGATCCTGGAGCCAGTCCTTGAATGCTATCAGTGTTTGCGTTGTTGGTTGTTGTCATAATTGTATCTCCATTGGCTCTTGTCCAGGTATAAGCCCAGGGCCCATTGCCGAATACAGTTACAACTGCAGAACCGTTGTTTTTACCATTGCACTTAACATCTTCGCTGGATAGCGTAAAACCCTTTTGCAAATGAAGCATGAATCTAGGGCTATTAGAAAGGCTGCTAACTGTGAATTTACATGTACTATCAACGGTAAGATCTGTAATGATGCCGGTAAGTAGATCTTCTAAAACAAGCATGGAGTTAGAAGGAATTACAAGGCCTGACTTTGTGATTTGTATAGTGTAAGTACCCGTATCCTCAAAAAGTGCCTTTATGGGGATGCTGAATTCATCAGTTGAGTCAGACATGCTGTTGATTACAAGATTTTCATTATCCACAACCGTAGATATGTTGGGTATTTGTGGGTTGGGATTTGCTAATTTATAACCATCTAGATTATCCAGGCCGTCTAATGCCCCTGGATAGAATCTTATGATAGCCTCATCTGTATAACCGTTACTGCTGATGTCTAATTTTAAGTGAGCTGCCGGCCCTGAGTTTTTCAGGAAGGAAGCGTCAGCAGAAGACTTAACACCTTCTGTGGCCGTAAGTATTGGATTGAATCCCGTAGATTGTACCCAAAACCCTTGTGAGGATGCAATGTCTTTGGTTCCCCCATTTGTTCCAGGGCCTCCCGCTGGATAGGTGGCATAAGAGCCGTCATCTTTATAGATATAAATTGTAGATCCAATGTTGGTTTTAGTCCAGTAGGGAGAGTCCCAATCTATTGAAGATGCGTATGGGTTGCCAACCATATTCCATCCATTTTCAGCAGGGGGTTGAGACACATCATATGTATAGGATACCGGTAATGAAAAATTTCCAGTGTTGGCTGGCCCTTTTACCTCAAATGTGAGTGGAAGCGGCCCGAGGTACACCCAGTATCCTTCACCGATATTGATTGGGTCACTGATGTTTGTTGGTGCTTCATAACCGTTGGATCCAGGACCCAAAGCAGTCTCATCGTAGGTGTAAATTGATGAAAATCCAAAAGCTGGATAATCGGAACCAGGGAATCCGGAAGTGACAAAGTCATCTTGCCATTCTGCAAGTGTTGCACCCGCAACCGGCGTTGAGAAAAACCTCCAGTTATTGTCTCCTTGTATAACGTAACGTTCCGTGATAACATCTCCATCTATACTGCCTCCTGTTATTTCAGCAATCCTTGCAGTTCCGTTAGTATCCGACCTTAGCGTTAGAGAGTCGTTAGTGTTCAGAAGTCCATCTGTCAGTCTTAGTGTACCGCCAATACCCTGTACTCCGCTATTTATTGTTACTCCGGCGCTGTTGTCAATAATAAGGTGGTAAAATTCCGTCTCGCCCTCCATTAGCTGAAGCGATGTTCCGTTCAATGTTACGGTAGCTGATCTGGCATCGAAGCTCGGTGACATGGTGTCCCCATAGCTGACCCAGTCCCCACTAAGCTCGATATTAAAATTTGCAGTTGTAACATCTAACTGACCGGTATTATTGATTGTCAGGTCATTTATTGCAACATTTTGTGACAAGGTGATGACAATACCAGCACAAATAATTACGTTATCAGCTGCTGTCGGTGTTGATGCTCCTGCTGAGCCAGCACAGCTCGAGGTTGACCATGAATCAGGGTTGCTCCAGTCGCCATCGGTTCTTGAGTAATAGGTAGTTTGAGCAAAGACTGTTGAAATACCAATTGAAAAGATCATCAATACAGTGATCGTAATTGTCGACATTGCTCGCCAGGTTATTTTTTTGTCTGTTAGGGTAACTGTTTTCATCGCATTTGGTTTTATTTATTATTTTGATTTTTCAAAGGAACCGAGAAATAGAAATGGATACTAGCCAACAATCCGAGCTTTATTGCAAGCGTAAGATTGAGGGAGTATTTGAACCTTTTTAAGTGCTGTTAACGAGGGGAGTAATTAATTACTTAAAAATATCTATGTAAGAAATTAGTTTTTCTGCCTGAAGCTTTTGCAGCATGAAAAAGAGTGAAAATCTTAATTGCTAAAATACTTCATGTATTTTAGCCCCTTTTCCACGTATTGCGGATCATGAGTTGCGGGGATTCCGTCGGCCGGGAATATCCTTCCGGAGTTGTGGTAGTGAAATGCGTCTTTGTATCGTTTTTGTTTGAGTAAATGACCGTATTCCATTTGAATCCATTTGGCGCCCCAATCGAGAGCATCTTCTCCACGAATATCATTTACAAGCACGTTTAATTGCAGGCACTTATATCCCATCAACTGAAATGGCCCCCAGGACCTGGCCAAATTCTCAATCGCTGCATCGGAGGCATCGTGTAGTATTTCATTTGTTACCCGCTCGTAGAAGCTTCCCTTTTTGTCTCTTACATTCTTTAGCTTGGTGAATATGTGCTTCTCAAACCGGGACTCTACTGGCTTATTACCAGAGCACTCCAGTACAACAAGCGCTTTTAAAAAGTTGGCAGGCAAACCGTATTTTATGGCGATCTCATCAATCTCCTGGCCATAGTTCAGCTCTGTCAGCTGCGATGAATTGAGTCCAATAGTAGAAGGTTTTTCGATATAGGCTTCCAGCTGCCTCTGAACTCTGTCTAAAAAATAGATGACTTTGCTGTTGTTCAGCAACGCGTAACCAGTAAAACCAGCAAGTGCGATCATGCCGGTCAGTAGCACCAGGCCTATTAACTTCTTCCTGTTCTTTCTTTTCATTTATCAGAATCGCGACATAAATATTTGTGATTTAGACGCAAGATGGCTGGGTTGGTTGTGGCCAACGTGTTTAGAGTTCAATTTCGTGATTTTGAAACTTCTTACTTACTAGTTCAAGGAATAATCGACCGTGATATTCGTATTCAACACCTTGGAAATCGGACAATTCTCCTCTGCATCCTTCACTGAAGCGGCAAACGTGTCTTCATCAATTCCAGGGACAAAAGCACTTAAGCTAATATGCGAGGATGTAATTGCTCCATCGTCTAATGTTACCTCACATTTTGCTTCCAGTTTATCTGCTGTGAAACCCGCTGCTCCCAATATAAAACTGAGCTTCATTGCAAAACAACCTGCGTGAGCCGCAGCAATTAATTCTTCGGGATTGGTTCCGGAACCATCTTCAAACCTCGATAAAAAGGAATATGGCGTATCGTTAAGTATGTTGGAATCAGAGGAAATATGACCTGAGCCTTCTTTCCCGCTACCTTCCCAGACAGCAGTAGATGATCTTTTCATGTTAGAATTTTAAATGGTTAAATATTGTGGTTATTCCGAGATAACAAGTTTGCCATTGGCAGTATGTTCCATACTGCTACTGCTGACCTTATAAAAATACGTGCCAGCAACTAGCTCACCCCTATTTATTATCAACTGATCTGATCGTTGGTTTGCGTAGCTCCTTATTATCTTTCCTGAAACATCATAGATATCCAGGGAATAGGTACTGAGCTTTCCTCCTTCAATTTTTAATATTGCAAATCCATTAAATGGATTGGGACTAATGGTAACTTCCACAGTGGTTTGAGTGGGTTTTTCTATGTTTGTATACGGTACTGTCACGTTTCTATACATAACATCTCCCGATGTTTCGTCCTGCCATACTATGTGAAAGGTTCCATCGGCATAGGCAATATCAGGACTTTGCTGATTGCCCGTTGTCGAGATATTGACAGTATCAATATTACCTACCAAACCGGCACTGCCAGTTTGTGAACTGGCGAGGATGATATCTGTGTTTCCAAAAGAAGTATGCTGATACACTACTCCAACCACGTCTGCTTCACCAGCCATTCTCGAATACCGTTCAAAATTCGTTACAGGTAGTGTACCACTGCTGATCGTATCTTGAAAGGTTATTTGCATGGTATTGATATCAAATGTGCCCACATAAATACGCTCGACTCCTCCCGTTCCACGACTTAACCAGGTAGAATGAATGGCATTACCAGATATAATAAAATCCGGACCAAAAGATGGGCAGGAGAATACTTCCCAATTTGTGGTGTCTGCTACAGCGCTTGCGATAAAAGAGGTTCCGCCATCATCAGAATAAACCAGCCAGTTTTCCCTCAGGTTGTTGTCATTGTTTCTGAACATCAGCACCTGTCTCTGGCCATCAGTTTTGATGGCTGCAGGGCAGCAATCGCAAGCTTCCCCAGTTACTAGTAGACCTGCTTCAACATCTTGCTCGAAGGTATCCCCACCGTCTATAGATTGTGCTACAGTGTATTGAGCGTCCATCCAGTTAGAATCAAATTTCATGTAAGCGAATACTGGGTTTCCGCCATTAGCAATGGTTACTGTAGGAAATCGCGCCAGGCTATCTCCTATATTTTCAATTCGCACAGTGTCGTCAAATGTCAAGCCACCATCCGTAGACCGTACTGAATAAACTCCGTTATCCGCTTCTGGTAATACTTTTAATCCTATAAATACCGTGTCTCCGGAAGCCTCAAATTCTGGCCCGGCCCAATTTGAAGTGAAGACGTCTATGCTATCCGAGTGAATCTTCAGCGGGGCTGTGAATCCCGATCCGGTCCACTTTGCGGTATAAACATCGCTGTTCACGTCATCACCCCACATAATAATAGGGGTGTTTCCAGTTGTTAAAGCAATTCTGGGCCTCACATTGCTAAAACTATTACCGCCTGTCACTGGATATTCAGCTGACCAGGTCAGTGTTTGTGCCTTCAAGGAACTACTCAACAAAAGTGTAACTAAAATCACAAGATATTTCATGCGCTTATGTTTTATTTTACTGTCTCAAAGATAGTGGATTATCCGCTAATGTGTAACTACAATCTTGACGTTACGTCTAGTATGTCCCAATTCTTCAACTTGCATTAAGTATGTGCCGCTATTGAGCTCAGCCGTATTTATTACGAGCCTTGAGGATCCCATATAGTTTCTTAAATCATATTCTTTAATCACTGAACCCAGCAGATTCAATAATTTGATTTTCAGATGGGCCCTGGAAGCATTTTCTATATGTACGCTTAGCGACTGATCAGCAGGTTGAGGATAGACCGATACCTTTAGCTCAGATATGTTGTGGTTTAGGTCTAATTGACGAGAGGAAGTTACAATATCGCAGGTGTCTATCTTGTTCCGAAGCGCAGCCATCCCTATTGAGGGTGTTACGCCCCAAAAGATGCTTGTATCCGTGCAGACTACCGCATATTGTGGCCAACCCGAGAAGGAGAACCAGCCCATGTACAAACTAGTAATTGTATTTCCATTTCCTTTGGTGCCCCCGCTTGGATAAGTAACGTTGTAATCGGCAGCAAATGAGCCCAGTACTGCGTTGTTGTCACGATCAGAAATGCCAAGAACGATTAGATCTCCGGTACCAGCTCCATAATCCTGATATAGTTGTTCGATTTCAGGTGTAAATGTTTGGCAGGGCACACATGAAGCATAGAAAAAATCCAGGAGGACGGTTTTCCCGCTTCCCAATAAAGAATATAGATTCCACGAAACGCTGTCTGTATCATAGAGCGTAAAATCTGGAGGAGTTTGTGAATGTGCGTTCTTATTTAATGACAATACAATTACCACTCCCAGAATGAGAATTCTAAGTCTATTGAGATGCACGATTTGGAAGTGGAGCTTATTCATTGCCAGGTAATGGTATTGGATGACGCTCTTGATCTACTTTAACATAGGTGTAAACGCCTTCCGTTACCTTAATGCTCTTTTCAATATCGTATTCCCGGGTTACCCATGCTTCAATTTTAACTGTGATAGAAGTATGGCCCCTTTTTACCAATTCCACGTAACAGCAAAGCGTATCACCAACAAAAACAGGTAAATTGAAAGTGGTAGAGTCCAGTGCCACCGTTACAACTCGGCCTTTGGCTATCTTTCTGCAGTAAACACCTCCCGCAATATCCATTTGTGAGAGTAACCAGCCGCCAAAAACATCACCAGATGGATTGGTGTCCGCTGGCATGGCAAGCACTTGGATTGTAAGCTCTCCTTTGGGTTGTTCAGATTTGGGTTGTTCAGACATATCTAAAATTGATTGACCAAGGTCGTAATAATAATTAAATATGCCCTCTGTTCAGTTAATTATCAATGGTCAGGTGAGCATTGTAATTGTTGCGAAGAATACAACTTATCAACAATATCTTAATAAAATTGAATAGGTTTTGTTTTTCTCCCCAGATAGGAATTTCAAATATGTCTGTAATTTGTTGTGGATATTAACAAAACTTGTATTTTCGCGACATAATTTAATACAATACATTACAATTCAATAAATACATTTATAATGGCAACTGGAACAGTTAAGTTTTTTAATGAGCAAAAAGGATTTGGATTTATAACACCTGATGAAGGGGAAAAGGATCTATTTGTTCACAAGTCTGGTACAAACACAACCCTTTGGGAAGGAGATAAGGTCAGCTTTGACATCGAAGATACTCCTCGAGGACCCGTCGCAGTTAACGTAAATAAGCAGTAGCTTTTTTTCACCGCGTTGTAAAGCCCTTTGACCATTCCGCCAGTAGGTGGATGCATGTATAGGGAGATTTGCGGTATCTGAGATTATTTAAGCCCTCAGTGTGAAAGGGTAAGACCTTTCACTTGTTTGATGGGTGTTTGGGTGTGGAGTTATGCCTGATTTTTCAGGAGAAGAAGGCAGTACAGCCGATTTCTCCCTTTCTTTTATTTTAGTTTATGGTATTAGTGATGATGTCCACCAGGGCCATGCACGTGTCCATGGCTCAGCTCTTCTACTGTTGCATCCCGGACACCCATAATCTCTATTTCAAAATGTAAGGTTTCTCCAGCCAATGGATGATTCAAGTCAAGTGTAATTTCCTTTTCGTCAATATCAGTTACGCTTGCTACAGATACTTCTCCTTCCATATCTACCTGTATCTGCATGCCAACCGTTATTTCTTCATCACCTTCAAATCTGGCTTTATCTATTTTTCTTATTCCGTCTTCATTTCTAATACCGTACCCTTCTTCTGGTGAAACTACAGCATTGATCTTATCACCAGCTTTCTTTCCGTCCAGCTCCTTTTCCAATCCCGGAACTATGTTATCATTACCGTGAAGATAAGCCATAGGTTCGTGGCCATGAGAGCTTCCCAGGTCATCGCCTCCGTCATTCTTCAATGCGTAATGCATTGTTACTACACTGTTTTTCGCAATACTCATTCTCTAATCTGTTTTTTAATACTTAGTTTATAGGCTCTAAATGTACACATTTTGGATTTCCAGTATTGAAAACTCTTGGTTATGTTGTAAGACCTGTATGCGCCCTTTCGGCTAAGCGCTGGAAGATGGTGCAATTCAATTTCTCAGTACCTGTGTATGGATAAATATGAAACAATCTCTTCTATATGATTTTCTGCCGTTCTATTCCAGGAGCCTTGGGCGCTGAAAAACTACAAGTGCTACGCCCTTGCGATAACTAGTTGTATCGGTGCCACTAATAATTTACCTCTACCAACTATGTTCAATTGGCCTGCTTGTTCTTATGACCTTTATTGGCCAGTTGTCCACATGCGGCATCTATGTCTTTACCTCTGCTGCGCCGCACGTTAACAATGATGTTCCTGCTCTCCAGGTGCGCCACAAAAGCATCTACTTTTCTTGCTTCTGCCTGTGAAAGTTCCGTATTACCTATAGGGTTGTACTCAATCACATTCACCTTACACGGTGTTATTTTGCAAAACTCAGCAAGCTCACGGGCATCTGTTAATTCATCATTAAAATTCTTAAATATGATGTATTCATAGGTGATCCTGGTTCCAGTCCTTTCATGAAAATAAATGATGGCCTCCTTTAATGTGTCCAATGAATTCTGCTCATTGATAGGAATAATTTTGCTGCGCTTCTCATCGTTTGCTGCGTGTAATGACAGCGCAAGATTAAATTTCACATCATCATCACCTAACTTTTTAATCATTTTGGCAATTCCAACTGTCGATACCGTAATACGTTTTGGCGACATACCAAGACCCTTAGGATCTGTTATTCTTTTGATAGACTTCAGAACGTTGGCATAATTCAGCAATGGTTCACCCATACCCATGTAAACAATATTGCTCAGGGTTTTACCGTGGTGCTCTTTAGCTTGTTGCGAAATGGCCACTACCTGATCAAAAATTTCTGATTCCTCGAGGTTTCTCTTTCTTTCCAATCTTCCTGTGGCACAAAAAGTACACGTCATACTACAGCCTACCTGAGAAGAAATACACGCCGTGGTTCTTTTAGATGTTGGAATAAGCACACCTTCAATAAGGTGGTCATCATGAAGCTTAAAGGCTGTTTTTATCGTGCCGTCAACACTTTTTTGAGTACTTTCTATATCTAATCTGAGTATAACATAATGGCCGTCTAGCTCACTTATCAGCTCTTTAGGAATGTTGTTCATTTCCGAAAAGGACCGCACCCCGATTTTCCAGAGCCACTCATAAATTTGCTTGGCCCTGAAGGTCTTGTGATTCTTCGCCTCAACAAATTTCTTTAGCTCCTCCACGGAAACGAGCAGGATATCAGATTTTGGTTGCATACAACAAAGGTATTACATATGGTTCAAATGTCATTTTTTACTTACATTTCAGTCATGAAATATATTGTCGCAACGCTTATACTGTTTCTATCGTCATTTTTATATGGCTATTCAGAAATTGAGAAGACCATCAATTCAATCTCTGATAGTAACATTGTAAAGGACTGGATTAATGAATCAATGGAGGCTACGGCTATCGACGAGAAGTTAGACTTACTAAAAAAGGCAATTGAGGTATCAATTGAGATGAACTATTACCGGGGAAGGTACAGGGCTTATCTCGCCAAAACAATCTTCGTGGTCTGCTCCGCATCATCCGCACGGAATTGAAGAAAGTACACGCCAGGAGCCAGGTCAGCGCTCAGGCTAAGCTGTTCCTCGTGATTTCCTGATTCCTTTTGTCCCTTGATATTCTGAAAATCAGCTACCTCAACACCGTATAAAGAATATAGCTTAAGGCTCACATCCATTTCCTGATCCAGTTCATATTTAACCATTAAGTTCGTATTCACAACTGCTGGATAGGAAGAAAAGCTAAACCCTGCTTTGGGGTTGTATATTCCCACTGGCGGAGTAAACACCGCGATTAAAGTATCTGACTGAATAAGGGTGATCCTCGCGCTGGCACTGTCGGTCGAAGGGCTTATTACATTGCCAGAAGTAGTTTGCCATTCTATGAAGGAATTGCCCCCGATAGGAATTGCCTCCAATAGGTTATCCATATTCCCAAAATAATTCCCGGTCCAGGGAAAGTTTGTCAATGTAAGTGTGTTGAGATCGACTGTGCCTGCTCCAGCCGGTTCTACCATTATTGTCAGCGGATAGGGGCCAGTTAGGTTAAAGCAATTGACCATACCGTCGTCTAACAGGAGACAACGCTGTTCAATAAAGCTTCTCAAATCTGCTACATTGGAATTCCATTCGCTCATGCTTCCACCCCAACGTGTTATTTGTCGCGGCATCTCCGGAGCAATGGTCGCAACCATGCTGTCGATGGTATTCAGCATGTTGTCGCAGGTATATACCGTGTTCATCAAATCGGCCTGTCGTGAATAGTAGAGCTGTTGAAACTCCGGATTCTCCGCTTGTAACTTTAAGAATATCTTTTCGTGCTTACCTACATCATCATTGTTGCCGCTTCCGTCGTCAAAGAATTGATCCATATAAGCTGCTATATCATCAATATCACAGGGCTCTGCATTCGGGTTACTATTGGGGATTTGAGTGTAATTGATGTAATAATCGAACGTGGCATCATTGTCCCAAAGAATATAGCCCCATTTCTTATGATCGCCGGATGGGTCCAGCCCTCTCCACCAGCCGGTATTATAATTCAACCAGTCTTTAGCAACTGAATTCAGGTTGGCAATCATGTAGTCTATCAGGCTTGTAAGTCGAATATTATCCTTGCAGACCTGGTAATTGTTGGCCAGGCTCATATCGTTGTTCAATATAAAATTCCGCAGCAGCCCCCAGTCTGAAAAAGCCGTAATACCTCCGTACTCTGCCTCTGTATTTCCCCAGGTAGATAGATATTGTATATCATATTTACCCTGATTGTAATACTCCTTGATGTAGTCGTGGTCCACTGGCCGTTCCCGCAAACCATAAACACCCCAATATTGGCCGTTAAAATAGACGACGATGCGTTCAACTGCCCGAACATCTACTTTCATGCCGCCTTCCAGGGCCAGTGTGTGAACGTATTCATCGCGTACATGTGTGGCTCCGGTATGTGCGTTATCAGGGAAAATAGCTGGTGCTTCAAGTGCAGGGTAATTATCGTCACCAGATGCTCTCATGATGATACGTTGGTATTCATCCCTTGTCGAATAATGGAAAAGTTGAGCGAAGATGGCTTTGCTATATCCCATCTCATCACGAGAAACCCAGTCTATACTCCTTTGATCAAGTACCCATGAGTCCTGGCCATGCCTATTCAGATCACCATAAGAAGTTGCAACCCGTTGTCCGTTAATATCGAAGTACTCTATGGACCCGATCGGAATCGCGGCACTTGTTACCGCATTAGCAAGATTGAGCAATTCATCTGCGCCTACTGATATAACTGCAAGGCTGAACGTATCGTCTATAAAGTAAGTATTTGTTTCAACCCGTCCGGGTAGAATCTGGGGGTCATTGCTGTAAACCCGTGCTTTAACTATTTGCGTGCTGCTAATGGTAAGCGCCGACACATATTGTGTAGAACCAGTTGTTGGGGCTGTTCCATCCGTTGTGTAATAGAGAATGGAATTAGGTTCTGTTGTCTGTATTGTAATGGTTTGCGTTCCAGCATAAAATCCTCCGATCAACGACATGGTAGGGTCGGCCGCATAGCCCGTAAACATAGGAGCGGCATTGTTGGATGAGCCCAGCGTTGGGTTGGTACAGGTCATCCAGGTTGGACTCCCATCAGTTGATCTGGCATTGGAATGTTCTACTAACGTCATTGTTAAAGGCCATTTCTCGTAAATAACCCCTGTTACCGTCGAAAGAACTACGGAATCCTTACCTGTAGTCTGTGATAATTTGAAATTGGTATGGTAATCAGTTCCGACAATTGTGTCTCTTCCTGAACACCAAAATCTTGCAAATCCACCAGCTGGAATGGTTATTCCTGAAGGTATTAGCCACTTTGTTGGTTTGCCCGGCTTGTCTGAAAGATACATTCCTCCCAGGTCAATTGTTGCACCTGTAGGATTATACAGCTCTATCCAGTCTTCCGTTTTTGAGTTATTGTCTAAAAAGTTCCTGAGGTTTGATGCTGAGTATTCGTTAATCATTACCTGTGCAGTTAGGTAATTAGTTGAAACGATGAAAACGAATAACAAAATATAGACTGTTTTTTTCATGAGATACAAGATAATACGTGGATTGTTTTCTTTATCAGCGCTGCCTTCAGGACTATAAAAATAACATTAATACCTCAGAATATTGCAATCTGGCCCAAGCAGAATGACAAGCAGAAAGAAATGACATAAGATGTTGCTGTGGGTATAATTTAGTTTTTTGCCACCTTTTTACTTCCCTCGTACATCTCGAATTTCTGGAACTTACATTCTAGCGGGCCATTAAACAAGGTGTGTTTTTTAGATGGATGCAAGCCAATATTTTTTAGTGCCTCAACATTCGGGCTTAAAATCCAGGCTTCAAATCCAATAAAGGTTCTTTTTAAGGTGTTACCAATGTCTTTATACAGCGCATTGATATCGTCCGGTTTGATTCTTTTGCCATAAGGTGGATTGAGCATTAGCATGCCGTGGTCAGTTTTGGGATATAATCTGTTGAAGGGCATTTTCATGAGCCTTATCCCGAAGTTGAGCTTAAAATCCAGCGTGGCAACTTTGGCAACGTCCAATACTTCACCCGAAATGTCCGATCCATTGATAGAACCTTTAGGTGTGGCAATGGCTTCTTCCGCCTTCTTGTGCAGCCGCTCCCACAATTTTCCATCGTAATCACGCCATTTCATAAACCCGAAATGCTTTTTCCTGATTGCGGGGGCCATGTTATAAGCCATCATGCCGGCTTCCATCAATATTGTTCCCGAGCCGCACATGGGATCAATTAATGGAATGTTCGGTTTCCAACCGGCCACTAATAACATGCCGGCTGCAAGCACTTCATTCAATGGAGCCTCCTGATTACTCGCTCTGTAGCCTCTCATATGCAGTGAGCTGCCAGAGCTGTCTAATGATATGGTCACCTTCTCCTGAAAAATGTGAACGTTAATGCGTAAAGCAGGATTGTTTACATCAATGGATGGCCTCTCTCCGGTCGTTTCCCGGAATTTATCTACTATGGCGTCCTTGACCTTGAGTGCCACGTATTTAGAATGCTTAAAATGATCTGAAAATACTACGCCGTCTACGGCTATTGTACTGCTCTCATCAATGTATTGCGTCCAGTCAAAATCATGTACGTTCCTGTATAATGCCTCTTCATCTTTGGCTTCAAATGTCGAAATGGTGAGCAATACCCGCAATGCCGTTCTCAAATGCAGGTTGGCCTTATACAAAAGCTTTAAATCGCCTGTGCAGGAAACAGCCCTTTTGATGGGTTCAATATTTTTTGCTCCCAGCAACTTCAGCTCTTCCGCCAGCACCTCTTCAAGTCCTTGAAATGTTTTTACAATTATTTGCATGCGTAAAGCTAATATCCGCCAAAGCTACTAATTCTGATGGTGGTTATTGCAGCGTAGCCGATGCTCAGGAGAGGGCCCTTTTAATGCTGTATGGATTCGATAAATCCATCGTCTGCCATTTTTTGGGTCAGTGCGTTGGTATTGTAAGTTGTTGTAGCCTGCATTTAACCGTTCATATTTTCGAAGCTTTGAAGCCCAACAACAAGTAGCTCTTCATCCGCCCGGTCACAACTTTCATAACTGGCGCCCACCTCTTCATCATGCAGTATAAATAGAAGTTATGAAACACTTCATTACGCTTGGTCTGGATATTTATCTAAGCGTAAGACTTAAGCAATTTAGATTTGTATAAATCCAGCTTTATTTCCCGATCTTTGGCAGCGACAAACAAGGGAATAATTAATAATGTCACGTTTCAGGTATATTACTTTCGCTTATGGAATGGTTATTAATCAGGCTTTCAACGGTGCCGAAAGGAGTTTTTGTCGCCATAGCCATCGCCCAATCATTGCTGGCTATTATGTGTATAATAGCTTTTAGAACCGGGAAATGGAAATTAACCAAGATATAAATTGTGTAAAATAGATTAAAGAAGAACCTGAAGTGAAAATTAGACCAAGCGTGAGAACATGAATTCGTATCCACATAGATTAGTTGCCTTGTCTGCGAGCCTGCTCATTGAACTGATGTGCTATGCTCAAGCACCCAATTTGGGCCTGCTTCTAGCTGAAGCAGATACTTCTGAGGGATACACCCTGTTTACTCCCGGCCTGAACAACAATGTGTACCTAATAGACAACTGTGGAGAAATCGTCAATCAATGGAATTTTTCTGAGACACCCGGCTCCACATGCTACCTGTTGGAAGATGGGACATTGCTCCGTGCAGGCGCCGATTCTCTTGAGCTACGGGATTGGGACAATACCTTACTCTGGTCCTATGCTATGAAAGACAATGGACTGAGGCAGCACCACGATATTGAGCCACTTCCTAATGGGAACATACTCTGTTTGCTGAC
The DNA here is from genome assembly GCA_012966015.1 of Flavobacteriales bacterium. Lineage (GTDB taxonomy): Bacteria > Bacteroidota > Bacteroidia > NORP154 > NORP154 > NORP154. The sequence continues at coordinate 20,623 of DTRI01000094.1, read as the reverse complement.
CGATACTTATACTAAAGCGGAGATTATTGCTGCGGGAAGAGACTCAGGCAATGTTGGCCCCGTTTTCAAGCTGGATAAACTGGTCGAGTTACAGCCTATTGGAACCAATGATGCCAGTGTGGTTTGGGAATGGAAATTCATAGACCATTTCGTTCAGGATCTCGATAGCACAAAACTCAATTACGATGTGGTCGCAGACCACCCCGAACTGCTCGATTTAAACTTTCCCAGTTCTCATAACAGTGATTGGACCCACGTCAATGCTGTGGACTATAATCCTTCTCTGGATCAGATTATTATTTCGGCAAGACATCTTAGCGAGATATACATCATAGACCACAGCACCACCACTGCGGAAGCCGCGGGACATACGGGCGGAAACGCAAATATGGGAGGTGATTTCCTTTGGCGTTGGGGGAACCCACAGATCTATAGACAGGGTGGCCCTTCCAATCAACAGTTATTCCTGCAACATGATTGCAGATGGGTGGAATCGGGATACCTGGATGCTGATAAGATATCTGTTTACAACAATGGCGGCGATGGTACCGGTACGTTCAGCTCAGTTCATTTAATAACCCCTGAAATATCAGGTGGTATCTATCAAAAGCAGACAAATAGATTTTTGCCTGCTGATTTTGAATGGTCCTGGAACGGAGCATTTTTCGGTGTAACCATGTTAGAGGGCAAGAAGTGCGGTGCTTTCCCACTGCCCAATGGAAACTTCTTAATATGTGAATCTTCCCGTGGGCAAGTATCAGAAATCACAAAAAACGGGGATCACTTGTGGACCTACAAAAATCCAGTTGGCGCCAGCTTTTTCGATCAATATGATACCATTGCCCAGGGTGACAATACGATTTTTAGAGCGGAAAAATACCCTGGCAGCTACGCTGGATTTGTCGGTAAGGACCTCACACCTCAGGGGATCATCGAAGATCAAAACTCCAATTCTGATTCTTGTGCAACTGTTGTTCTTTCCGAAATGGAAGGTGTAAAAGCTGAATCAATAACCATGGTCAATCCCATTGTAGGAGGCTGGGTTCAATTCAATCAAATTGTAAATGCAGCTTTTATCACGATTACAGACATTCGTGGAAGAGTGGTTTTCAGGCAGAGCGGTTTCAGTGGCAGCAGCATGTCAGTTGAATTGCGTCCTGCCCTGTATTTTCTCAGAATCCAATCAGGGGACGTCAATGGAAGCTTAAAAATAATTGTTTTATGAGCATAGCGTTGGGCAAGACAGAAGAACAAATAGACGACTGTTAAAAGTATGAGCCATCCCATAGGCATTTTTCTGCAGCATTTATCAGTTCCTTTTATCTGAAATATTTGTTGAACAAACGGATTTTTTAGTGTGGATAATTCCCACACTGATATTGCTGCATGATCTGGGCATGATCGGTTATATCATAAATCCAAGAGTGGGCGCACTTAGATACGATGTTGTGTATCACCATGCAGCAGGGGTGCTTTGTCTGAAAAAGTGGTTGGCAGCTGGGAACATTTTGGCTCACACTATCAGGAATTATTCTATTTGAACATTAGATTAAGGATCGTATTTTTGGGTATTGATTGAAGTATCCAGATGCTGTTGCCAGCACCTAATTAGGAAGCCTGCCCTGCCGGGTTTCAGTGAGCAAATTCGAACTGTAGGCAGGATTGAAACAAGCGAGATAATCCATTGAAACAATGAGCGTTATCATAGAAACGGACAGGTTAATTCTGCGGGAACTCACGGTTGAGGATGCACGAGATATGTACAATCTCAATCAAGATCCAGAGGTGATCAAATATATTGGTAAGGCCTCTTCTTTTGATTCTATTGATGACGCAAGGGTATTTCTAGAGGGTTATGATCGTTATAAAAACGATGGCATGGGCAGGTGGGCCTGCATCATTAAAGAGACCAATGAGTTCATCGGTTGGTGTGGCCTGATAACAGAAGAATCAGGTGATATAGATCTTGGCTTTCGGCTGTACAGAAAAAATTGGGGCAATGGCTACGCGACGGAGGCTGCCAAAGCATGTTTGAAATATGGGTTTGAGGAGCTCGGACTGACTAGAATAGTAGCTTCAGTAATGTCAGAAAACAAGGGATCCATCAATGTCATCGAAAAGTCAGGAATGACCTTTGTGAAATATTTTGAAGTCCCCAGAGAGGAAGAAGAAGATGATGAGGTAGATGTAGGTGAAGGTGTCCTCTACGCTCTTGAAAAAGAAGATTGACCTATTAATCTTATTTAACATATACCATCACTATTGTTTATGGACGCCTCTACTACGATTGAAACAACTGGTTCTATTATCTCTAAGTTTGATACCGAGATAATAAAAATTAAATTTAAGAATGATGCGCATGTATCCCTGGATGAAGCAATTGAGATAGCTGATTCTACGATTAAGGTTTGTGGCAATCAAAAATTTCTTCTGCTAATTGATGCGACAGAAATATATGGGATAATGGATCCCGATGCTATGGATTACTTTACGAATGATGAAAGGTTGGTAGGCTTACGAATGGCACAAGCCATGGTAGTAGATAACTTGCCAATTAGATTGTTCGCCAACATTTATATGAGAGTTAAGAAACCCGCAGGAGAGGTAAAAATTTTTGGAAATATAGACGAGGCTATAGCATGGCTGTCTGAGCTGAGGCATCTCGTGAGCAAGAGCTGATTCTACGAATAAAATTTGGGGCAATCAAAAATTTCCACTGCTAATAGATGTGACACAATTTCTTACCTATCTAAAACAAACTAAAACAGGCTTTTTAATGCCATCAGACCATTTAATTCTTTTCGTTCGTCCCCGCAGAGCATGTTTTCGTCCCAAAGCCGTTTGAATATTTGGTTAAATGCTTTTGTTTTAAATAGTTTTGAATAGTTAACAGGCATTTGGGCCTTAAAAACTGTATAACTAAAAAAACGATAATTGTGGGGCATCAGCAGATAAAGTACAAGCAAAACACTTATTATCACGAATTCATGTTAAATTAGCTCTGAAAGATTAGTTCACCACTCACTATATCAGATTCCCCTGTCGGACATACTAAAGGGACGACTCTATCGAAATTCGACGACGATACTGTCTTGATTCGGCTCAAGAATGGCGCTAGCGTAGACTTGGAAGAGGCTATTAGGATCCGCAATCTGGCGTTCGCAATTTTCCCTGATAGAAAGTTTCTTACACTTATTGATGCTTCAAATGTGTTTGGTAATGCATCTCCTGAGGCATTGAGATATTTTGCAAAAGAGAAAGAGTTGATAAATCGAAGAATGGCTCAGGCGATAATAGTGAATAACCTGCCTATAAAGATATTAGCAAAATTCTATCTTAGGGTAGTAAAACCAGTTAGGGAAGCAAAGATTTTTGGAAATATTGAGGATGCAACCGTATGGTTAGCTGAAAAAAAGCACCTGCTTGAAGATTAGCCTTGCTACTCATTATTCCAGGTTGGAAATCTACCTGGAGTAAAAGGAGCTTTAAAGTCTTCAAGCTTTTCTTCAATTGCATCAATCTTACTTACCACTCCCTTCAATTCCTCCAGCAGTGGGCCAAATTCCTCAGCAGCTATTCTATAGCCATCCCTATTGGTTTGCGTGGGTGCTGTCGTCGCGCGCCACATGCTCCATATGATTATTTCAACCCGATCGGAGATAGAAGACGGTATTTCAAATTCTCGTTTTCTAAGACTGTGGTCTCCATTTAACTTTAAGGTTATTTCTAAAAGTTCCTTTTCTAGTGTTTTAATTTGTTCCATCATTTCAATAGGAACCTCTGGCGCGGACCTCACCGCAATCTTGATATGCTCTAAACGATTATCTGATTCACTTTTTACTTTGCGCGTTGCCAGTACAGCTCTCCTCAACTCATTCACCTGATTTTCAAATTTTAGCAATTCTACATTGTCTTTTGCCGGAAGTGAAGTGTTGTTGAGCTTCACACATACAAATTTCTGTGGTTCTACCAATTCTGAGATTACACCGTTAACGCTCTTAGACATGGACACCGTATAATTTCCAGGTAAAGCGAGCGGCCCAGACGATGCTTCACTATATCTGCTCACCTTGTCTTCTTTCAGTTTGATGGGTGTGGTGGCCGTGTATCTAAAATCCCAAACAACTCTGTTAATGCCATTCTTCGTTTCTGATTTTATTTTTCTGACCACATTGCTCTTCCCATCACGTACGGTAAACAGTAAGTATGGCTTTTCCTCATTGTCTTCCACCCGAATTTCAGCTGGTGAAGGGAAGGGGATTGCCGTGCCCGCCTTCTTCAATTTCTTTTCCTGTTTCTGACGGGTTTCTTTTAGGGTAGTTAACGTATCGGTCATTAAAAAGGTAAATACAGCTCCGAGAGGAGGATTTTCAGCGTTATAGAAAGATTCGCCCTGGCTCGATTTGCCCCTGTTTCCCAAGGGCCTGGAATCCACATACATCAGCGCATCTTTTATTGGAAAAATATGTGCATCCTTTTTCATCAGCTCATCAGAATAGGTGCGCAGTGCCGAATAATCATCCAGTATGTAAAATCCTCTCCCAAATGTTCCCAGAACCAGGTCATTTTCTCTTTTTTGAATTTCAAGGTCTCTTACCGCAATGATGGGTAAGCCACTTTTCAATTGTGTCCACTCATTGCCTCCACTAATAGTAAAGAATAGTCCGAATTCAGTTCCCGCAAAAAGCAACTTCGGATTTTCATGATCTTCAGCAATCGCGTAAACCGAGCCCCTTGCAGGTAAATTACCCTGTATTGCCGTCCAGGATTTGCCTTTGTCAGCGCTTTTCAGGATGTAGGGTTTAAAGTCGCCTCTCTTGTGATTATTAAAAGTTGCATAGACTACGCTAGCGCTATGCTTCGAGGCGACAATGTCGTTCACGTAAGTAGTTTCGGGAATGCCGGGGAATTTAGCCATTTTTGTCCACGAGGTACCTGCATTTTCTGTAATCTGTATCAGGCCATCATCAGTACCTACATAAATCAGGTTCTCTTGCAATGGTGATTCATCCAGGGCAACACAGTTCCCATAAATTGTTGTCGACTTGTTCTTCATTACAGCATCCATGCTCCAAACTTTTCCCATTACTTCGAGCTTATTTCGGTCTATCTGCTTGGTGAGGTCACCGCTAATGGATTTCCAATTGCTGCCTCTGTCGTCACTGCGGAACAGGATATTGGCGGCGAAATATAAACGCTTGTTATTGTGTGGACTGATGAGCAAGGGGGCATCCCAATTCCATCGCAAGCCTGGTTCACCTTTTCCAGTCATGGGTTTTATCCCTAATTTTTCTCCACTTTTTTTATCATACCTCGCCAGCCAGCCATACTGTGCCTGTGAGTAAACTATGTTGGGATCTTTGGGATCAATAGCCGCTTCAAAGCCATCTCCGCCAAGCGTTATATACCAATCTGAGTTCACGATACCCGAATTGTTGATGGTCCTTGAGGGGCCTCCTTGTGTATTGTTGTCCTGTGTTCCCCCATACACATTGTAAAAGGGCTCGGCATTGTCTATTGCCAGCTTATAGAATTGTGTGACGGGTAGGTTGGCTTTGTATTGCCAGTTCTCAGCATGATCCCAGGTCTCGTAAATGCCGCCATCACATCCAATCAGCCAATGATCAGTGTCACCTGGGTCTATCCAGATCGTATGATTGTCAACGTGCTTGCTCTTCTCACCCGTCTTTTTAAAGTTCTTGCCGCCATCTTCAGTGTGGTGCAGCCAGGTGTTCATGGAGAATATCTTGTCCACGTCTTTGGGGTCACAGATAATTTCCTGGTAATAGTTGCCGCTGGTCGAGTAATCACTCATCTTGTCCCAGCTCGCTCCACGATTGGTACTTCTAAAGAAACCACCTTTTTTATCCGATGCCTCAATGATGGCAAATATATAATCTGGATTCACGGGCGAGATGGCCAGTCCTATTCTTCCCATATCCACCTTGGGCAATCCAGTGGTTAACTTTTTCCATGTTTGTCCGCCATCGGTTGTTTTATGGATTCCTGAACCAGGTCCACCGCCAATGTAAGTAAACACATGTCGCCTTCTCTGCTCGAATGAAGCATACAATACATCTGAATTTCTCGGATCCATAACCAGATCGGTGGCTCCGGTGTGTTCATCAATTTCCAGCATTGGTTTCCAGGTTTCACCACCGTTATTGCTCTTGTACACACCACGCTCACCACCTGCATTCCACAAGGGCCCCATGGCGGCTACATAAATCACATTTGAGTTACCCGGCTTGACAATGATCTTACCTATATGCTCAGAGGTTTTTAGGCCCATGTTGTTCCAGGATTTTCCTCCATCCTCAGATTTATACACACCATCTCCATAGGCTACGCTGCGCTGGTTGTTGTTTTCACCGGTACCTACCCAAACGATATGAGGATTGTTGGGATCAATAGTTACACAACCGATGGAATAGCTTCCTTGCCCATCGAAAATAGGTGTGTAGGTATTTCCTGAATTGCTCGTTTTCCATACACCACCAGAAGCAACTGCTACATAGTATTCGCTGGTTTTATTTGGGTTAACGGCAATATCGGAGATTCTTCCTGAGGTGAGGGCAGGCCCAATACTTCTCAACTTTAGTCCGCTGAAAGTGGCGCTCTTGTATTTACCACTGAACTTATCACCTTTCTTAGATTTTTGAGATAATGCATCAGATGTAACAACCAATAAAGGAATAATCAAAAGGGATAAATAAAGTCTCATTTGCTTGTGTTTTAATTTTGAAGGATGGCTAAGGTAAACAAATGAACAATAGGTTTATAAATGCTTGGTAAGGTCTTGGAATTGAACGTCTATGTTTTTTATATTTGAAGCTCAACATAAATGCAATTGATATGAGATACATTATTCTTTTTTTACTGTTCAGCTCCCCACTATTTGCTCAGAAAGAACTTCCCAGGGGTACAAGTGGATTGGTAGAGTTCACGGAGGTGGTAAAAGTTGCTGGATTATCGAAAGGTGAATTGTACGCCAATGCCAAGGCATGGTTTGCTTCCAGTTACAAATCGCCGAATGTTATTAAGTCTGAGAATGACATGAATGGAACGATCAATGCAAAATCCATGTTTAAGATCATGTCTAAACCAGGTGGAACAGAAAAAGGAGGGTTTGTTCACTACATGCTGAACCTGGAAATAAAGGAAGGGAGATATAAATACACAATAACTTCACTGAAACATTCAGACAAGACCAACAGGATTGGTACAGGAGGAAAGCTGGAGCGAGAAGAGCCATTCTGTGGTTATGATGTAATGAGTGCTGAGATGTGGAGTGGTATAAAAGATCTCTGTGTGGAAGGTGTCGAGGAGCTCATCGAAAAGCTCAAGAAGGGCATGGCACACATAGAGCCAAATAAAACAAGCGACTGGTAATAATAAATATTTGTTACTATGAACAATCATGAAATAGACTATAAGATTATCGGGGAGGAAATGCAATGCGTAGAGCTGGAGTTAGATCCTCAAGAATCAATTATTGCGGAAGCCGGAAGCCTGATGATGATGGATGCTGAAATAGAGATGGAAACCATTTTTGGAGATGGTGCCAAGGAAAATGCAGGGATAATGGATAAACTTTTCTCAGCAGGTAAGCGGGTACTTACCGGAGAGAGTTTATTTTTAACCGCTTACACCAATACGGGACGAGGTAAGAAGCATGTGTTTTTAGCATCTCCCTATCCGGGTAAGATCATTGCCTTGGATCTCAGCCAGATGAACGGAAAAGTAATATGCCAAAAAGATGCCTTTTTATGCGCAGCAAAAGGAGTAAGCGTTGGCATTGAATTCCAGAAGAAGATTGGTGTTGGATTATTTGGAGGTGAGGGCTTTATCATGCAAAAACTCGAAGGTGACGGAATGGCTTTTGTGCATGCAGGTGGAACCATTATTGAAAAGACATTGGAGGCTGGACAAGTACAAAAAGTGGACACAGGGTGTCTGGTTGCCTTTGAGCAAACCATAAACTATGACATTCAATTTGTGGGAGGTATCAAGAACACGCTCTTTGGCGGGGAAGGACTTTTCTTTGCAACTCTCTCTGGCCATGGACGCATCTGGATTCAATCATTGCCCTTCAGTCGCCTCGCCGATAGGATTATATCTTCAGCTCCCAAAATGGGCGGAAAGCGCAAAGGTGAAGGGAGCATTCTCGGCGGCATAGGCGATGTGCTTAGTGGAGACAACTCGTTCTAATATTTAACGTCATTTCGAAGGAGGAACGACTGAAGCAATCTCCAACTCTTCTTCACGATAGCTAGAAATGGCTTCGCACTCGCTCGCAATGAAGAACATTAAAAAAGCCCTCTCAATTTCTCAAGGAGGCTTCTTTTAAATGGAGCTTCAGATCTACTATTCTACTGGGAAATAGATTTGTGTAATCCATTCTGTGGTATCGAGATTATCTTGAGGTCCCACGGTGTATATCTCCCAGGGAGGCCCCTTGACTGTGTACCCATTGGCTTTGATGTATTCCTCTAAGCCAATGTAAGCATCTTCAGAACTTTCATAGGATCCTAAATGCGTAGTTGTTACAGCATTGCCAGAATATGTTGCAGCAGCCATAACGGTTTCAGAACCTTCGCCCGTTTCCGCAACTGGAATAGCACATTCGAGAACACTAAAGCCTTCAGGGTTCCACTTATGCCAAATGCACAATTTCGGACTTGTCATTTCAGCTTTTACTGTTTCCACGTAGGCATGAATTTCTTTATATAAATCATTCATCTTTGCAGCGAGGTCCTGAACCACTGCCGAATCCTTGATGGAGTAAATTGGAATTGACTCTATTGAAACCAATTTAGCATCAATAGTAGGTTTTGGTTCTTCTACAGGCATGTTTTCACATAGCGCTGTTAGTGTAGCAAGTCCTCTTTCAAAGTCTGGCCCAATCATGCCATCCATCATCAAACCCATGATCTTTCCAATGGGATTCATGCCCATATCCATTTTCATTCCCCATGAAACTGTAGTTTCACCTTCATCTTCTTCAAACGACCAGATTCCAAATCCAGGGCTCATCCCCTCAAATTCCAATTTGGTTTTGATCGAGGTATTGGGTACACTTTCCAAAATAGTGAGGCAGCCGTTACCAACTTCTTCATGATCACTTTCCCAACATCGCTTACTGCCTTCCCCTGCTTCTGGGCCTTCATAGGTGGCTTTCATCGCTGGGTCCTTCTCTTGCCACGGATCCCAGTTTACCCAATTGTGGAAGTCATTCACTTGTTCAAAAACAACTTTTGCAGGGACATTCATTATAGCGGTTCTCGTAACAGTTACTTCAGATGGTAGAAAAAGTGAAATTAGCGCTACCAGTGCCACAAACGCAACGATTGCAATGATTATTTTTTTGATTGCATTCATTTGTTAAATATTTGGTGAGTGCTACAAATGTATAGAAATATCAAATAAAAAAATAAATGAGATGGTGTTTGAGTTTATGCGCAAACATTAATGTTTCTAATTTTGATCCAATTAAATAAATGGCCAGGTGATTATAAAAGTGGACATAGAAGAATTTATTGAATTAAGGAAGACGGATAAGGTGATAGACGTACGTTCACCCAGGGAATTTGAAAGCGGTTGTATTCCAGGTGCTATTAATATACCAATATTGAACAACGAGGAACGGGCCATAGTTGGAACGGCCTTTAGGCAAAATGGCCGGGAGAAAGCGATTGAGATCGCTTTAAACATAGTTGAACCCAAAATTCAGGAGTTTATGGATACGGTTGCCAAAATTGATGACAATGAAAATCTGCTTGTGCACTGTTGGCGCGGAGGGTTGAGAAGCGAACGATTTTCTGAATACTTGTCTGATAATGGGTACAATGTTAAAGTGTTGGTTAGGGGTTACAAGGCTTATCGCAATAAGGTGTATGATTGTTTTAAGCTGAACTGGAAGTTGCTGATTCTTGGCGGGATGACGGGTAGTGGGAAGACCGATATCTTAAAGCAATTATCAGAACGTGGTCATCAGACAATTGATTTGGAGGAGTTAGCCTGTCATAAGGGCTCTTCTTTTGGAGCTTTGGGACAGAATACCCAACCAACTACGGAGCAATTTCAAAACGATCTTTGGGAAGCGTGGAAGGACTATAACATTTCTAAACCTGTTATTCTTGAGGATGAGAGCCAGGCAATCGGATCGGTTCGGATTCCGGATGATCTATACGCGCAGATACGTAACAGCCCGGTTGTGGCTATAGAAATGGGCGTAGAACAGCGAGCAGAACGTATTGCAAAGGAATACACGAACTTCCCTGATGAGCAGCTCAGAGATGGAATCCTGAGAATAAGAAAGCGCCTGGGTGGACTAAACGCACAGAATGCTATAGCGGCACTTGAATCAAAGGATTATACGGAATTTGTGAAGATTGCATTACAATATTATGACAAAGCATATACTTTCGGCCTTAATAAAAGAGAGCCTGTACAAGTTCATGCTTTGCCAGTTAAATCTGGTGATCATGTCCTTAACGCTCAGCTCGTTGATCAGTTTCTTCAAGAAAATAATATGAATTTATGGAAAGCATAAAACTTACAAAATACAGTCATGGTGCTGGCTGTGGTTGTAAAATATCGCCTTTGTTGTTAGAGGAAATTCTTGCAAGTGTCCATCAGGCACCGGACGATCCAAATCTGTTGGTGGGCAGTGACACCAGAGATGATGCGGCGGTAATTGATATTGGAAATGGAAAAGCAATCATTAGCACAACAGACTTTTTTATGCCCATAGTTGATGATGCGTTTGATTTTGGGAGAATTGCTTCAGCCAATGCCATAAGCGATGTGTACGCCATGGGTGGTACTCCAGTCACAGCCATAGCGGTACTCGGTTGGCCGATCAATGAGCTTTCGGCAGAAATAGCCAATCACGTAATAGAGGGCAGCCGATCCATGTGTGCAGAGGCAGGTATTACCCTGGCTGGAGGTCACAGTATCGATAACCCAGAGCCGCTATTCGGTTTGGCAGTGACTGGCATTGTGGATATCGCCAATATCAAAAGAAATTCAGAGGCAGCTGCTGGCTGCAGTTTGTTTCTCACCAAACCGCTAGGTGTGGGAATACTCTCCACCGCTCAGAAAAAAGAATTGTTGGAACCCGGGGATAAGAACATTGCACGGGATATAATGGTAAAGTTAAATTCGGTGGGTGCTGAATTCTCTAAGTTGGAATATGTTATGGCCATGACTGATGTTACCGGATTTGGTTTGTTAGGGCACTTACTGGAGCTATGTGAGGGCGCTTCCGTTAATGCGGAGCTCCATTATAAGGCAATACCAACCATCGCCAGTATTTACAAATACTTGGATTTGAAGTGTATACCCGGAGGTACAAAGAGAAACTGGGAGAGCTATGGAAATAAAATAGTAGCATTGAACGATGAGCAGCGAAATGTGCTCTGTGATCCTCAAACAAGCGGTGGGTTATTGGTGGCTGTCAAGGAAGGAAGTGAAAATGAATTTATAGACTTTTCGAATGCTCAAGGGCTTGAATTAGCATCTATTGGTCGCACATTAGCTAGAATGGATGAAGGAGCTTATATTCGCGTTCAATAAAAGCGCCCATGAAGCCACTGTTCAAGATACTCGCCAAAATCAATAAGGTAATTCTGCCGCGCTACAGCCACAAGGACCTTAACAAGCTCAGTAAAATGGATTATATAATTATTGGGTATAGGTATTGGGTAACAACCCGGTCACTCGATTAAGTCAGAGTGAAACTTCTATCTCATTCCTGAGATTATCTTCCAGCTCTTCACGTTTTCTGATCAGCTGTGCTTTTCCGTTATTTATTAAAACCTCCGGTGGACGAAGCCTGGAATTGTAGTTGGAGGCCATCACAAAACCATAGGCGCCTGCATTTTGGAAAGCAAGTATGTCGCCTTCCTTTATCTCCGTAATTTTTCTGTCCCAGGCAAAATTGTCCGTTTCGCAGATATAGCCCGAAACAGTATAGATCCTCTCAACTCCTGCGGCGTTGGATATGTTACATATATGATGATATGCGTTATAAAACATGGGGCGAATCAAATGATTGAACCCAGAATCAACACCCGCGAAGACGGTGGCTGTAGTTTGTTTAACCACATTCACTTTAGCCAGGAAGGTACCCGCTTCACTCACTAAAAATTTACCAGGCTCAAACCAAAGCTCAAGCTCTTTACCGTATTCTTTGCAAAATTCATTGAATCGTTGCGACAGGGCCTTGCCTAGCGCTATAATGTCGGTGGCATCTTCATCTGGAGCGGAGGCTACTTTAAATCCGCTGCCGAGGTCGATGAAGTCCAGCTCCTTAAAATAGCTTGTAGACTCAAATAAAATATCAACGCCTCTTAAAAATACGTCAATGTTCTTTATTTCTGATCCTGTGTGCATGTGTAAGCCGTTAACTTTTAACCCTGTAGATTCTACTATTCTCTCCACATGCCGCAGCTGGTGAATAGAAATACCAAATTTAGAGTCAATATGCCCGGTCGATATTTGATAATTACCTCCTGCCAGAATATGTGGGTTCAACCTGATACAGATAGGAACCTTTGCCCCATGGATATTTCCAAATTGCTCCAGGATGCTAATGTTGTCTATGTTTATGGTCACACCAATTTCAACTGCCTTGTTAATCTCCTCAATTGAAACACCGTTGGGTGTGAAAATAATTTCTTCAGGTTGGTAGCCAGCCTTTATTCCCAGCTCCACCTCTTCAATAGAAACGGTGTCTAACCCTGATCCGAGTCCTTTCAACAACCTGAGAATATTCTGATTGGTCAGCGCCTTGCAGGCATAACGAATTTTAACATTTACATCGGAAAATGCAGAAGTGAGCAGCTTATATTGATCCCGTATCTTTTGAGCGTCGTACACATAAACAGGTGTGCCAAACTCCTCTGCAATGTTAAGCAGGTCTACTCCTCCGGTTTCGTATCTGTTGTTTACTAGATTCATAGAGTTTCAATTTGTAATTTAACCTCAACATCCGTTGTCAATGATTCATGGCAATAGATAAAGTTATCTCGATCTTTAAACCATATTATCACCTCTTTGCTGACTAAATTTGATTCTTGTGCAGATAGTATGGAGTTGTAAGAAGAAAATTCCCAATCCTTTAGATTTTCGCTGTCATTTGCGTGATTGCATATATGATAGTATTTGTCAGGTTCTAGAGGTATAAACATCCTTATAGTTTAACCAGCTTTTTCCAAAGTTCAAAACTTTGAAAAAGCTGGTTATTCAGCGGTCGGCAAAATTAAGTTAATTTTAAATAGCCCATTAATTTGTAACTTAGAGCATCAGCAATGCACTTATTATAGCTCATCGATAATAATCGTTAAACCTTTGAATTTAGCGAATGTCCAACAGTGCAAAACAGCTAAACCCCTAAATCGCACACCATGAAAATCAAACTAGCATTTGTTGCCATAGCGCTGGCCATCTCTCATTTCGCAATGGCCCAAATTGTTCTGGGGCCCACCATTGGTGTAAATTCCTTGCCTGGTGATGGTGACCCTATTTGCACAATTGGCGTTTATCTAGATCCTGATGGAACGTATGAAACTCCTGGAATACAGGTTGCCGATACACTACTACACTTTAACTTCTATGATGTGAATGGAGCTGGCACCGATATATTGACCGAACTCCAAAAAGGCAAACCCCTTCTTCTGATTAGTGGGAGCTATACCTGTCCGGTGTACAGAGGAAAGATTCCCGTAATCAATCAAATTCAAGCAACGTACAGCAGCCAGCTCTCGACATTCATTATTTACGTTGTTGAACCGCACCCAGATGTTGATGTAAGCCCATACAGCGGCCAGGTTTGGACCACAGCTGCCAACCAAAGTGAAGGAATTTTACACCGGCAGCCAACAACGTATGGCGAGAGAAAAACAATCGTATCTACCATGTTAAACGCCATGACCATTGATGTGCCCGTTCTTATTGACGGCCCATGCAACGAATATTGGACGAACATGGCCTATGCTCCAAACAACGCTTACCTGATCAATACGGATGGATCCGTGTACGTTAAACACGGTTGGTTTCACAAAGCTCCGAAAGACATTGTAGCTGACATTGACAATCTGCTGTTGAATCTGGGTACGGGTGAGTTATCCAAGCCACAGGATAAACAGCTCGTAATTTATCCCAACCCGAGTAACGGTAATTTTGAGATGGAGTCACCGTTTCCCGGTGAGTCCTATAATTTGCAATTGCTAAATTACCTGGGTCAGGAAGTGTTTTCTAACGATGTTGCTAACTCAAATAATATTGTGAAGGTGAATTTTTCTGCGCTGGATGAAGGCTTTTATTTCCTCAGATATTCCTCTAAAAACAGCGTGTACACAAACAAATTGATCATCGAGCGTTAAATTGTGTAACCAACCAAAACATCGCACATGCATTTTAGCCTGAAGCTGAAATTTTATTCGTCTATTCAAAAGGCAATATTTCTTCTGCCCTTTGCTATCTTTGCTTCCCAACCCTAATTTCACAATTCTATGCGTCAGGATAACTATGAGATTACCGCAGATGATGGCACCTTGCTAAGAGGCACCAGCTGGATTCCAGAAAATCCAGAAAGAGTACTCTTAATTGTTCACGGACTCGGTGAACATATAGGGCGTTACCAGCATGTAGCCGACTATTTTAATGCACGAAATACAGCTGTTTTAGGTACAGATGCCAGGGGTCATGGTAAATCGGATGGGAAAAGAGGCCACGCCCTGAATTATGATGTGCTCATGGCGGATGTGTGCCGGTCAGTTGTACATGCTCGTGACATGTTTCCCCATATCCCAATAATCACTTATGGACATAGTATGGGCGGAAATTTGGTGGCAAATTATATACTTAGAGGTGATACTAAGCCTTTAGCTGCTGCAATAATTTCATCTGGCTGGTTCAAATTAGCATTCGAGCCACCTGCCTTTAAAGTATCGCTTGGAAAGTTTATGTCAGGAATTTATCCTGCGTTCACACAGGACAATGAATTAGATGCCAATGACCTTAGCCGGGATCCGGCAGTGGTGAAAGCATACGAGGAAGATCCATTGGTGCATTCTAAGATCTCAGCGTCCTTGTTCTTGAATGTTTATGAAGCTGGCTATTGGGCACTTGATAATGCGAGCAAGCTGAATATTCCAGCCCTGGTAACACACGGAAGTATAGATAAATTGACATCCGCAGCAGCTTCCAAAGACTTCGCGGAACAGGCGGGGCCGAATGCTACATTCCAGATGTGGGAGGGAATGCCGCATGAGCCGCACAATGATCCGGAAAAAGAGAAAGTGCTTGAATGCTGGAATTCGTGGATATTGCAACAAACTGCAGAATCCAACATAGAAGAACCGGCGGATGCGTAATAATTCTGTCAAGATCCTGGTGCTGCTACTTGTCAGCGTATTGAGCTTTAGCTGTTCAGAAGGAGTGAAGGAACAAAACAAAATAGATTTGCAGGGTCACCGGGGTTGTCGGGGGCTGATGCCGGAAAATACCATTGCTGGATTTATAAAAGCGTTGGAAATAGGCGTTTCGACCCTGGAGATGGATGTGGTGATCACCAAAGATAAAAAGGTGCTTCTTTCCCATGAACCTTTTCTTTCCCCAGAAATATGCTACGATTCCACAGGGCAGGAGATAGGAGTGAACATGGAGGATTCTTTTAATTTGTACAAGATGAATTACGAAGACATCGCAAAGTTCGACTGTGGTTCCAAGCTTCTCGATCGATTTCCTGAACAGACGAAAATGAAGACACATAAGCCCTTACTCTCGGATGTAATAGATGCGGTTGAAGAGTATAGAGAGAAAAATTCCCTACCTCTGGTTTACTACAATATTGAGGCGAAGAGCGTGCAGGGATGGGATGAAAAATATCATCCCAAGCCTGCAGAGTTCGTGGATTTGCTGATGGAAGTCATCGTGGAAAAAAATATTGAAAAAGTGTGTAACATCCAGTCCTTTGACCCTCGAATATTGATGGTTGCCAATAGGACATTCCCGGATATAGCGTTGGCATTCTTAATTGCAGAAAATTCGGACTTTGAAGAAAACCTGAAGCTGCTTGGCTTCATTCCTGAAATCTACAGTCCTAATTTCTTTTTGGTCAACGCCGAGCTAGTGGAGTATGCTGCTCAGAATAACATGAAAGTTATTCCGTGGACAGTTAATGACAAAGGCTCCATGATAGAACTACTGGATGTAGGAGTGGATGGGCTGATTACAGATTACCCAGACCTCGCCAACGATCTGCTCAAGGAGAAAGGATATACAAGATTATAAAGAACCTCCTCTCACGCTAATCGCAATGCCTGAGGGAAAAATAGCTGGCAAGCTTCCAAAGCGTAAGCTCAGAGCTGCTTATCTGATAATTTCGTAAAATTCTCTTCTAGATCTTATTGAGGCCCATTGAAATGGTAGGCCTTGGGCTGTACAAATGCCCGGATGCCAAGGTGGGATAAGGTAGATCCAATTCCAGAGTTGCCCCTTCCTGACCAGGGTAAGTTGGCACTCACCCGATCACAGCAATTCCAATACACTGAACCTGTCTTCATCTTTTTCATGATCGAATCAGCCCGGTCCTTATTACGGGTATACACGGAAGCTGTTAAACCATATACAGTGTCTTGCATCAGTGAAATTGCTTCGTCGTCGCTGGCTACGGACTGAATTCCAATCACCGGGCCAAATGATTCCTCTTTCATTACACGCATATCGTGTGTTACATTGGAGAGTACGGTAGGCTGAAAATAATATCCTGTACAATCTGCAATTTTACCGCCGGTTTTTAGCTCAGCACCCTGTTCAATGGCCTCATCTACCTGGGTCTTTAGGTATTCCAATTGCGGTTCCCTGGCCAGTGGTCCGATGAAAACATCAGAAATGGTTGGGCCACCTATTTGATAAGATTCAACTTCTTTAACAAACGCGTCTATGAATCGATCAACTGATTTTTCATGAACGTATATGCGCTCTACAGAACAACAGCTTTGTCCGGCATTGTAAAAGGCTCCACCCGCCGCGGCTTGGGCAACTTCATGAATATTTTCAACATCATCAGTTACATACAGAGGGTCCTTACCACCCAGCTCCATTTGGCACTGTACCATTTTTGGTGCGACCTTTTCATAGATGTATTTGCCGGTCTTGTAAGAGCCGGTAAAGAAATACCCATCTAATGGTAATGCCAGTAAAGCCTCTCCAGCTTCTTTGGCGCCAATGACAGCTTGAAAAACATTTTCTGGTATTCCCGCTTCATGCATGAGTCGCTGGATTTCCAGGCCCGTGAGAGCGGTGAGTTCAGAAGGTTTGTACAGCACCGCGTTGCCCCCTATTAATGCCGGGATGAAAACATTAACTCCTACCAGGTAAGGGTAATTCCATGCCGAGATGTTTGCAATCACACCCAATGGTTCATATTTAATCTCTTCCTGTAAATTATCTTCGGTGTGTACGACTTCAGTACTCAGCCACATTTCAGAGTTTTCCAGAAAAAATTTTATTCTCTTCCTGGCACCTTTGATTTCATTGAGAGACTGGGACAGAGGCTTACCCATTTCTTCTGTAAGAGTAGAAGCCAATTTATCGATATTGGTCTTTAGAAGATCACTGAATTTTTGAATGATGTTAATTCTATCCGCTAGCGGGATGTTAGCCCAGCTCACCTGCCCTAACCTTAGCTGATCATACTTTTCGAGAATCGTTTGGGAAGTATCTCCCTGAATCTCTTTAATTACCTCCTCGGTAGCTGGATTAATTATTTCCATTTAACAAAAATCTAAAAACAGACGATAAATCGAATTCGCATCGATTACCGGTTCTTTTGAATTGTGAAAGAACTCCGGATGCCACTGTACCCCCATGACCTTTCCCGCATCGCATTGGTTCCACTTGAAAGCTTCTATGATTTGATCTTCTTTGGATGTGGCTAAAATGTCGAGGTTTTCTCCCAGCTCTTTCACTCCCTGGTGATGAACGGAATTAACACTCAATACATTTTCTTTTCCATACAATTCACCCAATATACTGGATGAGCCAATTTCAATTTCATGATTGAGCTGATCGTAGAGCTCAGCATCTCGGTGAACAATTGAATTGGGCAGCTGGGTGTTGATATCCTGATACAGCGTACCCCCAAAATAGACGTTCATCAATTGAAATCCTCTGCAGATTCCAAATACAGGCTTATCATGTTTGACCGCATATTCCATAATCTTAAGCTCATGGACATCGCGAATTGGATCTCCTTTCCATTTTCCGTTTTCAATGGGTTCTTCCCCATAAGTTTCGGGTGCGATATCCGTTCCACCCTGAAATACAAAGCCATCCATTTCAGAAATGAATTCACTTAACTCATCATCTTCAAGGTCTGGTATGAGGATTGGCATGGCACCCTCTTGAGATAGGTAGCGCCCCATATCCTTCTCCAAATAGCACAAGGTTTTCTTACCAAAAACCAGTCGCTCCGGTTCAGGATACATAAATGCCGATGCTACGCCTATTTTTTTCATGTTATAACCTCATTACTGACGATTACAAAAGAGATTCGTATATTCTTTTAAAATCTTCCCGCTTTACTGCTATAGGATTGTTCGGATGACAAAAATCATTAATGGCCAGGTCTGACAATTCCTCAATATGATCAGAAACAATACCCTGGCTTCCCAAATCATCGGGTATGCCAACAGCTGATTTCAGCTCATTCAGTGCGTTGATTACTCCTTCAGGAGATTGATTCTCTAATTCCATCACCTGCGCCATTTTGCTAAACTTAACTTCTTGTCCCGGAATATTGAACTCCAGCCCTCTGCTGATACAGATTGCATTGGCCAGGCCATGGTGCATATCAACAAGCGAGGACAATGGATGTGCCAGGGAGTGCACTATTCCCAGCCCCTTTTGAAAGGCAATAGCACCCATTAGAGATGCGACCAGCATCTTCGCCCTGGATTCTTCATCCGGATTGTTCGTTGCAGTTTCAAGCGACTCCATAATCAATCGCATCCCTTCCAAGGCAATTCCCTCGCAGAGTGGATTAAATCCTTTGGCGAGATAGGCCTCCATGTTGTGCGTAAGGGCATCCATTCCGGTTGCAGCGGTAATGTTTGCAGGAAGGCCGAAGGTCAGCTCCGGATCGGCATATACCATTTTTGCCAGGAGGGTGGGGTGAAACAGAATTCTCTTTTTCTTCGTCTCATCTTCTGATATAATAGCACTTCGGCCAACTTCACTTCCCGTTCCCGCTGTAGTGGGTATGGTAATGAAGTGGGGAATCGGTTCGGTGACATACTTATCTCCGCCAATCAGGTCATCATAGTCAAAAAGATCCCTTTTGTTGTTTATACCCAATGCAATGGCGCGCGCCACATCCATTCCCGCACCTCCGCCAATTCCGATTATTGAGTCACATGAGGCTGCTTCATATCGCTCAACACCCAGGATCACATCTGATTTTACTGGATTGGGATGAATCTCTGAAAAAATTGTTGGCCTAAGGCTAGCGTTTCTCAGATCTTCAATAATCGACTTGAAAAAATCCAGGTCAGCTACGTTAGCGTCGGTAGCAACAAGTGGTGCTGACAGGTTGTTTTTCTTTAGGTAAGCACTTAGTTCCTTGACTGCACCTGCACCAAACCTAACATCAGTTGGAAAGCTGAACGAATATAGTTGACTTGTGTCCAAAAGTTAGATGATTTCAAAGTATCGCTTGAGCTCCCAATTACTAATGGCGGTTTTACTCTTTTTCTTTACCTGCTTGTTGTAGTTACGGTATTCCCATTCTCTCGTGATCAAAAAGTGATCTACAAATTCACTGCCGAATAGTGCATTGGCTAACTTAGATTTTCGCATGGCTTTCGTGGCCTCCTCCAGGGAGTTGGGGAGCTTCCCATATTTGAAATCACGGTATCCATTGCCCAGTGTATTGGGTTGTTTTAGCTTCAGCTTATTCTCAATTCCATAGAGCCCACTAGCCAGGCTGGCAGCCATTGTTATGTACGGATTCGTATCAGATCCAGGAACACGAGTTTCCAGTCTTGCCGCCTTGCTGCTACTGCTAAGAACTCTAAGTGCTGTCGTGCGGTTATCTACGCCCCAGGTAAGTGTTGTGGGAGCCCAGGCTCCTTCCACCAATCTCTTAAAGCTATTAATGGTTGGCGCGAACATGGGCAGAATGTGAGGCAGGCAATACAGCTGTCCTGCCACATAACTTTTCATCAGCTCACTCATGCCATGCTTATCTGATTTATTGTAAAATAAGTTGCTTGTCTTTTTCATATTCCACAAACTTTGATGCACGTGGCCACTGCATCCAGGGAGATCTTTACTCCATTTGGCCATGAAGCTCGCAATGATCTCATGTCTG
Source organism: Flavobacteriales bacterium (assembly GCA_012966015.1). GTDB lineage: Bacteria > Bacteroidota > Bacteroidia > NORP154 > NORP154 > NORP154. The sequence goes on along the minus strand of DTRI01000094.1, from coordinate 240 downwards.
TAGGCGATCTCCTTTACAGATGTCTTGAACAGCGTAGCTCTGTCAGCTGCAGGAAGTATCTCATCGTAAAGGATGGCAGCTTCATAAACGCCGGGGCCAGTTTCGGTATGGAGGCCTTCTACAGGAATATCGAATTTGGACAGGGAATCAAAAAGATCATTGAAGAAAGGACTTTCAAGTGAGCTTCTTAGAATGGAATATCCGAACATTCCCGGAGTAAGAGCTTTAAGATTATTGAAG